>CAYZHK010000034.1:0-16190 GCA_964477685.1 uncultured Nitrososphaerota archaeon
TCGTTGATGATTTTATATGGCTCAACGCCAGTTGTGAGAGCCTCCTTCACCAAGGATGGGTTTTCTATCGCATCTGCTCTATCAGGCAGCTCTGCTGCCGGTAGGATTGCGCTGGAGATCGCTTCATCAATGCAAAGCACATGCGGGGATGGCATCAGTTCGGCAATTGTTTTAGCTGGCAGTCTCATGAGCCATGCGGCCAAACTCGTCTCAAGTGGACTCCATCCTAATAAGGTCATTGAGGGCTATGGGATGGCCACTGATGCATGCTTAGATTACCTCAAAAGGGTTTCAAGGACTGCCATAGCGGACCGTAGCACTGTGGAAAGAATCATACGGACCTCTCTAATGACCAAGCTCAACAGGAAAGGCATACCACAACTCGCCCGCCTATTGACAGAAGCGATCTTCAGGGCAGGGGGAAACCTGACAGTACTCGGTGCCATTGATGTCCAATCCATCAATATTGTTGGACTGGCGGCTGGCTTTGACAGGAGAGCAGAGCTGATTGATGGCATACTGCTCGACAGCGCACCAGCAACTGCCGGGATGCCAAATCACCTGGATTCCGCAAGGGTCGCCATAGTGAACTCGCTTGAGCTGGAAGATTTTCCCTACGATATTACGGTTGTGCTCCCCCGTCCGGATTCTCTGGCAAGGATGGTGGAGGAGGAAACGTCCATACTGGACGAGTTCGTGGCGAAGCTTGAGGAGATGCAAGCAAATTTCATAGCCTGCAGGGGCGGCATTGACGACCAGGTCGAGCGAAAGCTCGCACACGAAGGCATCTTGGCTGTGAAAAACCTCAAGGACGAAGAGATCAGGATGGTGGAAAGGGCTACAGCAGGGAAGCTAGTTTCATTCTCAGACCTTTCGCAATCGGACCTGGGAATGGCTGAAAAGATAGAGTGGAAGGGCAAGGCTAAGGGAGGCATGGTGCTGGGGGGGATGGCAAGGGGAACTTCAAGCATCGTGCTCAGGAGGGGAAACAAGGTTCTGCTGGACGAAGACATTGCCGCAGTCAAGACCTCGATCCGACTTGTCTCTCATTTCTTGGACGAAAGAAGAGTCGTGGCAGGGGGTGGAGCCGTTGATGCCGAGCTGAGATCCGCCCTGAAGGAGGCAGCGAAACCGATCCGTACGCGGGAGAGGCTGGCGATAGATGCTTTCGGCGAGGCACTAATGGCCACAAGCCACGCACTCGCGGAGAATGCAGGGTTGGATCCGGTCAAGGCCATAGGCGCTCTCATCTCTGCCCACAACCTCGGGCGTGCAGGAGCATGTCTGAATCTCAGACATGGTGGTGTAGTTGATGCATTTAGGGCTGGGCTCATAGAACCATTGGCACTGAAGAGACAGGCAATCATCTCCGCAAGTGAGGCTGTCCAGACATTGCTGAAATGTGACGAGGTATTGGCATCAATTAAGCACTAATGGCGAATTAATTAATTGCATGCCCCATGCCTCCGCGTGATTATGGTCGTCTTAAAATATTTGCGCTACCCATATCTTGTTGTGTATTCGCCTTGAGCTCCAATGCCCCTATCAGGATAAAGACTGTATGTCCTAGGAATTGTTTCGACACATGTTCCATTGTTGCCACAGTTCAAGATGGCAAGATAACCAGGATAGATGGCGACCCCGACCACCCCATAACTAGGGGTCACCTATGTGCGAAGGGGTACTCCTACCTGAGTAGGACCTACAGCCCTGAACGGCTAAAATACCCGCTGAAGAGGGTGGGAGAGCGGGGCAAGGGCAAGATGATTAGGGTCAGTTGGGATGAGGCGATGGGAGAGATTGCCTCACGCCTCAAGGCCCTCCGGAGTAAGTATGGTGGAGAAACGCTCATTGAGTATAGATATGGTGGCCACCGGGATATAGTGGCTCCTCTGGTGGCAGCCAGATTCCTAAACCTATTTGGGGCGACGGCGCTTGGAGGAACTTTCTGCGATGCGAGCGAGTATGCGGGCTTTCTCTATACTTATGGCTCCCTCCAATCAGTCCCCGATGAAGTCTGGTGTGAGCATACTGAGTGCATCGTCATTTGGGGGCATAGGCCGGAGACGACCCATGCCCATATCGTGCCTTTCATATTCAGGGCAATGGAGCGGGGCGCTAAGCTTGTGGTCATCGACCCCATCGTCACCCCATTGGGCTCCAAGGCCGATTTCTGCCTTCAGCCTCGGCCGGGGACCGACGGCGCACTCGCTCTTGGGGTGGCGAACCACATCCTGAAAATAAACGGTGAGGATTCGGATTTCATCAGGAACCACACTTTTGGCTTCAAGGAGTACAAGAAACTTGTCGATGAGTGGCCGGTGGAAAAGGCATCGAAAGTCACCGGGGTGCCAAAGGAGGGCATCCAGGCTGTCGCGAAGTTGATCGCCGAGAAGGACACCATCATGCAGCTTGGGATGGGCTTGAATAGATACACGAATTCGCACAACGCTGTTCGTGCGATAGCCTGCCTTGCTGGCGTGACTGGGAACCTCGGAAGACCGGGGGCATGCTGTTACTTCTTGGACAAGAGCGCTGACCATTTCCTTACCACCAATGCAACCAGAGTCTCATTCCCAGATGGAGCAGACATCAGACGAGATCGGCGCCTAGTCTGTATAACAGGTTTCAATAGGGCCGTTCTCAGAGCGAGAGACCCCCCGATTAGGGCTGTCATATGCTGGCGGGGGAACCCAATGCCCCAATTGATGAATGTGGAGGACACCAAAAGGGCCCTTAGGCGCCTCGACCTCCTTGTGGTCATTGACCAGTTTATGACAGATACTGCTGATTATGCTGATTTCGTCCTACCGGCATGCACATTCTTCGAGCAGTATAACCTTGTCCCACCATATGGGCACAGATACTTGCAGGCTGCTATACCTGTCATAGCCCCACTCCACGAGGCGAGGCCAGACATTGACATCTGGGTCGAGCTGGGCAGGAGAGTGGGCTTTGGTAATTACTTTCCAGAGGGGTGGACATGGTTGGACTGGGCTAGAATGATCGTGCCTGAGGGATTCCCCCTAGAGAGCATCATCAACCCAGCCAAGCCCTACAGGATGCCTGAGGATAGAAGGCCAGAGGTTCCATTCAAAGATGGCATCTTCCAAACTCCATCAGGCAAGATGGAGTTCGTCTCCAATGAGATCGCTTCCTATGGAAAGGGGAAGGAGGGTGACTGGAATCCGCTTCCGCACTACGTTGAGCCTGATGAAAGCCCAGAGAGCAGACCTGACCTGAAGCAGAGGTACCCGTTAATCATGATCTCCCCTCTCTCGCCAATGAGGACCCACTAGCAATTCATTAACCTTCCTTGCATGAGGGAGATTGAAGGGGAACCCTCAGTGGAGATTAACCCATTCGATGCCAGGAAGCGGAGGATATCCGAGGGAGACTCCGTCACGGTCTTCAACGATAGGGGTACCCTGCGCCTCATGGCGAGGGTGACTCCCACTATTAGGGTGGGGACTGTCAGCGTTTACAATGGGTGGTGGGTCAAGGATGGCGGCTGCCCCAATGTCCTTACCAAGATAGGGGCTGGAGGGCCCAGGAAGCTTGGCGACTCAGTGTTCAGAATGAACGACTATAGCAGGGCAGGAACAAAGGATGGCCAGAGTGGGGCGTACGGTTGCTGCATGGTTGAGGTCAGGAAAGGAGACTCACCATGACGGCAGAGAATAAGCTTCCGGTTGTGCATGTTGATATTGACAGGTGCATCGAGTGTTATGCCTGCGAGGTAGCTTGTAAGCTTGAGCATTCCCTGGACACCGGTCCAAGGCTTATCAGAGTTATAAGGCTTGAGCGGGTTGTAAACGGCCGGATACAGAGGATCTCTGCCCCTATGGCATGTGCCCATTGCAGCGATGCCCCTTGCATCACTGCTTGTCCATCCAAGGCCCTCAAGAGAGATAGCAGGACGGGCTCTGTCATGGTAGACCAAGATCGATGCATCGGGTGCAAGATGTGCCTCATAGCATGCCCATTCGGGGCTCCTCAATTCGGGGCGAAAGGCAAGATGGTAAAATGTGATCTCTGCCAAAGGAGGCTTGCCAAGAACGAGAAGCCAGCCTGCGTCTCCGCCTGTACGGCAGAGGCGCTGAAATTTGAGACCACAGAAAGATCATCTACCGTCGTGAGGGGCATCAGGCTGGCCCAGGCTTGGTCCATTGAGGATTCGAAGCGGGGATGACTGAAACGGCAAAGGCAAGGTACCTCATACTCGGGGCTGGGGCCGCAGGCATCAGCGCTGCAGAGAAGATACGGGAACGTAGAAAGGAGGCTGAGCTTACTGTTGTTAGCAGGGAAAATAACATGCCAATATCCCCTGTGGCACTGCCGGAGTATATTGAGGGGAGTATCTCAAAAGATGAGCTGTTCCTGTGGGATAGAAGCTATGTTGAGGAGAACGGGATCGAACTGATGCTCAATAGTGAGGCCATCAGAATTGACCATCGGGACAATTCAGTTATATTGGCAAATGGCAAGTCCCTCTCCTTTGAGAGGCTTTTAATAGCGACTGGCGCCAAACCCATTCTGACGCCGGACCTGTTGAGAAAGGACAGGGTCTTCGCACTTAGGACACTTGAGGATGCAGAGGGCATCATACGGTGTGCCAAGGAGAGGGTCATAATCTATGGCGCTGGGGCGATAGCCATCAAGGCGGCAGTCGCATTGAGGAGGAGAGGTGTTGAAGTTATAGTAATCTGCAGGTCAAGGGTTCTGAGGAGGCTTTTTGACGATGATCTATGTGGTGAGATCAACTGCCAGCTTGTGGCAAACGGCGTCAAGATTGTGGGATCGTGTGAATTTAACTCCTGCAGCTCAGATAAAAAGGCCCTTGTCGGAGATGAGGAGGTTAGCTATGACTGCATAGTTGCCGCGATGGGGGTGAAGCCAAGTTTTCCCCCCCTCAATAATGGGGCCATAGGGCTGGGAAGGACAGGCGGTATAGCCGTCGATGACTGCATGCAGACAACCGTCCCTGGCATCTATGCCGCTGGGGATTGCGTAGAGACACTCGATATAACCACAGGCAAGCGCGGGGTGATGGCCCTCTGGCCGCCTGCAGCTGAGGAGGGGAAAGTGGCTGCGATTAACATGATCGGTGAGTCAGCGACCTATGCCGGGACACTCCCCAGCAATGTAATCGAGGTGTTTGGGAATAGTTTTGTGACCATGGGCTCACTCACAGGCCATAAATTAAATTTGCCGGGCCGGGATGGCTCGATCCGCCTCACAACCAGAGGTGGTAAAATTGTTGGCTGTCAGATGGTTGGTGATGTGGAGGGCGCAGGGGCGTTCGCATCTTTCATAAGGAATCAGACGAGGGTGAGCGACCTCAAGCGACTGGGAATCCTCCCTTATGGCAAAGCGCTGCAAGCTGACCTACTGCTCTCTCAAATCCGGGCTCGGAAAAATGCAGCAAGCCAATAGCGGCGGCCGAGCACTGCATCTATTGATTATCCTTCGGTATCCCTTCCTTCGTCCATCCCCTGAGGGCATAATACTCATCCAGCATCCTGTTCATCTCCTTAGGCGTTATAAGGCTGCCCTTACTCTTCCCCTCCGGCAGTGGCTCGTTCATGAAACGCTGGGGGAGAAGATCATCCTTCCGGGTCAGACCTTCCCTGAGGTTGAAGCACCTTGCGGCTGTGATTACCCTGTTCGCCTTCATCGAGAGCTCATCCTTTGTCGTCCTTCTGCCTGTGACCAATTCATACATCTTGCATAGCTCCTCCCACATGAAGAAGAGGTCTCTTGCAAAGACGCAGACGATGGCAGAGTCTATGATCGCCACCCTGTTCTCCATATTGACTACAAATTCAGCCTTTCCCTGGGACGTGAATCTGTCGATTGCACCAACCGATTCATAGTGGTAAGCGACGGACCTGAGGTGACACCCTCCCCTGGTTGAGACTGCATACCCAAGACCCATGCCCTTGAGGCCACGGGGATCGTACCCAGCTGGTTCGAGTCCCTTCACATGGATGGCCTCATCCGCCATGCCTAGGGCCTTTACTGCTGGCCTTATCCCCTCGGAGAGGAGCTTGCCCAACCTCCGCTTATAGGCGATATCCTCGCATAGGGCCAATGTCTCGTGGACATTGCCATAATGAACAGGTGCATCCTTGAGCTTCCCCATGGCGCCCGCCTCCATCGCAAGGGCTATGACATTTCCCCCGCTCATTGTGTCGATGCCAAGCCTATCGCAGACATCGTTAATCTTTGCAATCGCTCTGATGTCAGGTATCATGCAGAGCCCGCCGAAGCAATAGACGGTCTCGTACTCGGGGCCCTCGACTTCCACACCTGAGAACTCCCCCTCCCTTACAACGCAGTGCTTCCCGCAGGTCAGCATGCAGTTGTAACAGCCGACATTCCTGACCCATATCTTCTCTCGCATGGCAGAGGCATTGATCTCCTTGTGCCTATCGTAAGAGCCCTCACGCCAATAGCGGGTGGGGAATGTGCCCAAGCTGTTCTGTTGGTCGACCCTTCCCAGGGTCCCATTGACAGTTAGTGGGAGGTCTTTTGGTATCTTCTTTACCATCTCAGCGACCATCCTCCTTAGCCCCTCTTCGTCTGCGATCTGTGGTCGCTTAGACCCTTCAGCTGCTATTGCCTTCAGGTTCTTCGAGCCCATGACAGCTCCTCCACCGCACCTCCCAGCCTGCCGCCAATAGTCGTTGCAGATGCACGCAAATTTTACAAGATGTTCACCGGCTGGCCCGATGGTGGCCACCCTAGCCTTCTTAGAACCGAGTTCATACTTAATCAGGTCCTCGGTCTCATGAGTATCCTTCCCCCACAGCTCAGAAGCATCCTTGAAATTTACCTCATTGTCTTTGATATGGAGGTACACGGGTCTAGGTGCCCTGCCTTCTATGATGACCATGTCGTATCCCGACTTCTTTATCTCGGGACCAAAAAAGCCCCCAGAGTACGATTCACCAAAAAAACCTGTCAGTGGGGAGCGAAAGAAGAGGCCGTAGCGCCCCGAAGTTGGTATCGAGGTCGCTGTGAAGGGGCCAACGGCGAGGACCAGCTTGTTCTCAGGACCAAGCGGGTCGACTCCCGCTGGCAGCTCATCGAGCAGGACCTTCACACCGAACCCTTTGCCCCCGATATAGTCAAGGGCAAATTCTGGCTTCAGCTCTTCCATTTTGCAGCATAATTTACTAAGATTTATTCGGAGAACATTGCCAGTATAACCTAGAATAGAATTGCCCCCAAAAAAATTACACTATCTAAAAAGTATTACCAAGGTATTTAAATTTAGCCGATGGTAGTTATGAATTGTGGGCGTCCAGTATGGCGATCTCAAACATGACACCAAAGGACCGAATCTCTGCCTTTATCAAGCTTGAAGGCGTCGACAGGATTCCAGTCATAGACGGGACCACAACAGCTGCCCTTGGAAAAGAACTCATGGGCGTCTCGGTAAAGGACTTCTGCGCCGAGATGGGAGACCTTGCCTTCAAGGTGATAAAGACAACATATGATGCCATCGGTTGGGACAATGTCGAGATGGGGCAATCTTGCTCACTTGAGGCTGAAGCGCTCGGGTCCGTCCTGAAGTACCCTGAAGATACGTATCCGATGCTCTCCAAGCCGGCTGCACCCCAGCCAGAGGACGTTGATAAGCTCAGAGTCCCTGATCCACTCAGAGATGGTAAATTGCCTCTGATGCTGAGGACTGTGGAGCTCCTTGCTGAGGAGTATAGGAAGAGAAATGTGCCCGTAGCCGCATGGGTGAACGGTGTTGGCAATATGCTGTTGCAGGTCAGGGGGGTAGAGAACACCCTCGCAGACCTTAAGATAAGGCCAGATGTCAGCCGGAAGCTTCTCAATATAGTCGGAAAGACAGCCGTCGAATGGGGGAAAGCGCTGATCAACTCTGGAGCTGACATGATAGATCAATCCGAGGTCTTGGGAGTGCGAGAGTACCTGTCGGCGGATTTTGTGAAGGGTTTCCTCTTTAGTTGGTGGTACTGGCCACTCAGGGAATGGAAGAGGCAGGGCGCCTATGTCTACACCCATGACTGCGGTCTCGGATGTCCAGATATTAGGATTCTTCCGTTGCTCGATGCAGACTTCTATTGGCCCTCGAACCTCGCAAACCTGGGGAAGTATAAGGCTGTGCTGGGCCTGATGAATCATAAGGCCATAGCAGGCAATATAGACCCGGCGGGGGCACTCCTGATGGGCACACCTGAAGATGTCATTAACGATGCGCGGCGGGCCATCAGAGAGGGAACGACCCCCGAGCAGCCTGAGGGATTCGCGCTCATACCTGGATGCAGCGTTGCAATAAATACTCCCCTCACGAACTGCAAAGCGATGATGCACGCTGCGGAGACACACGGCAAATATCCCCTGAAGATACTGCGGGCTCTACGGTAAGCTGGTATAAGGAGATGAAATGGGTGAGCTCTGAAGAATATGCGAAGAGAAGGCAAAGAAGCCTTCAGGGATGTTATCCAAACCTCTTCCAGACACCATTTGTCAGCGGGAAAGGAATCAAGCTCAAGGATTTAGCTGGAAATGAATACACCGACTTCTTTGCTGGGATAGCGGTCAACAACACAGGGTATTGCCATCCGAAGATCGTGAAGGCGGTACAGGAGCAGGTAGGGGTGCTTGGGCATGCACTCTGGCACAACCTACCGATGGTTGACCTTGCAGAGGAGGTCCTCTCGGTCACCCCAAATAACCTAAGTAAAGTCTACTTCTGCAACAGCGGTAATGAGGCGGTCGAGGCGATGGTGAAGCTGGCCAAGAAATTCGCCATCATAAAGGGCAAACCAGGATCTCACATTATTGTACTTGACCATGCTTTTCATGGAAGGGGGGGCTTGACCCTATCGTTGACTGGCGAGTCAACCTACAAACGGTGGATGGGGGGATTTGCTGACTATCCCGGTGTAATCCAGGCGCCATCGCCATATTGTTACCGTTGCAAATTGGACCCGTCTTCATGCGGCCTTGAATGTGCGAATAAGATTGACGACTTGGTGAACTACCATCATGGGCCAGAGAACATCGCATGTGTCATAATAGAGCCAGTGCTGGGAGAGGGAGGTGTTATCGTGCCCCCGGAAGGTTACCTCAGGAGGGTCGCAAAGATCTGCAAAGAGGCCTCTATACCCTTCGGGGTAGATGAGGTGCAGACGGGTTTTGGTAGGACAGGTAAAATGTTTGCCTGCGAATATGAGGGGATAATGCCGGATATATTGTCGCTGGGTAAGGCGCTTGGCGGAGGCCTACCTCTTGCAGGAACTGTGACGACTGACGAAGTCAACTCAGCTTGGTCGGCAGGCGACCACGCTACAACATTCTCGGCAAACCCAATCTGCTGTGCGGCCGGGTTAGCCGGCATCAGGGTTATGAAAGAAGAGAGGCTTGTCATCAATTCCCAGAAGATCGGGGCATATTTATTGAAGGGCTTGAAGGCGATTGCCGAAGGAGCCCCAAAGGTGGGGGAGGTACGCGGCAAGGGGTTGATGATAGGGATAGAGTTGGTAACAGATAGAAGAACGAAGAAGCCTGCCAAGGATGAAGCGAATAAAGTCAAGGATGCGCTCTTCAGAAAAGGGATAATCGTTGGAACCGGTGGCATAAGAAAGAACGTTGTCAGAGTATTACCCCCACTAATCATAACGAAGGAGGATGCCGACCTCCTCCTCGAAGCGATGGGGAAAGTGCTCGTTTCAATTTAACCCGAGCAATTGGCGCCAATTTACCCTCCATGGAAGGGCTAAACCCAAACTTAATCTAGGGATGTTTGTAGATCACAGTATCGCGCGCACCATGGTGATTCAACTTGCCCCCAAGGGACCTCAACAAACTGGCCGAAGACATAAAAACCATGAAGATCAGGGGAGCTGCCGAGATAGGCCGGGCGGCTGTGGATGGGCTGGCGACCGTCGCCAGGGCGTCCAAGGCGAAGGCCGCCTCGGCGTACATGGAGGAGCTGGGCAGCGCCTACCACCAGCTGATCTCCACGCGCCCTACCGCAGTCTCGCTGCCCAACGCACTCCGCTACGTGATGCACCGGGTCGAGAAGGCCCACCAGGATGGCGTAGCGGTGTCGGGGCTGAAGGAAATGACTCTAAAATCCGCCAGCGCCTTCAAGCTGTCATCCCTCGAGGCGGTCGCAAAGATAGCTGAGATGGGCGCCAAGCGCATCGTCAGCGGCGACCTTATAATGACCCACTGCAACAGCTCAGTGGCTCTGGACATCCTCACCCATGCCCATGAGGAGGGCAAGGAATTCAGGGTCATAGCAACCGAGACCCGCCCCCGCTTCCAGGGGAGGCTCACCGCCAAGGTCCTCTCGGATGCGGGCATTCCCGTCACCCTGATAATAGACTCTGCCGCCCGCTACTTCATGCCAAAGGTGGACAAGGTGGTGGTGGGGGCCGATGTCGTCACGTCCAACGGGGCGGTGGTGAACAAGATAGGCACCTCACAGATCGCGCTGGCCGCGAAGGAGGCCCGGGTCAGGGTCTTTGTTGGCGCAGAGACCTACAAGTTCAGCCCCAGCACGATCCTGGGGGAGCTGGTGGAGATTGAGCAGAGGTCACCCAGCGAGGTCATCCCCCCTGAGGCCCTCAGAGGCCTCAAGGGCGTCAGCGTGGCAAACCCCGCCTTCGACGTTACGCCGCCCGAGTATATCGATATAATCATAACTGAGAGGGGCATAATATCACCCCAGGCAGCGGTGCTCGTCCTGATGGAGGAGTTCGGCTGGTCCATCGGGGAGGAGCATCTGGGAAAAACCTTCGTTCAGGAGGATGAGTGATTTGGCAAGGCCAGAAAAAGGAGTGAGAAAAGCCAGGACCAAGATGGGCATATACATGGACGATATCTTTCTTGCAAGGCCGGAGGCCATAGATCCCGACAAGTTCATTACGGCAAAGTACTTTGTCGAGAGCCCCATGGGCCTTGAGTCGGCGGGCATAGCCATCGCCACAGAGGAATCCATAGGCACATGGACCGAGATCGGAACCACCAATGATTGGGTGAGAAGCAGGCTACCTGCGCGCCTATTCAAGAAGGAGGGGAAGGGCGGGAGCGGCCTTGTGCACATCGCTTACCCGCTGGAGCTGTTCGATGTGGAGACCAGCGGCATAGCCAACATTTTGAGCATGGTCGCCGGCAACCTCTTCGGCCTTTCGGCCATAAGGAATGTCCGCCTCCTCGATGTTGAATTCCCGAAGGCGGTGGTCGATCAATTCCCTGGCCCGCGCTTCGGCATCCCTGGCGTCCGGAGGATGGTCGGGACCGAGAGCAGGCCCAGGCCTCATCTTGGGACCATAGTCAAGCCCAAGGTGGGACTCGACCCTGACCAGACCGCTGCCGTCTGCTATGAGGCCGCCATGGGCGGCGTCGACTTCATCAAGGACGACGAGACACTGGTTAACCAGGCCTTCTGCCGGCTAGAGGCAAGGGTCTCCAAGGTCATGGGCGCCCTGGACCGGGCAAAGTCCGAGATGGGGAGGACAGCGCTCTTCGCCACCAACATCACCGGGGCACCCAACAAGATGGTCAAGCTGGCCGAGACTGCCATCGACAGCGGGGCCAACACCCTGATGCTCGACATTTTGATACTGGGTCTTCCCACGGTGGAGTGGTTCCTCAGGGAGTATGACTTCAAGGTCCCGATACACATGCACAGGGCCATGCATGCCGCCTTCACAAGGAACCCCAAGCACGGCATCTCAATGCTGCCCATCGCGAAGATCGCCAGGATGCTGGGAGGGGACCAGCTCCACACCGGCTCCGGCGCCGGCAAGATGGGAAGCGAAGAGGAGCGGGAGCAGGAGCTCTCCAGCATATTGGCCTCCCTGAAGAATGAATGGCACGGCCTCAGGCCCACGTTCCCGGTGGCCTCTGGTGGAATACACCCTGGCTTCGTCCCCGCCAACTTCGCCTTCTTCGGCGTCGACTTTGTCATCAATGCCGGAGGCGGTATACACGGCCACCCGCAGGGGACAAGGGCGGGTGCCACCGCAATGAAGCAGGCCATCGACGCCTCAATGAAGGCCATCCCCCTGGATGAATACGCCCTGACCCACAGGGAACTGGCCGCAGCGTTGAAGAAATGGGGCGAAAAGCGACTCTCCGGAGACTGAGCCGCGCCAAACCCCAGATTTTTTTATTAATCCCAGCTGCGTATCTCTACCCAGTGGTAATATGCCCAAGTTTACTGCAAAGATCATAGACATCGAAACAGGCGAGAAGAGCATAATCATAAACGCTAATGATGCCCAGGAGCTGATGCTGAGTATTGGGGACAGGGTCAAGCTGCTTAAGGACGGCCTCAACATCACAGCCCTTGTAGACATATCCGACCTTATGGTCAGCCCAGGGGCGATTGGTGTCTACAAGGATCTCCTGACCGACTTCCCGGTCAAGGAGGGGGACCAGATTGACCTCAGCATAGCCCAGACCCCGCCATCGGTGGAGTACATCAAGAGGAAGATGAAGGGCGAAACGCTGAATAAATCTGAGCTGCTGAGCATTGTGAAGGATACTATCTCCCACTCCCTGAGCCAGCTGGAGATCGCCGCCTTCCTCATGGCCCAGCAGTACCTCGGGCTGACGATGGGCGAGGTGGAGGACCTCACCCGATCCATAGTCGAGACGGGCAACACCATCGACTATGGTGAGCCCATAGTCGACAAGCATTCCATCGGCGGCGTGCCGGGGAACAAGGTCACGCTGCTGATCGTCCCCCTGGTTGCCGCCGCCGGGCTCAAAATACCGAAGACCAGCAGCCGAGCCATAACCAGCCCCTCAGGCACCGCCGACACGATGGAGGTGCTTGCGCCAGTGGAGTTCTCAGTCGAGGAACTGAAGCACGCCCTCCAGAAGGTCGGCGGCTACATAACGTGGGGCGGGTGCCTCAACCTCGCCCCCGCGGACGACCTCTTCATACAGGTGGAGCACCCCCTTTCCATAGACCCCAAGTCGCAGATGCAGGCCTCCATAATGGCTAAGAAGCTTGCCGTCGGGACCGACTCCCTTGTCCTCGACCTGCCCACCGGCCAGGGTGCAAAGGTGGAGAGCTTCGAGGAGGCAAGGAGGCTGGGGAATGAGTTCATTGATCTGGGCAGTCGCCTGGGGATCAAGGTAAGGTGCGGGATCACCTATGGCGGCCAGCCCATAGGCCACACGGTAGGGGCTGCCCTGGAGGCAAAGGAGGCGCTTGAGACGCTGATGGGCAAGGGCCCCAACAGCCTCATCGAGAAATCCACTGCCCTCGCTGGCATGCTCTTCGAGATGAAGGGCGTCAGCAACAGGGGCGAAGGCCAGAATATGGCAAAGCAGCTCCTGAAGAGCGGCACGGCCTACAATAAGATGAGGGAGATCATAACGCAGCAGGGAGGAAACCCCGACATCAAGCCCGAAGACATCCAGCTGGGGGAGAAGCGCTATATGATAACCTCGCCAGCGGACGGTTATGTCAGCAGGATCTACAACTCCTCCATCAACGACATCGCCCGGGCCGCCGGCGCGCCGAGGTACAAGGGCGCAGGGGTCAAGCTCTACGCCAAGATGGGCTATGCCGTCAAGAAGGGGGACCCGGTTGTGGAGATATTTGCCGAGCGAGATTCCAACCTGAAGGATGCAGTGGCTGTCATAGCCAGGAAGCCTCCCTTCATCATAGAGGGGATGCTGCTGGAGGAGCTCCCTGGCTACTGAACCGCGCCTAGGACCGCCAAGCCAATAAAGAAGCTCTATTAAAGGGGAAGCAGAACAGCCCCAGACGGGGCTATCATCATCCGCTACTGATGGGGAATTACTTTGGCAGAGACCATTGGAGAGGTCGCGAAGGCAGAGGCCAAGCCCAAGCAGCCCACTCCAAAGGAAACCCCAAAGGCCAAGAGGCGGAAGAAGGTCTCCCGGCGGCGGCGTTCCCAGCCGGAAGGCGCCGTCCCCCTCACCGTCGCAGAGTCTGAAGCCAGGAAGATGCGGACGGTAAACCCAGCCCAGTACTACCGCCAGAACCTCGGCCAGCTGGGCTTCGGGGACCCGGAGCATGCCCTCGTCCAGACCATAAAGGAGCTCACGGACAACTCCCTAGACGCCTGCGAGGCCATGGGGGTCCTCCCGGAGATCACTGTCAGGCTGACGGCCACCGCCAAGCAGTATGAGGTCGTTACCAACAAGACCAAGGAGGGGAGCGTGAGGACCTTCCCCATCTTCAGGGTCTCGGTGGAGGACAACGGCTGCGGCGTTGTTCGGGGGAAGGTTGCAAAGGCCTTTGGCAAGGTCCTCTACGGCTCGAAGTTCTTCTCGTTCAAGCAGTCGCGGGGACAGCAGGGGCTTGGGGTGCATGCCGCCATCATCTATGGCCAGCTCACTTCTCTCGAGCCGGCTGTCATCATCACCAAGACCGAGAGCGACCCCATGGGCTACAGGGTGACGCTCAAGATCGATACCGAGAAGAACGCGCCGCAGGTCATATCGACCGAAGAGGCCCCCTTCGAGAGGCCCCACGGCACAAGGGTGGAGCTGATGGTGGCGGGCGACTATACCTACCGGGTCGAGGCATTCCTCAGAGAGCTTTCCCTGGCAAACCCCCATGCCGACCTCAAATTCAAGGTCAAGGAATCGACCAAGCAGGAGTCGAAAACCATCCACCTTAAGCGGGCCACAGAAACCCTCCCTCCCCAGCCGAGGGAGATAAAGCCCCACCTCCTCTCCATGGAACCCGGTGCCCTTCTGGAGATGCGTTCCAACGACACCTGCTGCAAGACTGCCAAGCAGTTCCTGGTCAGGCACTTCGTGAGGATCTCGGACGGCAAGGCCCTCCAGCTTCTCAGGTCCGCGAAGATACTCTCCGCCACCCCTCCCAAGGAAATCGACGCCGAGGCACTCCTAAAGGCCGCCCGAGGGGGCGACATCATGCGGCCCCCCCTCGATGTCCTCAGCCCCATCGGCGAGGATGCCCTTAGGGCCTCGCTGCTCAGAATATACCCCGACGCCGAGTTCATAGCCGCCACCGCAAGGGAGCCCTGGTCCTACCGGGGAGTCCCCTTCCAGGTTGAGGTGGGATGCGCCTACGGTGGGCAGTCCGTCATCAGCGACTGCGACAGGGTGAGGGAGGGCGTCTTCAAGTCCAAGGTTATTAGGCTTGGGAACAAGTGCCCCCTGATCTACGACTCGAAGGACTGCCTGCTCTACAAGGTGGTCAAGGAGATTAACTGGCGGAACTACAAGCTCTCCCAGGACGAGGGGAACCTGCCCTTTACACCGATGGTCCTGGCCGTCTCGCTCATATCAACTAAGGTCCCCTACATCGTTCCGGGCAAATTTGCAGTCGCCTACCACGAGGAGATCAGGGAGCAGCTGAGGCTCGCCCTCCAGACACTGGGCCGCCTGATCTACAACTTCATTTCCCACAGGCAGCGGCAGGAGCACGAGATGCACCGGCAGAGCATCTTCCAGATCTATGCCAAGGAAGTGGCGCGGGACCTCTCTGTCCTCTCGGGGAAGGAGGAGCAGCAGCTCCTCGATGGCCTCCTTGAGAGCGTGAAGCACAAGAAGCTCAAGAAGGAAAAACCTGCAGCCCCGGCGCCAGAGGAGAAACCTGCCCCGGCGGTGCCCGAGAAAGCAGCCGCCAAGCCAGCCATTGCGCCAAAAATAGCTCCTGCAGCTCCAGCGCCTGAGGCGAAGGCGCCACCAAAGGAGAAGCCCGAGCAGGAGCCCAAGGGCCAGCACACGCTGGACGCATTCCTGAGGTGATTATGAATGGCCAAAAAAAAGGACCCGTCAAAGCTGAGGCCGCTGGAAACCTTCGACAGCGCCGAGAAGAAGCTGAAGCAGATCTTCCTGACCCTCTCGGATGAAATAGTCGACCAGAAGCAGCCAGTCATGAGGATACCGGTCAGGACCGCCACCAACACCGTCTTCGACGAGAAGCGCAACATGCTGACGCTTGGGGAGCGGATGAGCGAGCGGAAATTCGGCGAGATAGGCGGGGTGCGCTCCTTCATGCAGACCTGCCTGCTGGCCAGGGCCATCCACGAGGCCCTCAAGCACGAGGATCATCCCACCATCAGGGACCTCTACTACTACACACTCCACACCATCGAGGGGACCGAAGTGGAGACCTTCAACAGCCAGGACGAGTCCAACACCATCTTCCAGGACATCGAGGTCATGACCGGCCTCCT
>CAYZHK010000035.1:0-15794 GCA_964477685.1 uncultured Nitrososphaerota archaeon
TCTACGGGTTCTACAGCGGGGCATACGAGCTGGGCGAGGGACCCCATGAATACACTGCCCCGAACGGATCCAAAGTAGTTGAGGTGGATTATCTTTACAATGTTAATGACGTGACGATCGATGGTATTCCCGCAAGCCCCTCGGACCTGCAGAATCTCACTTCCATCGATGGCTCATATTTTGGTTTCCCTGCCACCAACTGGACAGACGCAGTGGGCTCATTTCCAATAGCAGGCTACGAGCTTGATTTTAATTCTAATGCATATACTACACATGGTGAAAATATAAACGATTTAAGGAACTTCGGATCTTCAATGGTTTGGCATTTTAACATGCACCCAGGAACCGGTATTTATGAATTAAGCGCCATCTTCAATGGGAGCACCCCCAATATGAAATATCCAAAGCTCACAGTGACCTTCGTCTTTGACCTCCAGAACAGCGGATACAGCACCCTGAATGGCACCCTCCAGTTCTATAACTGGACCTCGAATCAATTTGTGACATCGGGAACTGGTTTTGTTAAATTTAACGGATCTAGCATAGCTTTTGCGACGAGCCCTCCTGCCGTTTCTGGCTACAGGAATTTGACCTTGGAAGTGAATTCACAGGATGTGCTGGGGCCCGATGGCGAATGGAAATTCATAATCAGCATGACCAATACGGGAAATGACAACGTGAAGCTAGATTACCTCGAAGTGAAAGAGCAAGCCATATACATACACTCTTTCGAAACCCTCTTCTGGTACAGCGCCAGCAATGTTGCATATGAGGAAAACGTAACCCAACTGACCTTTTCAGTCACAGGGCTTTTCCCGACAAGCGCCCCCAGCTACTGGTATGCAGTCTACAACTTTGATGCGAAAAAATGGTATTATCTGGGCGAATTCCTTGGAAGCGACAGTAGAGTGACCCATGCCTATCAGCTGACTGATTCCTGCGCAAGCTTCATTGAGAACGGGACAAAGAATGTATTGGCCAGGATCTTCCCGAGCGCGGACCTTCCTTCCCTGCAAATGATCTATGTGGACCAGTCCAGGCTGATAATCAGGCAGCTCGAATACCGCCCAACGTGAAGGGCGCTTGCTGATCGAGCCCTTCCATCATTTTTCCGCCCCTTCCTTCAGCCTGCCCTTTTTTTCAAACTGCCCCACATAGAGCCTCGCGATCCTTTCAATCGTGTCGGCCTCGGATGGGGCCCTATCCTCCCGGATCCTGACTATGCGGGCAAACCTGAGGGAATAGCCTGCTCTGAACTGCCTGCTCCTCTGGATTTCATTATAGGCTACCTCAACCACAATGGAGGGCTTGACGTAGACCGTGTTTCGCTCCTCCCGGACTTTTGTGGCGAGCAGCCGAGCGGTTGTTGACTTGAATTCTTCATCGGTGAAGCCCTTGAAGGTCTTGCCCATCATCACGAATTTGCCGGTCGCTTCGTCCCTAGCTGCGAGGTAGTAATTGCTGAGCCACCCCTCCCGCCTGCCATAGCCCCACTCAGCGGCGATTATGGCCAGGTCAAGGGTTTCATAGGGCTTAATCTTAAACCAGGACTTGCCGCGGACTCCGACCGAGTAGGTGCTCTCCAGGGCCTTCGCCATGAGTCCCTCGTGCCCGGCGGCAATGGAGGACGCGAGGAATTGCCTGGCCTCCTGGGGCGATCCGGTCACTATGCGGGGCACCAACAGATGTGGCGGCACGGTGCTGAGCAGGATGCGCCAGCGTTTGCCATAGGGCATGCCGATCAGATCCATCCCGTCCCTGTGGAGGATGTCAAAGAGGTAAAGGCGGAGGGGGATCCTCTGCTGAGCCTCGTCCACCCCCTGGGTTCTCCGGAACCTCCTCATCAGGTCCTGGAACGGAAGTGGCCTGCCCCCCTCGCCGAGCGCTATGGCTTCCCCTTCCAGGATGGCATCTGATGCCCGGATCTCCTTCCTGGCCACGGCAACGATCTCCGGCAGGCTCTGCGCGACATCGCTCAGGCGGCGGCTGTAGACCTTTATCTCATTGCCTTTCTTGTGGATCTGGATGCGGGCCCCATCGAACTTGTACTCGAGGGCAGTCGTTCCCCCATGCTCCTCGAGGACCTCCTCCAGGCTATAGGACATCTCGGCCAGCATCGGCTTGATGGGCATGAAGAGTCTGAGCCCCATCCCCCTGAGGACTACTTCACCCTCCGACATGGCGAGCTTAGCGACCTCACCAAGGTTGCCGAGCAACATGTTGGACCTCCGGATGGTTTCCAGTTCGATGCCAGAGGCATCGGCTATGGCCTCCATCACGACCCCCTCCACTGCGCCGATGCGCATCTCCCCCGAGATAATGCGCAGAATATATTCAGCCTCACTGCCTGATGCCCGCCCGAACAGCCCTTCGATCAGCGCCTCCTTCTTTGCCCGGGAGCCGCTTCCCGTGGCGCCCGCTATGGAGTCGAAGTATTGTGCAACTTCCTTGATTGTGAGGGGCTCGCTGAGCAGGGTCGTCTGGCGCTGGGGCGGAAGCCGCCACAATGTGGTTCCACCCAGTTCCAGCACACGCTCGTCTGATTCCGGGAAGGGCCTGCCCAGAAGATAGGAGACGGCCAGGCCAACCTCTTCCCCGGAAAGGGACCTGAGAAACTCGGCAATTTTGCTGCATTTCTCGAGTCGCTTTGTTGTGGACTGCAGTGACGAGCAGAGTATGGCGAAGCCTTTGAAAGGCATGTCCAACGGACATGGCACCCTACTGTACTCTGTCCATGATGGGTCATAAATGTAACAGTATTTGGGGTCAGATCATCCCTTCCGGTAACCATAGCGCCTGACGGTGCCGCATCGCAGGCAGGTGACCGAGGTATGCGGGCTCCGGTTCTGCCTGGTCCTGACCCGGGATGTTCTGCCAGGCAGGAGAAGCGCCCTGCACTTCCGGCACACCAGCCGCCTCCATTCTGGCCGCAGCCTGACCCTGTGCCTGGTTGCCAGCCTTGCGGCCATCTCGACATACCTGTTGGCCAATTCGAGGTCCTCCGGTGCAGTCTCGATGGCGAGGCCCATGAGCTCGTCGATCCTCTGCATTGCTAGATCCTTGACCATCGGGTTTACTGGCAGCTCGCTGCACCACCCTGGGCACTGCTCTGACGATAGATCATAGGGGCAGGGGGATATTTATAGGGAGAGAGAAGGATTCTCACCTGATGGTCCAATGATATACGTCGTCCTGGCGGATTCTGCGCTCGAGCTGGTCCCGAAGGTGCTAGTGGACCATCCGTCGGTCAAGAAGATGGCAGAGAGGAGGGGGAAAGAGCCTTCCAAGACCCTGCTGGACATCTCATACCACTACACCGCCATGAAAGGCCTGGAGGAGTGGGACAGGCGGGGGAGGCCGGACATTGCCTTCATCTCGCTGCTCAACCTCCTGGAGGCGCCGCTGAACAAGGCTGGCCTCCTGAGGGCCTTTGTCCATACCAACCAGGACCATATAATCAGCATAGATCCGAAGACAAAGCTGCCACGGAATTATGCCAGGTTCTGCGGCCTGGTAGAGCAGCTCTTCGAGGAGGGCAAGGTCCCGCCAAGGGGGAAGCCGCTCATGACGATAGCAAGGGGAACCCTGGCCGAGCTGGTGGAGCAGCTGGGCCCCTCCAGAACAATAATCCTGACCGAGAAGGGGAGGGCATGGAAGCCGGAGGCCTTCGCCAAGAAGGTTGCCGAGGAGGAGAAGCCCCTTATCATAATAGGTGGGTTCCAGAGGGGAGAACTCCCCAAGAAGGACCTGGAGCTGGCCGACGAGAAGGTATCCATCTACAGGGAGCCGCTGGACGCCTGGGTAGTTGCGTCCATGGTTGTCCATGAGGTTGGCCGGCACCTGGGCCTTTTCTGATCGATCATGTGGATTGACGGATAGTGGTGCGGTCGCCGGGATTCGAACCCGGGATCCAAAGCTTGGGAAGCTTTTATCCTAGACCGGACTAGACCACGACCGCTCGCTCTAGAAATTCCAAATCCGACCCTATATCTATTGCTGTTCAGCCCTAGGTCCCAGGGGGAAGTTCCTGTTTGCCGCCAGACCTATCAGCAGTCCGGTCACGATCAATGCTGCGCCGAGTGTTTTGTTGGGATCGAGCGTCTCGCCCAAGAGGGCTGTCGAGAGGATCAGGCCGACCACGATCTGCAGGAGGAGGAGGAAACCGGCCTCAGGCGCGCCAACCATCGCGAGGCCCCTCAGGTATATTATGATGGCCACGAACGTGCACGGTATGGCCAAGTAGAGGACTGCAAGCCATATGAACGGCGGCACGGCCATTGGCACTGTGCCAAAGCCGCCGAAGACGACAGCCACAGGGGAGAGGATGACGGTTATCACAACTATTATCGCCATGGAGCTTCCAAGGGCGGCGCTCCCGTATTTCTTGCCCATGACAGTGAAGAGGGCATAGCTGAGCGACGTGAGGAGGAGCAGGGCGTAGCCGAGGATGGAAAGCGGGCTTGCCGACAGGTTGAATCCTGCCACGAAGTAGAGGCCGATGAACGAGACTGCGGAGGCCAGCACATTGGCCGGGGAGAGGCTGTCCCGGAGGGCGACTGCAGAAAGGAATGGTATGAGGATGGGGGCTAGGTTTGAGAGGAGTGTGGCGTCCGAGGCGCTGGTCATGTCCTAGCCCATGTACTGAAAGAGGAATCCCATGGCATAGACCGCGCCGAGCACCCAGATCCATCGGTTCGAGAGTTCTCTCCTCAGGCCCAGATGTTGCCTGTAAAGCACGGCCACAATTGCGATCGGGACGGAGGAGAAGAGGAACCTCATGTAGACAAGGTTGTAGGGGTTGATGTGCTCCAGGCTGACCTGCGAAGCAACGAATACCGTGCTCCGTAGGAGGTCTGCCGCTACGACCAGCGCAAGGCCCATGAGGTGGGCTCTCGGGCGATGCATATCACTGCCAAGACAATTCGGCTAATAAAAATATGGTGGGGAAAAAAGAACCCCCCGGATGTGAACTACTCAGACATGAACTCTTCGGGCTTGGGCGGTTCTGGTGAGAGCCCCTTCCTCTCGCGGATCTTTTTGACTGCCTCTGCGAACATGCTTGATGGGACTGAGGCCCACCTGGCGAACTCTGTTCCCCAGAAGGCCTTACCGGCGGTCGCGCTCCGCAGCTGATCGGACATGTCGAAGGTCTCAGAGACGGGGATCTCGGCCACCAGGCGCATTATTTCTCCCGCCTGGTCCATGGATATAATCTTGCCCCTCTTGCCGGCCACTATCCTGGTCACGCCCCCCAAAAAGTCCTGCGGCACCTTCATGTCAAGCTTCATTATGGGCTCCAGGAGTATGGGGTTCCCGGACAGGACTCCACAGAAGATGGCGTCCCTTATGGCGGGCATGATTTGGGCAGGTCCCCTGTGGGCAGGGTCCTCATGGACCTTGGCATCAGTGAGCGTCACCTTCAGCCCCCTTATCGGCTCGCGGGCCAGCGGGCCTTCGGCAACGTCCAGCCTGAATGCCTGGACAAGGGTATCCTTGATCTCCCTTATGTACTGGAGACCCTTCGTCGCATCCACAAAGACGTTTATGAAGGGGTCGATTGCCCAGATGCCCCTTGCCTCGTCAGTTTCCCAACCCGCCTCCTCGCGGAGGATCCTGGCGCGTTCCTTTGTGTCCATGTCCTCGTAGATCCTGCCGCTCTGGATCAGGTTCACAGTCTGCTCGCTGAGCGGGCTGACATTGACGTAAAGCCTGTTGTGCTTGTTGGGGGACTTGCCCTCCAGCGGTCCCACGGCCTTTGTTAGGCTCTCCCGGTAGACCACGATTGGGGGCGTGGTCGTTATCTCGATCCCTCCTGTCCTCTGCTTGAGGTCCCAGAGGGCTATCTCCAGGTGGAGGCTCCCCATTCCTGCGATGAGGTACTCGCCCGTGTCCTGGTTGATCTTGACCGAGAGGGTCGGGTCCTCGATGGCCATCTTGTGGAGCGAGTCGATGAGCTTGGGGAGGTCGCGGCTGTACTTGGGCTCGATTGCCATTGTCACGACCGGGTCGCTGATGTACTTCATCTTCTCGAAGGGCGCCATCTTGTCCTTGTCCTGGGGACGGACCAGCGTCTCGCCGGACCTGACGCCCTCGAGGCCGAGGATGGCGACTATGTTCCCGGCAGACATGGAAGGCGTGATCTCCCGGGCAGGCCCCATGTAGAGGCTGACCTGTTGGGTCCTACCCTCGACCTTGGACATCAGGCCGTAGACGGCTTCGCCCTCGGTGAGGGTCCCTGAGAAGATCCTGCCCGTTACCACGGGGCCCGCGTGCGGGTCAACGATGACCTTGTTGACACAGATGACCAGGGGGCCCTTCTCGTCGCAGTTGACCATTGCCTGGCCCATCGGCCCGTTAAGGTCTCCCTTCCAGATCTTGGGGATCCTGTACTTCTGGGCATCGACCGGGTTGGGTATGTGGTCGACTACCATGTCGAGGATGGCGGCGTCCAGCTGGAATTCCTTCTGGAGGCGCTCTATCTCCCCCTTGTTGTAGGCGTCTATTATGTCGGAGAATTTCATGCCCTTGGCAGCGATGATGGGCAACGTGAAGCCCCACTTGTGGAGGGCTGAGCCGAAGGCCACCTGCCCCTTGTTGGGGTTGACCTTCCAGGCAGCCTTGAACTCAGGGTCGGCGTAGGTCTCGATCATGGCATTGAAGTCACGGATGATCTTCATCAGCCTGTCCTGGACCTCCTGCGGGGAGAGCCTCAGCTCCTTAATGAGCCGGTCGATCTTGTTGATGTAAAGGAGCGGCTTGACCTTCTCCTCCATCCCCTGCCTGAGCACCGTCTCGGTCTGGGTCATCAGGCCCTCGACGCTGTCCACCACGCAGATGCCGCCGTCCATGACCCTGAGGGACCTTGTGACGTGGCCGGTGAAGTCGACGTGGCCTGGCGTGTCGACGAGGTTGATCACGTAGCTCTGCCCGTTCCTCTCGTGGAGAAGGCTCACGTTGGCCGCCTTGACCGTCATCTGCCTGAGCTGCTCGATCTCCACATAGTCGAGGGCGAGAGCCTGGGCAGCTATTTTGGGGGAGATGAGACCTGCCCCAGCCAAGAGGCTGTCGGACAGGGTCGTCTTACCGTGGTCTACATGCGCCAGCGTTCCGCAGTTTCTGACGTTGAGCTTGTTGCTCATGAGTTTTATGATTTCTTCGGTCTGTTTATACTTCGGCAACTTCTAACGCCTCACCAATCACTAAGGCGAAATGCAAATAGTCTTTTAAATATTGCCGAAGCCGGGGCTCATTCTATCGTGGCATGGCGCTTCCTGAGATCCTGCTCGGTCTTGCCCAGGCGCTGCATCAGCTCGGCGACAAGGCTGTCCAGGAAGACGTTGAGGGTTATCTCGAAGAGCGTTCCCAGTGGTGCCAGGGGCTCATGCTCGCCCAGGATCTGTCTCACCGTGTAGTCCTTCTCGGCAGCGAGCTTGGTTCTGCCGGGGATGATTATGCTGTGGTCTGCCACCTTGGCGAGGGGGGATTCGCTGTGGGAGGTTATGGCCAATATCTTGGCCTTGACGTCCTTGGCGGCGTTGGAGGCTGTGACAATGAGCTTGGTGCTACCTGAGCCTGATATGGAGATGACGAGGTCATTCTCTCCCATTCCAGGGGTTATGGTCTCGCCGAAGACATAGACATTGAAACCCATGTGCATGAGCCTCATCGCAAAGGCCCGGGCCGCCAGCCCCGACCTGCCTGCCCCCAGGACAAGGATCTTTCTCCCCTTCTCAAGGTTTTCGAGGAGCATGCTGATGCCCTTCTCCACGTCGTCGTCCTTGATGATCTTAGCCGCATACAGGACATAGTAGGCCATCTCCTGCATGAATCTCTTGACAAGACACTCCTGGGTCGACATAGTGAACATTCTTGAAGGGGAGGATTGTCAGATTTAAGCTTGTTCATCGGAATCCAATGAGGAGGGAAGAGACCAGGAGAGCCGCAAAGGATGTCACAACAATGCAGAGGAAGGCATAGTCCACATCCCCCAAACGGAGGGTGTAGAGGGAAGTCCTCTTCTTCGTTGCCCCGAAGGCCCTAGACTCCATGGCATCGGCAACGAGCTCGGCCCTGCGGAAGCTGCTGACTATGAGGGGGACGAGGACCGGTATGTAGTTTCTTATCTTCTGAATGAAGCTCCCCTTTTCCATCTCCAGGCCCCGGGACTTCTGGGCATCCATGATTATCTGGGCTTCCTTGCTGAGGGTAGGGACGAAGCGCATGGCCATGTTGAAGGTGAGTGCATAGTCGTAGGGGACCTTTAGCTGTACCATGGACTGGGTCAGGTCCTCCGGGGACGTGGTGAGGAAATAGGACGAGAAGATGGAGATGAGGACCACGAACCTGAAGGACATTGCGATCGAGAGGGTCAGGGCATCGACCAGAGGGAGCTGCTGGATCAGGTTGACGGCGAAATTTATGACGAAGATGATCACTATGAAGTAGGCCGAGCCCTTTATCGACTGGGACCATTTCCCGCCAATCCTCGCAAGGGCAACCATGGGGACGGAGGAGAGGAAGAGGAAGATGAGGAGGTAGGGGCTGAGGAAATAGACGGCCAAGCTGCTGAAGAGGATCAGGTAGACCAGCTTTGCCCGAGGGTCCATCTTGTGGACTATTGAGGTGCCCCGCCGGTAGTCGAATCCCTGGAGGACCTTCAATGCCTCTCCCCTCCGACCAGTCGCTCCACGTTCCTGGCCACTTCGTCCAGCTGCAGCGATGGCTGGACGCCAAGGCTCCAGCAGACATCGATGAGCTGCGGGGGGACCAGCGAGGCCCTGTCCAGCAGCTCCTTCCGGGCGAGGATCTCGGCCGTAGCGCCATCGGCGAGGACGCGCCCTCCCGACAGCAGTACGGTGCGGGGTATGAAGTCCGCAACGAACTCCATGTCGTGGGTCACAATGATCACGGTCTTCCCCTCGCCGTTCAGCTTCTTGAGGAGGGTTGCGAGCCGATCCTTCTGTCCGCTGTCCTGACCGGTGGTGGGCTCGTCCAGGATGACAATGGAGGGGCCGTAGCAGAGGACGGAAGCCAGGGCCAGCCTCTTTCTCTCCCCGCCGCTCAGCATGAATGGCGGCCTCTCCCTATAGCCCTCAAGGGAAAATTCGCGCATCGCCCAGTTAACTCTCTCCTGCGACTCCTCGGGTGAAAAGCCGAAGTTGGTAAGGGCGAAGCTCAATTCCTTCTCCACAGTTTCTGCGAAGAGCTGGTGGTCGGGGTTCTGGAAGACCAGCCCGACGCTTTTGGCAGTGGAGGCGACGGTGCTCTCCCTCGTGTCCTTTCCGTTGATGAGCACGGTCCCCTTGGAGGGCTTCAGGAGGCCGTTTATGTGCTTCACAAGCGTTGTCTTGCCCGCACCGTTCTCCCCCAGTATGGCGACCAGTTCGCCATCACCTATCAATAGGCTCACGTCATCGAGAATAGTACTCCCGGGCAGATAGGAGTAGGAGACGCCCTTGAAGGCTATCAAGGGCAGCATCCCCTGACCGCATCGCTGAGCTCCTTTGAGGAGAGGGGCCTCCGGGCCAGCCTGCCCTCCCTGAGGAGCCTCTTGGCCACCTGAACGACCTTGGGAATGCCTATCCCCAGGCTCTCCATCTCATCGGAGTAGAGCACCTCTGATGGGGGGGCGTCCTGGACTATCTTCCCTCCGCTGAAGATGACGCACCGGTTGGCGTGGGGGGCGGCCATCTCCAGGCGGTGCTCCACCAGGATCACTGTGACGCCCGATTCCCTGTTTATCCTCGTGAGGATGTCTATGACCGAGGCTGCACTCATCGGATCAAGGTTTGCTGTCGGCTCGTCCAGCACGAGTACCCGGGGCTTCATCGCCAGCAGGGCAGCCACCGCTACCTTCTGCTGCTCTCCCCCGGAGAGTTCGTCCGGCGACTTGTCCCTCAGGTGCGATATGCCCACCAGAGAGAGCGCCTCGTCCACCCTTGGCCTGAGCTCGTCCCTCGGCATCGCCAGGTTCTCAAGGCCGAAGGCGACCTCCCTCTCCACGGAGGTGCAGAAGAGCTCGTTTTCGGGGTTCTGGAAGACCAGCCCCACCTTCTGGGCCAGCTCATAGACTGGGCGCTTGGTCGTTGGGCTGCCCTCCACGATGACCTTGCCCTGGAAGGTTCCGCCATAGGAGTTGGGTATGAGCCCATTGAGGCACCTGCAGAATGTTGTCTTGCCGCAGCCGCTTGGCCCGGTGATCAGTATGAACTCGCCCTGCTCTGCGGTGAAGTTGACGTCGGCAATGGATGGGACCGGCGAGTCGGGATAACTGTAAGTGAGACCATGGGCTTCTATGATGGGCAATGGCACCACCGAGGCAGTATGGTGGAGAAGAAAAATATCTAATAAAGGTAGCTACTCATTTTTTGGTACTTATCTCCTTGAGGGTGGCGCCAAGCTTTTTGGAAACGATGCCCAAGGCCGAGGCAATCATCGACTCGGCGTCGCAGGTCACATTGGCAGAGGCTGCGGTGGGGTGGCCTCCCCCATGGCCGGAGAAGAGGCCGGCCAGCGGCTGCATGAGATCCTTGGTGAGGTTGAGTCCCGATGACCTGAGGAAGGCATCGGTGCTCCTTGCGGAGATCCTGAGGTCCTTCCCATTTTCCGAGACCACCAAGGCCAGGTCCGCCCCCAGGTTTGTGAGGGCCCGGGCCACGGACGCCTCGAAGGAGCCGACATTGGTCAGTGCAATGGTGTAGCGGCCTGCCCTGTAAAGCCGGAGCCTCGCGGCGCCCTTGAGCTTGGCCATCCGTTCCGAAGGGTCCTCTTCCGAAGCCAGGAGCCCTATTGCCTTGGCCGGATCTCCCCCCAATTCAATCATGCGGTATGCGGAGGCTATGGACTGTTCGGGAGAGATTAGGAAGCGCCGCGAGTCGTAGATCAGGCCCGCCAGCAGAGCGTTGAGGGAGGTTTTACTCAGCCCCCTGTGGCCTATCGCCTCGAAGACGACCTCGCAGGTCGATGCCCTCTCCTTGATGACGGAAAAGGCGGCCTTCTCCCTGGTGCAGTCGTCGGGGACATGGTGGTCCAGCATCGCGAACGGTGTACCCTTTTCGACTGCCTCCCTGATGGCAGGAATCTGGTCGAGGGATGAGAGGTCTACAAGGATGAAAAGGTCGACGGAGGGGGGCACTTCGTCCTCGACCCTCAGGGAGAGGTAGGCCAGGAGCCTCTCGGTGACGGAATTTATCCCTTCCGTGGCTACTATTGTGGCCTCCAAGCCATTGCATCGTGCCCTGAGGTATTCCTGGAGGGCGCATGCCGAGCCTATGGCATCAGGGTCGGCATTGGGGTGGCATACTATGGCAACCCTCTTGAAGCGGGAGGCGAATTTGAGAAGGTTAGGCACGCTTCTTCCTCTTCATCAACTTGTCTATGGCGGAGAGGGCCGCCTCCGAGGCTCCATCGGTCAGCTCATCCAGGTCGGTCTCAATGCCAGGCTCCAGTTCCAGGGATATGCCCACGTTGAATGTTGTCTGGTTCCCTGTCTCGGCTGTCACTTCTATCTCCAGAGAGCGGACCAGTTTCCTGTCCAGTTTTGAGAGGACGTGTTCCCGGGCAGCGGTCTCCCCTGCCTCGCAGATTTCCCTGAGCCTGTCGGGAGACAGGGCCTTCAAGGCGCTCACGATCCTGAAGTGGGCAGCTTGCCAGACATCTGCTCGACTATCGATTTGCGGAGCTCCTCCAGCTGAGCCTTCAAGCGCTGCTCCTGCCTCTCTACGGTCTTTACCCTGAGGTCCAGCTCCTCCTTCTTCTCGGCGAGCTCCTGAACGACTTTTGCCTTCTCCGTCCTGAAGAGGAGGACGCCCACCGACTTGTAGATGACGGCGTTGTCGGGGAGGGCCTTGCTCTCGGTCAGAGTCTTGTCAACCTCTTTGGTCTCGGCATCAAACTGCTGTTTCCTTAGAACAATTGCCTTATACTGCTCCTGCATCTCTTGGAATCTCACGATCTGGTTTTGAACCTGAGGCGGTATCGATTCTGCCATTCTAATCACCCTTCATAGATACGATATCTAATGAGATAGAAATCCATCTTATATAAGAATTGAGGAGTGCCCTTCCGGCCGCTATGGTGGCTGAAGAGACCGAGATCACGATGCAAGACCCCTGGCTTTCCAGGGAGACTGAGGCTGCCTTGGACCTGTTGCTTTTTACCTCGGGCATGAGGGCGCGGCACAGCCTGCCGGCCTTTTCGCTGTTACCGAGGTCAATGGTAAGGCGGCAGAGCAGCAGCACGGGAGTCACCTGTAGTCCTTGAGGAATAGCCTTGGACCGCAGGGCGCGCCCGAGGCGGCATCCAGGAGGTCAAGCTCTGCCGCAAACCCTTCCGATGGGGATAGCCTCAGCTCGGTTACCCTGCCGGCGCCGCAGGGTGGACCGGTGGACTTGAGGAGCAGGTGGTAGAGTTCCTTGAGGTGCCTGTCCGTCGGCGGAGCAATCCGGAGGCTCCCTTTGGTCGTGCGCCTCGGGCTGATGCCAAGCTCTCTCTGGAGCTGGACTCTGCCTATGAGCAGCGAGGAGATCTTCTCGGCCTTGGTCTGGGATGTGTCGTAGCATTCAATCATGTTCGGCTCCCCGAAACGGCTTTCCACCAGCCACATCCGGGGGATTCCCTGTGACCAAGTCTGGGCCGAGAGAAGCACCAGTGGCGTCTTGCCCCTCAGCCGGTACTCAAAGTCCCGGCTGGCAGCTTTTAGATCGTTGCAAAAGGTTCTCGTCCTTGGGCTGGGCCTAAGGGAGGTGCAGAGCAGAATGGCCATGACGCAGCCGCTTCTGCTATGCCCTCTTGACCGAGCCTGATGCCTTTCCGGCTGTCGCCTTGGTGCTCTTGAACTCCTCTGGAGTCATTGTCTTGCCCAGGGTCATCTGGGCAATGTAGGCGCCCCCGGCAAACTTGATCCCGCAGGATTTACAGACCCAGATGCCGGTGACCATCCTTGCCAGTGTGTTCATCGATTTGCACTTGGGGCAGCGCTGTCCCTTCTCGGCCTTCTTCTCAATGGTGAGCACTCTCTTCCTCAGCGTGGCACCGTATTTTGGCCCGAATCTGCCCGTTGACTTCACAGACTTTGTCTTGCCCATCTATCAGCACCTTAGGGGATTCAATCCAGAACCTCTAGCTTTTATCCTTATCCTTGGCCTTGACAGCCTTGAGGGCCTCCTCCGGTATGGGGAGGCGGTCCCTGATCTCGTTGTACTTGGTCCGGGCTATCTCAACTGCCCTGGCCACCTCCTCGGGGGTCAGGGGGCCCGGCTCGCCCTTCTGCATGGCGCAGATGTTGCCCTCGTCGGTGAAGGTCACAGTCATCCTGCAGTCCATGACCTCCTCCTCGTCCTTGGAGGGGTCGACGAAGAACTTGTCCCCTATCTTCGCCATGGTGACGGCTATGGGGATGGCACGGATGGGCAGCGGCTTCTTCTTCCGCTCGGGAGTGATGGTGCGCCCCTCGGCGACCGAGAAGGTGGTTTCCTTCCAGCCCTCCTGTGGGGTCAGCTCATCGATGATGATACTGGAAGCCTCGCGCTTGATATCCTTAGCATCCAGCTCCGGCATCTTGGCGTTGAGCAGGGCGCTCAGGGCAGCGTAGGCGGCTGCGTCGATGAGGTTGCCGCAGTGGTCCAGTATGAAGACGTCTATGAACGTCGTCCAGACCAGCTTGCCGGCGTGGATGCACATCTTCTTGGTATCGATCATCTTTGACTCCCTCAGGCCCCTGTCCACAACCCGGGCCAGCTCAATGGACTTAATGTCCGGAGGCCCTGGCTCGAATTCGGGGGACGCCATTGAGACGAACTCGGAGTTGACGGTCATGACGCCCTCATCAGGCGTGTCCGAAAAGGGCTTCTCGGGCTGGATCTTCACTCCCGCTACAACGTAGGTTCCGCCCAGATGGACTGCTGCCGATCCCTCGGCCTTCTCTACAACTCCCACCTGTACGTCCAGCTGACGGTAGTCCATCAGGCTCCTTCCGTCAATCCTCTTGCCGCTCTCGGCGAGTTCCATTATCTGCCTCTTCTTAACCGACGGGACAAATGTGGTTGTCATCTCTCAGGCCTCCTCCATTTCGCTGTTCATCGACTTTTTGAAGTGCTCCTCCAATGCCTCCTTCTGCTTCTTGTGTACTTCCATGCACCCCCTCTTGGCAAGTTCCAGACCCCTGTTGAACTCGTCTTGGGTTAGGAGGCCGTCCATCTGGATCAGCGTCACCAGGTTCTTGTTTGGCATCATGGCAACGGGCATGTCCGAGTCGCCCTGCTTGTCCTCTTCGTCCATGACGTCCAGCACAAGCTGCCCCTCCACCTTGCCGACCGCGACGCTGCAGACGAGGTCCCTCATGGGGATTCCAGCGTCAGTCAGCGCCAGGGCGGCGGCGGATATGGCCGCGCACCTTGTGCTGCCGTCGGCCTGGATCACCTCGGCGTAGATGTCGATTGTGGCCCGGGGGTATAGCTCCACGAAGATTGCGGGCTCAAGGGCTTCCTTTATCACCTTGGAGATTTCGTGCTCCCGCCGGGCGGGGGCTGGCGATTTCCGCTCGCCGACCGAGAACGTGGCCATCCTGTAGAGCGCCTCCACCCTGCACCTGTCTGCCATTGCGAGGTGCTTGGGGTGGGCTTCTCTGGGGCCCATGATCCCCACAATGATCTTCGTCCTGCCCCATTCAACATAGGCAGAGCCGTCAGCATTGTTCAAAATACCAAGCTGGAACTTGATGGGCCTCAGTTCGTCCAGTCTTCGCCCATCGTACCTGATACCGTCATTTATCAGATGTGTCTTGCTCATAATATCATGCTCCTTGCTTCATCTTGAGAAAATACTCCTGAATCCTGTCGGTAAGCCCGGTGGTGTGCGCCTCGGCTTCGATCTTCCTGATGGCCTGGGCCACCACTGCCTCCTCGTCCCGCGTCTTCCCGGATATCCAGACCCTTCCGTTCTGGCCGACAAAGATCTGGCAGCCGGACTCCTTCTTGAGGAGGCTGATCATGGACCCCTTCTTCCCGATTATCCTTGGGACCCTTGTGAAGTCCACTTCAATCACCGTTCCCCTCTGGATCTTCCCGAGCCCCTGCTCCCTGGTTGTGAGGGAGGGGCTCCTCGTCCTGTCGAAGGAGATGACCTTCGCTATCACCATCTCCCCGATGTCGAGGTAGCTCCTGGCGTCCTCCTTCATGGTGTTGAGAGGCTTGGAGAGGAACTCCTTGGCGAAGAGAACGGCTTCGTAGGGCGCCCTTATGTCGACCATCCAGGCGGTGGATATCACCTCTACGACCTTGCCCACTACCACATCGTCCACGTAGGGCATGTAGCATCCCCTCAGGGGGATGACGTTGACCGTCTCGTTCCTCAGCTCGGCAAGGCCCACAACGGAGGCGAAGATGTGCTCCCCCTCCTTGTAGGTATTCATGCCGGGGTTATACTTCCCTTCGGCCAAAATAGTGCCGGGGACCACTAGCTGTCTCGGCTCAAAATTGGTTGGCATATAAACACCTCAAATCTTCTTGACATTGATCTCAACGTTGCCGCGGGTCAGCTCGTTGAGCTTGTCGATGAAGCTCTGCTGGATTCCCGCGGGGATAACTGCCTCGCCCATCCATGTGCCGTCGGCGAGCCAGTTCGATTTCGTAACGTTTCCCGACTTCGTCACGTAGCTGCTCACCCTTGCCGCATGCTCCCGTGAGACCTTGATGCTCATCCCCACCTGGGAGATCTTCAGCGGCAGGGAGACCCTCAGGTCCTTTATCACTTCCTGGGCCTGCTCCTCCGCGGACCTGAAAGGATCGATATTGACC
>CAYZHK010000036.1:0-11175 GCA_964477685.1 uncultured Nitrososphaerota archaeon
AGACAGATCTTATAGGCAGCGAAGGTGAAGATGCCACCGAAGGCCAGGGCAGACGCCAGGACCGTGTAGAGGAAGGTCTGGTAGTACTGCGCCGGGAACGCCCACCGCTCCGGCGAGAACGGCACCAGGAAGAGGGCCCCCAGGACCAGGAGGACGATGCCGCCGGCCCCCAGGATGCCGAAGCCCGGCGTGACCAGCTCGTAGACCAGGAGGACAGCCCCGGCGGCGATGGCTATGACCGCGGTGTAGTTGACCGAGAAGCCCAGCCCGATGAGCCCCAGGATGATGCAGACCCCCCCCAGCACCTCGCCCCCGTGCCCCGGCGTGGAGATGCCGAAGATGAGCCCGAAGATGCCCACGATGAAGAGGATGTTGGCGAGGGTCGGGTCGGAGAGGATGCCGATGACCAGGTCCCGGATGCGGTAGGAGTACTGGTCGGCCTGCGCATTTGCGGTGTGGAGCGTGACCATGCCAGCAGTGGTGTTGACCGCCCTCCCGTCCAGCTGCTGGAGGAGGTCGCTGAGCGTGGGAGCCCGGACCTCGATGACCCCCTGCGCCAGCGCCTCCGCGTCGTTGACGTTGGTGTTGAGCGTTATGAAGTCGGTCGCCAGGGTGACATTGCGCCCCCTCGCCTCAGCCTGGGCGACCATGACCTCGACCACCGCGTTGATGATCTTGCTGTCGTTGACGGGCTCGGTGCCGGTGACGGTGTAGGTGACCGGCTGGCAGGACCCGATGACCGTGCTGGGCGCCATCGCCGCCACGTGGGTCGCCATGAGGATGTAGGTGCCGGCGGACCAGGCGGTTGCCCCGGTGGGCGTCACGTAGCCGATGACCGGGACGGGGGAGCCGTCGATGGACTGGATGATGCTGAGCATGGCGTCGAGGGAGCCCCCCGGCGTGTTGAGGGTGACGATGATTGCCTGGTAGCCCCCGGACTGGGCCACCGCCAGAGCGTCGCTGAGGGCCTCGGACTGCGCCGCCGAGATCGCCCCGGAGATGGGGAAGACCAGGACTTTAGCCTGCGCCTGCCCCGCCGGGACCGCCGCGGACGCCCCCGCCTGCTGGACGCTGGACGCCAGCGGTATGACTAGGAAAAGCAGAAAGAAAAGGATTGGGAGGGGGCTTGGACTGCGCCTTATGATTTATCCCCCTTCCTGTCGAGTGCCTTGGCTATGGCCGCCATCTCGCCCATGTTCGAGCTGCCGCGCTCCATGGAGATGAGGACGAGGTTCTTCTGGATGCCGACGTCGGTGATCATCTGGAACTCCCTGAGCTTCATCGCCAGCGGGTTCTTGACGTAGATCTCCGCCGCCTCGTTCATCTTCTGCGCAGCCTCCTGCTCCGCCTGGGCGATGATTACCCTTGAGCGCCTCTCCCTCTCAGCCTCAGCCTGCCTTGCGATTGCCTTGACCAGCGACTCGGGGAGCGCCACGTCCTTGATGACCACCGCGGTGACCTTGATGCCCCACGGGTCGGTCGGCACGTCGAGGATCTCCTGCAGCTGCTTGTTCAGCTCCTCGCGCTTGGTGAGAAGCTCGTCAAGCTGGACCTGTCCCAGGACGTCCCGGAGGGTGGTCTGCGCCAGGAGGTTGGTGGAGACGACGAAGTTCTCGACCTGGGTGATGGCCTTGTTGGGGTCGAAGACGCGGTAGTACACCACTGCGTCCACGGCGACGGTTACGTTATCCTTGGTGATGACGGTCTGCTTGGGGACGTCGAAAGTGAGGACCCTGAGGTCTACCTTCATGAAGTTGTCGACGAACGGGATGATGAAGAAGAGCCCCGGGCCCTTTGCCCCCAGGAGCCTGCCGAGCCTGAAGATGACCGCGCGCTCATACTCCTTGACGATCTTGAGCGAGCTGGACAGGAACCAGAGGATGATGATCAGCACTACTATACCGATGAAGATGTTTGTAAAGCCCTCAAAGATCTGGAACTGACCGGCTAACAATGCGCCTAAACTCAATATAATCCCCTATGAAAATTAGCCGGGGGTCGCTTATGTGCTTTATTCCTGCGGCTCCCACTCGGCGAGCGGGCTGTCCCAGAGCCGCGCGACCCTCTGCTCGACCGGGCTGGTGCGAAGCCTGCGGACCCGGCGGACAACTCTACGGACTTGCAGCAGGGACATATTTATCGCCGTATAATACTGAACTGTCGAAGTATTTAAGCATGGTCCATGTCAAATGACGAGTTTTAGTTCGACAGGTCATGGTAGCTGTCGATTTCGAGCGTCCATCAAGCAGTTGTGATAGAGCAGTTTCAAATAGATAATCACAGTACAAGGGCGACTATTAGAAATAAACACTAAAGAAGGGGGGAAACAAATGGCGAGATATCGGACAAAAAGAGTTTCAGTAAAAATCGGGGTTTCTGGTCGCACAGGGCTGCCATATGGCCATGTAAGTGCCTCGTTCCGTAAAGGTCGATAGCGATTTCCATTAAACTATAAAATCACAAAACGCACATAACATCAGCGTTGGCGACGTAGTTGCGAACCTTGAATGAATTCGCGTGGAAGTATGTCGAACCAATTTTCCATGCAAAGAAATCAGCATGGGTATGTAGCCCTTGGATTTCAAAGCTCTATGCTGAAAAACTCTACGACCTATCGAGGAAGGGTGTAGAGGTTCGCATCATCACGAGCGATGACGAGTACAATGCGGATACCTACAGCTATCTCTCGCAATTGTCCCATACTACGAACTTCGATGTACACTTCATTAAGAAAGAGGCGGTTCATTCAAAGATTTATGTTATTGACGACAATTACGCCATCACCGGAGCGGTCAACTTCACCTATACAGGCCTCAACAAGCAGACCAATAACTTCACAATTTATGAGAACCAAGAAGTTGACTCGATAGCTAAGGACTTCATGAGGCTTTGGATAGGGTACAAGAGCGAGAGAGTCCAACCGACTCAGTCCACAGTAACAAACATCCTTCCGATATCCCCATATGAGAAGGCGGTTATCCCAGAAATCACAAATCCAGATGTCATAGATGTGTCGTCTGCCAAGCTAACGATCAACCCATATTATGTAATCCGCTATTCACTCCTTGAAAATGTCAAACTGCCTTGGTATCAGCAGGAAGTCGTGGAGGATAAGGGGACCGTGGTTATTGATGCCAGCAACTCCGAGCTGCTGAATTACCATTCACCAAGAGATTACAAGTCTCAGATGATAATCAGGGACTTGGTGAAGGTCTCACCCATTAAGGAGACTGTCATAGACATTTCAGAGAAGTACTCTTTGGAGAATCGCGAGTGGGATGTTAAAATTGACGGCTACAAGGCGGAGGCCTTGGCAATCAATTACATCAAGGAAATCAATCGAAGGGACATCCCTTACAATGACCGGAGGGAAGGGGAGAAATACCAACCCTATGTGCCATCCCACCGGGCCATAACAATATTATCGAATGACCTGCGACTTGTCCCCACCTGGCATTTTCAGTATGCATTCAAGGATAAGACTCATGAAAGGACATTGCTTGCCTCTTCCGGAGAGGTACTGGAAACAAGCTTCCATGAAAATGGGGCTGTATGCGAAGATTGTGGTAAATCCATTTCGAAGGAAGATGCGAGGCGATGCCCATCGTGTAATAAGTGGCTGTGTCCGTCTGAACGCATCGACTGTTCCTCCTGTAATGGTTGGTTCCATAAAGAGCATATCACCAAAATATGTGCAATATGCCATCAATTAACTTGCGATCAGTGCATTAGGAAATGCCCTATTTGCAATAAGGAGTACGGCAAAGACCATGTAGTGAATTGCAGAGATTGTGGTGTGGGCATTTGTCCAAATTGCATCATTACTTCTGGTCTCCTTTTGAAAAAGAATCGATGCCCAAGCTGTGAAGAAAAAGAGCGTAGGAAGAAAAACGCGAAAGTCCATGTTAAAAAATGAGGAGGATAGCAAGCACACTCAAATGCATGATCATCGTTATAAATAGGATATACAAAAAGATGATAAAAAATGTGATATGAAGTTTGAACATGATGAATTCGAGATGACTGTTCTTGAAATATTACCTAAATGATGGTAAAAAAAGCGTATCTTCGAATAAGCCAGAAGAAATCAATTTAGAACTGGCATTGGAAGCGCTAAGAAGCCTTCCGAACGAAGAAGAATTGAAGGATAATTTCATAGGATTCACAAAGTCAAAAGAAGAAACGATACAATTCATTCGTAAACAAGAAGATGACTGGATTATTGACATACCTCAATATAAAAATGGAAAATATTGTGGTTCGGAAAATAAAAGTGGATTGACAACAGGCAATGTGATACAGATCGTTAGTAAATTCTTCTTAGGTGAAGACTGGAAAGTATTGTTAGACAGTTTTTCAATCACAGGGCATAATATTAATCAGACTATGAAACCTTCACTGAGTCCAAAATGTCCTTTTTGCGGCACACAAGTTCGCGAACCTAAGAAAACATGGAAAATAAAAAAGGATGATACATTTCTCGTTGTGGGACTCTATAAATGCCCCCAATGTTATCGTTTCTTTAAAAAATAAAGAATTAACATCCTTAAGGCGATAGTCTTGGGAGACTGGAAAGGCGCTTTGATTCTTGACGATAATGAGACCATAGTGGATTCGTGGAAATGTCTGCATCATTGGTTTATTACTTGGAAAACAAGAAGGGGTTTTCCTGTATGGGATCAGCTGAAGTCTGAAAACGGAATATTGGCATTGACAAGCTAAAAGCTAATCTTTCTGACACAAACGGGCGATGCTCACCATCCGAAGTTTTCAATGCCGATTGAATCGATAACTTCAGTAACAATGAGTAAAAAACATGAAAAATCTATCGAAATCTTGTTCATCAACAATATGCACTATTTGTTCACCATCCCAAGCATCAAAGATGAATTGTCTCTTGATTCCTTTCGGCAATTGCTCCGCACACAATTATCAGTAAGGAAGCAACAGTCTCTTGATAGAGCAAGTCAAGAGAGGCTCACTAAAGAAGTAATCAAAGAGAAAGAAGTTATTGTCAAAATAAAATGCCCTTATTGTGAAAATACATACGAACAAACCCTTGATAAATGCCCTCATTGCGGAGGACACACCTAGGAAGGCTTCCAGTTGTTTTCCCTGATTGGAGCTTATACAGGATTAGGTTCGTTGCTTATTGGCTATTTGATAGCTTTTATTTTTATTATTGGCTTAATATTCCTCGTCTGGAGATACGTGAAAAATAACCCGATACTTTGGCATCCTCCTCAACCTCCTAAACAATATGGCATCCCCTCGCAAACTATAACAGGCGTGAATGTCAGGAGCCGGGGGGAGAAACAGATCGCTGATTACTTCACGGCCCACCAGACATATTATGAATACGAGAAGCCCATTAAAGCAGGGTTTTTCGGCTCTACAACCCTTGGTCATCCGGACTTTTACCTTCCAGAATACAATGTCTATGTCGAGTACTGGGGGCTGGTTCATGCCGATGATGAACAAAAAAGTCGTAATTACCGTAGGGCGATGCGAAGAAAAAAGCAAGCCTATGAGCGTAATGGGATCAAGCTCATCTCGCTCTATCCGGAAGACCTAAACAGCCTTGATTATTATTTCAGGAGAAGGTTCAGAGATGCAACAGGCTACGACTTTCCTAGATAAAAAGAAAAAAGTGGAGATTAATCTGTGTTGCGAAGCCACAAAAACTGCATCACGCAACTAATTAGGATGAGCCACCAGCCATTAGAATCTCCATTTATGATCATAAAGCCACCATATGCGAAGCCAATGGCTGGGACACAATTCGCAATTATACTCATTTTCTAGGAGTTGATTGACCTCCATTTACGTAATACTTCTAGAAAGTATAAAAAAATAGCTTTGATATGTTTCTATCAATTAATCAATGGCGAAATTCTCGGCTTCCATGTCAGCACTTCGCCCCGGAGATATCTTGCGAAAAGAAGCGCCTCCTCGTTGATGAGCGACTCTATCGTCTGCCTTTCTCCAGCCTCCGGCGTTTGCCTGGGAAGATCTTCCAGCACACTATATCGATATTCTTAGGAGAAAATTTGAATTAAGTGAAAATGATATCTATTGTAAGCCCTCAAGAATGGTCAGTGGCCTGGCTTGGGACTCGGCAGCTTCCTCCGGGACCTCCTCTTCCCCCCGAAGAAAAAGTACGGTGTCGAGTCGAAGACGCTGACCGGGGAGACGGTGAGGAGCCGTGGCGAGAAGCGGATAGCCGACTATTTCACGAGGGCCGGCATCGAGTACATCTACGAGAAGGAGGCCGTGGCGAAGTTCTTCATCTTCTCCTCCAGGATCAGCTGCCCGGACTTTTACCTCCCCGAGCACAAGGTCTACGTCGAGTACTGGGGGATGGTGAACGTGGACGACGAGCGGAAGAGGGACGAGTACATCCGGCAGATGAAGTGGAAGATGGCGCAGTACCACCGGTGGGGCGTCAGGTTCATCTCCATCTACCCCGACAACCTGGAGAATCTGGACTGGGTATTCCGGAGCAAGTTCAAGAAAGTCGTGGGGTATGAGCTTCCGAGTCTTCAATGATTGCTTGTTTCGCTCACTTCAGCAGCTCCGGATTCCTCATCCACAGCCCGAAGATGCACAGCAGCGCCCCGTGCGCCGGTCACTTGTACACCCGGGACCGGTGGTCGATCTTAGTGACAACCACCAAGCGTTCCCTTTCATAAACCCGGAAGAGCGCACGGTAGTCCCCGGACCGGAGCCTGAAGGTGTTGTCTTCGCCAGCGATCTTCACCGTATCCAGGTGGGCATCAGGGAAGTTCTCCAGCCCTTTCAGCCTCTCCGACATGAGCGACCTGTGCCCTATCTCCATGCCGGCGAGGGATTTCTTCGCACCCTTGTTGAGAAAGACTTTATACTTCATCGAGGGGTGTCAGCTCGCCGAATTTCTTCTGCTTCACTGCCCTGTCGGCATCCTTGAGCAGCTCAGCCTCCTCGGGCGTGATGAAGACGTCCTCCAGGAAGCACTTCAGCTCATCCAGCTTCCGGTCTATCCTATCCATCTTGTCAAGGGCAGAGTCGGTCACCGCGCTCACCATGCAAACTAGACCCTCAGTGGCTTATATTCGTTTGACAAAGCTGAAAACCTGTCAACAAAAGGGGTTATCTTAAAAGGTCGGGGTTCCGCGAACACAGCTCAAAGATATATATCAATGCGCCATGCCTCAGGTGGTTCACCCGGACCCTGAACTCACTCAGCATCATGCGCTTTCTTGCCTCCTTCTCCCGCTCCAGCGAGGGGTGCGCCTTGTAGCGCGCCAGGGCGAGGTAGACCGGCAGCAGGTGGAACGGCGTGTACTGCGCCCCGAACTTCTCCTTCCGCTCGGCGTCCATCCGCATCCACCGCTCCGCCTCCTCCGCCGCGGCCAGCGCCTCCTCCCACCGCTCCAGGCAGAGCAGGCAGAAGGCCCGGTCCGTAGTGTACTCCCAGACCATGTTGTAGGAGCCCTCCTTCAGGAACTGGTCCTTCTCGTCGTCCGTCACCGTCAGGTGGCAGACCGCCCACTCGAAGAGCTGCTTCGCGCGCCCGTGGTTGCCGATGCGGTCGTTGCAGATGGCGGCGTCGAGCTGCCTTGTGGCGTAGGAGCTCCGGACGTGAATATTCTTGGGCAAGTTATCTGTGGGGCTTGTGGACCATTCGTGAACCCAGTTGTATGTCCCAACCCAAAAATAGTGCATGGCCAATTTCATGTTGTCTAGGTATTCGTAGGCAGTGGCGATCGAGGGGGCTATGCTGATAAGAGAGTCTAACTCTGTGGGCATGCACTTGGTCCTTATCGCACCATCAAATTGCTCCTTAAATGATACCGTCTTGAAATTGCCCGAGGGGTCGATGAAGCCATTTTTATGTAAAAAGGGAGTGATGTCCTTCTCCAACCATATTAACAAGTGCTCGTGAAGGGGGACTCCTCTTTCCTCCATCGATTCCACTACCAAAGTAATGATTGCTTTGTCTTCCTACTTTAATACTCCAGTTAATAGTACCTCGATTTCATGTAATATTGGGGTTCCGCCTGCAGGGGTGTAGGTATAATAAACTAGTATCTTATCTGTCGGACCAAGACCCAAACTCGACCGTATTGAGTTTATTCCATCTTGATAATTGGGGTGGTTGATAAAAATCTCAATTTGCATCTTTCCATTTTTGTATGCAGTTTCGGTCCCAGGTATTTCTTTGAACTGCTTTAAGAAATACCGCTCATTGAGCCAGAGTTTTTTCGTTGTTTGATCATATGAGAAGTAATTGGGGAAGCTCTTCCACGATAACAGCGGATATGCTTTCGCCTCACAAATTCGCACTATCCCATTTTTTTCAGCCACGAAGTCGAAGCCTCTGACGTTAAGAAAGTTCGTGCGTCTTAAAACATTCCATCCTTCCTCAATTCTACTTTCAGCAAGCACGGCTTCTGTGTAGAATCCGTCGATATGACCAAGGACGGCGCGAATTGCATTAGGGTTGTCCGACGCGCACAATCGCTTAAGGTTGATGGAAAGGGATCCTCCCCTAAGCATTACCATATCATCGGGGGTTATGCGTATTTGCGACTTCTCGAAGTACTTTGGTAATCCGGGATAACGATCAAAGCTTGGCTGTAGCAAGGTATTTAGTTTCTTCAGGTCCAATCCGCCCATGCTCATCTTGACGATCTTTGCCTCGTCGAAGCCCTTACCCATCAACCTTTGAATGACATCATCACCAACAGCTGCTTTGATACAGTCAAGTTTCGATGCTTCGGTGATCCAATCCACCCGGGCAAGGAAAATCCCTATCCCGCCAGCCATCTCCGGGTGCCTCAGCACGAACCGCGCCGCCGTCCCGGCAATGTCCGCTGCGTCCCCCACGTAGGGCAGCAGCGCCAGCGTGTTTATCCCCAGCCCGGACCAGTCCCCGCGGGAGAGGGCGGCGAGAAAGTCCCGCAGGTCGATGAGCAGCCCCGCCAGCCACCCGGGACCCGGCACCAGGCTCACCGCGCCCCCCGCCATCAGCCCCGAGAAGAAGGGCATATTCCCGTGCTCGTCCATGGCGAACTCCCCGGCGACCAGCCCCAGGCAGAACTCGTGCGCCGCCACCAGCGGGTCCCAGCGCTCGGTCGGCAGCAGGGGGTCCATGCCGAACGCCGCCTCCGCCCAGTCCCCTACGCCGTCGCCGTCCGTGTCCCACCAGAGCGGGTCCGTGCCGTAGTCGAACAATTCCTCCCCGTCCCAGAGCCCGTCCGCGTCCGAGTCGCGCGCCCTCGGGTCCGTGCCGTAGGCGGTCTCGGCCAGGTCGTCCGCCCAGTCCCAGTCCGTGTCCTCCAGGGTGGGGTCGGATGGCATCGCCCAGTGCGCGCCGGTCCATGAGCCCGCCTCGTCCCCGTCCCAGAGCCCATCACCATCGGTGTCGCCCGCGGCGGAGTCGGTGAAGATCCTGGCGCCGGAGGCTGTCAGCAGCCCCTCGGCTTCGGCGGCGTCGCTGAGGCCGTCGTGGTCCGTGTCGTCGCCTCCCGGGGGCGGCGTAGGAGGCATGACCGTGGAGCCGGTCCATGTGGACCACAGCATCCCAGCTGCCTATGGCTTCATCATCCATACCAGCGATGCGACCATCGCGTACACCGGGGATTTCCGCCTCCACGGGAAGCGGAGGGATCTAAGCGAAGAGTTCGTCCAGAAGGCGAAGGAGTGTCACCCGGATGCCCTCATCTGCGAGGGGACGAGGATGGCGCTGCAGGAGAGGCGCCAGAACTTCTCCGAGCAGCAGGTTGAGGACGCCTGTGGTGAGATCGTTGCCTCCACCGACAGGATCGTCTTCGCCACCCACTACAGCAGGGACATCGACAGGCTGCGCAGTGTTTACAATGCTGCAGTGAAGAACAGTAGAAAGCTGATCATTTCCCCAAAGAGCGCATACCTGCTTAGCAAGCTGATAAATGACGAGCACCTTGATGTCCCGGATCCGCTCAAGGACAAGAGCGTCAGGGTTTATTACAGCGGAAAAAGACGGGCAAGTACGACGAAAGCGATTACTATGTGTGGGAGAGGCAGTTCATGGACAAGATGGTCGATGCGGATTTTGTTCGCAAAAACCAGAAAAAGCTGGTCATGGACCTGGACTTTTACCAGTTCGGCGAGCTCATCGACATAAGGCCGCAGCGGGGGAGCAACTTCATCCATAGCATGAGCGAGCCCTTCAGCAAGGAGGACCTAGAGGACGAGGTCCTGCACAACTGGCTTGACCACTTCGGGATGGAATTCCACCAGCTCCACGCCTCGGGTCACCTCAGCCGGGGGGATATCGAGCAGGTGGTTGGCGAGATAGATGCGAAGAAGGTTTTTCCGGTCCATACGGAAGGATGCGACCTGTTCGAAAAACGATGCAACAACGTTCGGCTTCCTGTTTCTGAAAAGGAGTTTGTGATATAGCATGATTAAAAGGGGGGCTGTATATGGCAAACGATGGGTTCTGCCCGTTATTCTCGATCGCTGAGAGGAACAGACAGTACTGCATGAAGGGTGAATGCGCGTGGTATGATGAAAAGGAATCCAGGTGTTCAGTTCTTTCTTTAATGAAAAAATTCGTAGAAACTAATACCGCAGGCAGGTAATGTCCGAGAGGAAGCATAAAGGAAGGCATATCGATCACCCACGGTCTTCCAATGCACAGGTGATTGATCAAGGGGCTTGAGGAGAGATAATCCTTGGAGGTTGAAAGGTGTTTTAATATGATCACTGACATAAGAGGTAATATTATGTCTTGTAACAAAATTGATACATATTTATTGGGTATGGCTGGAGAATTTCGAGTCGCAAGTGAGTTGTGGCGCATATTTTGTCCTGGATGAAAGCTGGCTATACATCTTGGCTTCGATGACCACAAATTGCTTTGCACCGCCATTCAATCTGATCCCTGATTTTGTTGGGGAAGGGCCCTCTGTTCTCTCGATGCGAAAGTCGCCAACGATTCCATCCACGTGAGTCCTAGATTCTGCTAGCTTTGGGTCGATCCTTCTTGGAAAAGGCGGGGAGGGCCTACATTCTGCAACATCTCTATGATCGGTTCGGGAATCTGGGGAGAAGGCATGCTGCAGTATTATTCAAGAAATAATTAATACGGTTTGTTATCTCTCCGGCGCCCTATTACCTCCCCTGAACCTGGGCGACACCTCCCCGCAG
>CAYZHK010000036.1:11275-15560 GCA_964477685.1 uncultured Nitrososphaerota archaeon
CCCGCAGCCTGGGCAGATGTAGGTCTCGAAGGGCATCGGCGCCCCCACGTCCGGGAAGACAGTGAGGGAGATCAGCACGCCCGTGGCGGTGAAGTCGCCCATCCTGACCATCTGCCTCCCGTAGCTCTCCATCAGCGCGCCGCAGTTGGTGCAGGCGACCCTGGGGGGCACGGCTCCCTGAGCTTTCCCTGCCGCCATGCCCAGCGCCTCCTTCCCCCTCTCGGTCAGGGCATATTTTCCCTCTTCTGCCTTGACGAGCCCGCCGAGCTTGTCCAGGTGGAACACCAGCAGCCCGCCGCTCTCCATGCCGGCCTCCCGCCTCAGGTCCGAGAAGCCCAGGGGCGACCTCGCCAGTATCTGCAGGATCCTTACCCGGGTGGGGTGGCTCAGCGCCTCGTGGAGCTCAGCCCGGTCCCGGTCGAAGCCGGCCTCATCTCCGCTCATGGGGTGACCTCTCTTTTCACGGTATTTATCTACTACTGGGGATTCCCACTTGACCGTTTTGGTCAATTGCCGTTGACTACATTAAAAGCGATCAAGACGTGGGGGTTTTTTGTAAGCCCATGCCTGGCTTACACGATTTTTATGCTTGCCTCGCCCAGGTTGCTGAATTTCCGGTCCCTTGTCAGAAGCACATCATCATTGGAGAGCGAAATTCCTGCGATGAGCAGATCATTTTCATTGATCATCGTGCCTTGTTCCCTCAGTTTGCCGTAAAGCGCTGCCGCCTTTTTGGCAGAAGCCCTGTCGAAAGGATAAACGGTCACGCCCGAAAGGAACTTATCGGCAATGCCCCTCTTCAATTCGATCTTATGCTTAAGCAGCTCGTATTCGTTTATGGTGGTGGTTTTGATGTCGTCCTTTTCATAGGCCTCGTTCACGAGGGCGACGATTTTCTTGTCGCCGACCAGGAAGTCTATTATGACGCTCGTGTCAAGGAAGGTCAATCAAATTCCCTTCCGTAGTTCTTCTCGCGCTCTTCGGCTATCTGCGCCTTCAGGCCCTCGAGCTTCCCTTTGTCGTTCTGCAATATCCCCGCCAGGTCCCGGATGTCCACCCGGTCTTCTTTGTGGCCGAGATTTTCTTTGATGACCTGCGAAAAGCTCTTCTTCCCTTTTCTTTTCAAGAGGAGCTCATAAACTTCGTCTGAAACCGAAATCTGCTTCGCCATGGCATCCACCAGGATATTATACATAATGTATACACAGATTTATCTCTTTTTTGCCAGCTCCTGCATGGGCAGGCAGCCGGGAATGCTCCCCGGAGCCGGCCCCGGGCGGAATACTTTAAGTGCCACCGGTGCCTATTGCCTCAGTGTGGGCGGGCATACAGCGCCCACGGTCAGTAATCAAAATGAGGTGAAAAAGAAATGGCTAGCAGAGAGATGCATAAGGCAACTTGCGCAGATTGCGGTAAGGAGTGCGAAGTCCCCTTCAAGCCGGATGGGACCAGGCCAGTGTACTGCCGAGATTGCTACTCAAAGAGAAGGCCCCCAAGAAGGTACTAGGCGCAGGTTAACGAGCGACGCCTGCCAAAAAGATTTGTTTTTTATCATATTTTTTCCAGCCAAACCCTGCTTCAGCAGCTCCGGGTTCCTTATCCACAGTTCGAAGATGTACAGCAATGCGCCGTGCCTCAGGTGGTTCACCCAGGCCCTGGACTAGCTAGGCGCCAAGCGCTTCTTGGCTTCCTTCTCCCGCTCCGGCGAGGGCTGCTTATGCCAGCGTTAAAATGAAAATTTACCTCATACACAATTCAGCCCAATACTCTACAAGGGTGGCTAATCCTGTTTTTGGCAGTGTCCGCTGCCCTGAGCAAACAGTTATTTGCGTTTTATGCACAAGCCTTCCCTGCGAGTTCTTTGGCCCACCTTCGAATCTCGTCCCAGTCCCTCAGGTCATATAGGCCAGGCTCTGTTTCCTTGAAGCCGTCCTTCTCCAATTGCGGTTTCAGGAAACCCATGGTCCTCTTGAAGAGGAGCCCCATCTTGTTATAGTCCATTACCCCGCCAAAAAACCCGAGCGTGATCGGATGCAGATTGTACTGCGCTGCCTTATCCTCCAGAGCAGCCTTGCGCATTTTGGCCACATCTTCCGTTTTTCCCTCACGCTCAGATACCGTTTTCATGGTCGATGCGAAGATTGCGAGCTTTTTTTGCTGGAGTTCTTTCTGGAACTTCTTTAGGAAGCCGTCAGCCTCGCCTGTCCATTTGCCCATCTTCATGCCGCTGCCGACGGTTATAAGCTCGTACTCCGTGATGTCTTTGATCTTCTCTTTCCCGGCGTCGGCGACTCTGACGTTGAAGCCCTCTCCGCGGAGCACTTTTGCTATCTCTTCAGAGGTTCCAGCCGTGGCCCCATAGCGAGTCCCGTATACAATCAGAGTCCTCACTTAGCAACCCACCACAGAAGAACTGTTCGCGCCGAATTAATAAAATGTGCACTGGGCAGGCATGGTTGGCCCAAAGATCCTAATTTGATCCCCGGCCCATGAATCCATGTATCGAGAGTTGACGTCTCTGGGCTGTGAATCACCGCTTCGCCCTTTTGGCCTCGTTTGCCCTTGCCTTTGCCCTCAGGATCTCCGCTATCGCCCCTGCCGGTACTTCCTGGTCGAACCTTATCTGCACGGTCTTTTTCCCGGTCGCGTAGCCCTTCCCCTCGAGCGCTTCCCTGACCTTGCCCGGGAGCGCGTCCGAAAGGCCGAAGCTGACGTGGTCCCTGAACGCGGCGAACCCCGCAAGGAGGCCGTGGTGCCTGTAGAAGGGCACGCCCCAGCTTATCCCCTCCTCCGCCTCCGGCACGGCCGCCCTTACTGCAGCCCTTGCCTCCCTGAGCTTGGGCCGGGCCCCTTCCGGGGCGTTCGCGATGTAGTCGTCAACGCTCTTCGCCTGGTAGTTCCTCAGCGTATATCTCCCCCTCACATGGGCTCGAACCAGGATGCTACTTCCTGAACCAGCCCGCTTCGCCCATCATGCCCTGGGCCGCCTGGGTGCCGGGTGGGTCTCCCCTTGCGACGCTGATGCTGCCGCCTTTCCCCACCGCCTCGGCGATCCTTGCTATGGACGCGTGTGTGAAGCCTGGGCAGAGGATGAAGGACCTGATCCCCTCCTTTTCCGCCAGGTCCCTGCAGACCTTCAGCGCCTCGTCGTCGTCCCTGACGAGGACGCTGGTGAGCTCGTAGCTGGCTGTCCTCAGCGTGCAGCGGTCCCGGGCAGGGTCGGAGTCGGGCACATGGGCGATGAGGGCAGTCTTGAACTTCTTCAGGGCCATGCTTAACACTCCTGGCAGATCATTTGGGGGCGCCGGGGTTTAAGGCTGCCCCTTCGCCTTCACGCCTATGGCATAGATCCTGTCAGCCGGTATCTCGAAGCCGTAGGGTGGGCGCGTTTTAAGGAGTTCGACCCTGAACCCGCCCGCCTCCAGATAGCCCCTTATCTCAGCCTCCGAGAAATTGGCGAAGTAGAGGCGGGTTTTAAACCCCACCAGGCTGTCGACGTAGCCTTCGCCGTCGCCCTTCTTCACCACGATGGCGATTCTGCCGCCGTCCCTGAGGACCCTTCTGAACTCTCGGAAGAGCAGCGGCTGGAGCCGTTTCGGGGTATGGATGATCGAGTAGAAGGAAATGATGCCATCGACCGAGCCATCTGGGATGCCCAGCTTGGCCATGTCCATCACCCGGAACTCAATTCCAGGGTTTTCCCTCTCCGCGACCTCGATGCATTTCTCGGAGATGTCGATGCCGAAGATGTCCAGCCCCAGGTCGGAAACATAGCGGGTGATGTGCCCCGGGCCGCAGCCCGCGTCGCACAGTAGCGATCCTGGGCCGAAATGGCGGGAGAAATCGCCGAGGAACGAGCGGTCGTACTCCTTCTGCCTCATCTCGTTCTTGAAGTCTTCGTAGTACTTCTCGGCGGCCAGGTTATACGATGCCCGCGTCTCCTCGCCTATCTGCCGCAGCGTATTCATGATAATCTCTGATTCCAGCTATGCCCCTATGAGCGTTTAGGCAACTGGAGGACTGCAGCCGCCAACGCCGGGGGGCGTCCTTGCCGGCGTGCTCACTCTGGCAGCCCCGGATTTCCATTCCATGGCAGACTTTCGCTCATTTGATGGTGAAATACATCCCGACGATGACGAGCGCAACGCCGATCCCGAAGACAAGGTCGAGGGTCTCGCCCAGCAGCAGCGCGGAAGCTATGATGCCCACCACCGGCACGAAGAACATCCCGGTACCGGCCTGGTACGCCGAGAGCCCGTCGAGGGCCACGAACCAAGCCAGGTAG
>CAYZHK010000037.1:0-15203 GCA_964477685.1 uncultured Nitrososphaerota archaeon
CTATCTGGTAGTTAACAAATATCATGGTATTGTTGGGGTTCGGGGCGAGGAGCTTGAAGTACTCCAGGGCGGGGCCTCCGGTGAGCATCCCTGAGGTGGCCATGATGACGCAGGGTCCGCCTTCGGCGATGTCCGGCCGGGCGCTCCTGTCGTCGACACTGACGAAATGCTCGCTCAGGAAGGGGTTCTCACCCTTGTGGAAGATCCGGTTCTTCAGCTCGCGGGCAAGCTCCTCGGGGTATGCAGTGTGTATGGCCGTGACCTCCTGGAGCATGCCCTCAATGTAGACAGGTATCTGGGGGATGGCGCCGAACTTAATGGCCTCGTCGATGACCAGCATTATCTCCTGGGCCCTGCCCACGGCGAGGATGGGTATGAGCACCTTGCCGCCCTTCTGGACCGTCGACTTTATGATCTCAAGGAACTGCCGCTCGGTCTCCTCCCGGGTTGGGACGATGTCGTTGGGGGCGCCGTAGGTGCTCTCCATTATGAGGGTCTCCGCCCGCGGGAACTGGGATGTTGCGGGCTCGAGGAGCCTGGTCTTGGCATACTTGAAGTCCCCCGTGTAGACGATGTTGTATAGCCCTTCGCCTATGTGGAGGTGGACCATCGCAGACCCGAGGATATGCCCTGCATTGTGGAGGGTCAGCCGGATGTCTGGCGATATGTCCGTGACCTCTCCATAGTCGAGGGGGATGGTGTTGAGGAGCACCTTCTTGACGTCCTTCAGGCCGTATGGCGTAGGCTTCCCTTCCTTCACGGCAACATCGAGGTAGTCCAGCTGGAGAAGTGTCATTAGACTCTTTGTGGGTTTTGTGCAGTAGATGGGGCCGGCATAGCCGTATTTGAAGAGGATAGGCACGAGGCCGCAGTGATCCAGGTGGGCATGGGTGACGATGACGGCGTCCAGCTCCTCAATGTTGAACTCGGCCAGATCCAGCCGAGGGAATTCCTCGAAGGGGTTGGCAGCCCCAGGCTTGACGCCGCAGTCGATCAGCACCCTGCTCTCCAGGGTCTGGATGAGGATGGCCTGCCTGCCCACCTCCCTGAAGCCGCCGAGGGCCGAGATGGTCACCCAGTTGTCGGTGTAGACCTTCGGCCTGTGGATCCTGCGCCCGACCCGCTTAAGGAATTCAAGGCGGTAGTCCTGTTCCTTGCCCAGGTAGTAGAGGCTCTGCTCCACTATGCGGGACTTTAGCGGTGGTGCCCGAACTATGGTGGAGCGCCAGCCGGTGGAGGAGGCGATGTCCCTCAGCGTGGAGCCGCCCTTGCCAATTACGAGGCCGGGCTTCTTGGCCAGGATAGTGACCTCCCCTGTGCCGTGGTCAAAGTTCATTTCCGTGATCTCGGCTTCCTTTGGGATTAGGTCCAAAATGATCTTCTTCGCCTCGTCCTCGTTCTTTCTGGCGCTCGGGTCCGCCCTAACTATAACGCGCTTCTTGATCTCCCTCACAATCCTCTTGATGGGCTCGCTGTTCTCAAGAAGGAGGTTGGGGTTGTTGGCATAGATTATGATGGACGGCCCCTCGAACTCCACGCGCGTGAGGCGGGCCTCTGGCGGTATCTCACGTATAATTATCTTCCTGATCTCGCCAAAGGTATCGACGGTGGTTCCTACAGAAGGCTTGTTCACGCTGCTCTCCTCGGATATGAATTTTTGAATTGGATCAGTCCAGAAGCTTTGAGATCTCCTGTTCTGAAAGCTCCCGGATCCCTTCCCTGCAGATGACCATGACATCTATCCCCTCGCCGCTCCCCGGGTCCCTCTCCATGGCTGTCTTGACTGCCTTCACTATGGTGGGCAGGGCCTCGTTGACCGTGGGGTTCTTCTTGAGGGCGGATTCCAGCACAGCAATGGCATAGGGGGAGCCGGATCCGGTGGAAACCAGCTTCTCCTCGGTCAGTGTGCCGAACCAGTCCATCACAAACATCCTGGGCCCGGTCTCGTCCACTCCAGCCATTATGAACTGCACGATGTAGGGGTACCACTTTGAGCTCATGAGCACGTTGGATGTGAACGTTGCCAGGGTCTTGACGGTCATGGAGGACCGGGTGTTCATCTTGGTTAGGGCGACCTGGGATTTGAGCCAGTCCATGACCATCTGGGCGTCGGCCACATAGCCGGCTATGGTTGCTGCCTTGTTGTCATCCAGGATGAAGAGCTTGCGGGCCCTCCGGTGGGCGATGTAGGTCCCAGCCGTAGCCCTCCTGTCGGTGGACAGAACAATGCCATCTCTGCAGACTACTCCTACAGTTGTTGTGCCCTTCTTCAATTTCTCGTATAGCTCTTGTTTGTTGATGACTTCTTCCGGTAGCAATCCGATAGCCTCCGCACAACGGATTAGAATGAGCGAAGTTAATTGAAATGGAATTATCTCCCATATTTAAGCATGACGGGTTTCCGGCGCAAACGAAGCATTTAAAACACCGAGCGCCATAGACACCACCGTTAGGCGGCGGCACCCTCCATCACCAATCGCTGTTCATTGGTAGGAAGGTGCAGGCAGATGGTAAGTGCCGCTGGCAGTCAAGGTAGGCATAATGATATATTGAGGAGATTATAGGTGCCCAAGATGCACATTCATGCCATCAACCTGCCCCGCTTTGTGATAGTGGGGCCCAAAGTACTCCCGCAGGTAGGGGAGGTGCTGAGGCGGTTGAACTTCAAGGGCGATCTGCTGCTGGCATGCGGGGAGAGCTATACAAGGGACCCGGCGGCTGAGGTGAAGGAGAACATTAGGAAGCTCCGAATCCCGGTGCACGACTATTGTGTCAGGGATGCCTCCGTTTCCACAGTGGACGAACTGGAAAAGGTGGTAGCCGAGACAGGGTCAAGCATGGTGGTGAGCGTGGGAGGGGGAAAGACCATAGATGTCGCCAAGATGGCGTCCTTCAGGCAGGGGATTCCCTTCATAAGCATACCTACTTCGGCAGCACATGACGGCATTGCCTCCCCCATTGCAGCCCTCAAGGATACAAACGGCTCGATGTCCAAGATGGCCCAGCCTCCCGTGGCGCTGCTGGCAGACACCGAGATCATCGCCAATTCGCCAAAGCGCTACATAGTCAGTGGCGTCGGCGACATTACCGCCAAGTACACGGCTGTGAGGGACTGGAGCCTTGCCCACAGGCTGAGGGGGGAGTACTACGGCGAGTATGCCGCCTCCCTGGCGCTCATGTCGGCCGAGCTCATAACCGAGAACATCGACCTGATCGCAAGGAGGTTTGATGAGGGTATCAGGTCGTTGATCGAGGGCCTCATAAGCTGCGGCTATGCCATGTGTATAGCCGGGAGCAGCAGGCCGTGCAGCGGGTCAGAGCACCTCTTCAGCCATGCCCTGGACAAAATCTGCGCAGGGCAGGCCATGCACGGGGAGAAGTGCGGAGTCGGCGCCATAATGATGATGTACCTGCACGGCGGGGAGTGGAGGGTAATAAAGGATGTCCTCTCCAAGGTTGGCGCTCCCACAACGGCCAGGGAGCTGGGAATTAAGGACAAGGACATAATCACCGCCATGACCATAGCCCACACCATTAGGCCCGACAGGTACACGATCCTTGGGGAGAGCGGAATAACCAAGGAAGCGGCAGAGAGCGTCGCCCGCATCACCGGGGTAATTGAGTAGAGGGCAAATTGAAGGGATTTTTCCATGCCAACCACAAAGAGGACGCCGCCGGAAGAGGTTCGCGAAAGGACCGTTGTCACCCTAGTTGGCGAGGCACAGGCATCAAAGGGGTTCAAGTTCGTCGCCTCAGTCCCCCCTGACATGTGCAGGCAGTGCAAGCTCTTCCTGGCCTGCATGGGGAAGCTGGTTCCCGGCAGGGCCTATGAGGTTGTGGAGCTGAAGGACAAGGAGCACTACTGCGAACTCTATGAGGGAAACGTCCGGGTTGCCAAGGTCATGCAGGCTCCTATCGAGATATTGATCAAGCCACAGCATGCCATGGAGGGCGCCACCATGGTCTACACAGGCATCGACTGCGATGTGAAAAGGTGCCCACTGGAGAGCCGCTGCAGGCCAGAGGGCGTCAGGAAGGGAGAAAAGGTAAAGATCCTGGGGGTCCCCGAGGATGTCTCGGGGGAAACCCCCTGCAAGAAAAAGCTGCGTAAGGCTACTGTTTTGGTTGTGGACCCTTCTTCCTAGGCTTTGGTGCCTTCTCGGGTGCCTTCTCTTCCTTTACGTCGGCAGGTTTTGCCGGGGCCACTGCCTTGGACTCCGGGGCGCCCCCGGCAGGCTCCGCTGCCTTTTCTTCCTTGGGCGGCTCAACCTTCACGATGTGGGACTCAGTGAACTGGACTGTGGTGACATCGGGGAAATATTTAGAAATCTCCTTTGCGAGCCCCTTCTTTGCAAATTGGATATCCTCGAGGGTGAAGGACTCCTCGGGCATCTCAACGGTCACGACCTTCCCCAGGTTCGTGATGATGAACTTGTCCTTGTTGACATTGCGTATGCGCCTGTGGATGAACTCCCTTATCCTCTCGACAGCCTCGGAAACGACCTTGCGCACGTAGATCTTGCCCACTATGGTCTTGCCTGCAAGCGGGTGGTTGTAGTCAATGGTGGCCCTCCCGCTGCCGACGGCCCTTATGGTCACAAGGGAGCCGCCGACCTCGATCCTCTGCCCAGGTCTGGGGGTTACCCCCTGCTTTGTAAGCTCCCTCACCGGAACAATCCTCACCTTGGAGCCGTCCCTCTCACCGAAGGCCTTGGACGGGGCGATCTCCACATCCTTCTCCTGCCCCTCCTCCATCTCGAGGAGGGCCTCGTCGACCCCCCTAAGCATCCAGCCCTGGCCCACCACCAGCAGCTTCGGCTCATAGACATCGTCGGGGGAGTAGGCGTTTGCCGCCTTTGCCTGATCCTCCATTGTGACGTCGAAAACCTCATTGTTGTCCTTGAGCTTGAGCAGATAGTCGATAAGGACAAAATCTCCGTTCTTGATGGCCATACGGTGACACCTAACAGTAGGAGCAGTACAAAGTGAGCCTATTTAAAATCTTTCCCTTCAGCCCAGATAGACAAGGAGCTGCAGGTAGGTCAGGGCGACGGTGAGGAAAAAGCCCACGACCACCTGGCTGGGGGTATGTGCCCTCAGCTTAAGCCTTGCCCACCCCACCGGCAGGATCAGTAGCCACATCCACCAGAATTGGAGGCCAAAGGCATAGACAAGGAAGGTGGCAGGCCCAGCGATCCCCGAGGCATGGATGCTGATCTTCCAGCGCAGGGTGATCAGCATCATGATGATCGTGTTGACCATATAGCCGACCATCAGAGCAAGTACCAGCAGGGGGGCGGAGGCGGCTAGCAGGGTGATGAGGCCCAGCAGGTAGCAGGCAATGGCTCCCATGAAGGGCCTGAAGCGGGTCTGCCGCTCGTAGGCATACATGTCCCCCAGCTGGCCCCTCCTGAACATATAGAAGATCACGGCCATTGGGAGAAGCGTGGCGAAGGCTGTTGTGATGAGGAATATCAGGAGGGAATTGGGAGGCGCGAGCGCGGCTATCGTGTAGGCAAAGGTATAGAGGGAGATAAGCGGGGCGTTGAGTATGGCCGTTATGGCATTGGCGAGGTTTTTTTGGGGATCCTTCAAGCTGAAGCACACCGACCGGCTGGGCGGCAATGGAGGAAGAAGGGAAACCTCGGTATTTATAGATAGTGACCCGACATTAGGGGGTGAGGGGAGCCCATTTTGGCTGATGAGGTGGAGCTAAAGGCGAAGATCGGCAGCAGGGAGGAGATTGCCGGGAGAATAATCGCTGCCGGGGGGAGGTTCCTACGCGAAGTCTCCCAGAGGGACGTCTATTTCAGGCACCCCTGCTACGACCTCAGATGGAGGGACGAGGCGCTGAGGCTGAGGTATGAGGGAGGTGACTGCATTCTCACCTTCAAGGGGAGGCGCACAGGTTCCGGCGTGAAGAGAAGGGAGGAGGTGGAGGTAAGGGTGGGCGAGGGGTCGGCGGTCGCCATGATACTGAGGAGGCTTGGATTTGAGGAGGCTTTCGTGGTAAGGAAGGACCGGCGGATCTATGCCATGGATGGTGCAGAGGTTTCCCTCGATTCGGTCGAGGGGCTCGGGGATTTCGTGGAGTTAGAGCTGGTGCTGGAGGAGGGTGCCTCAGGCGAGGACGTGGGAGAAAGGCTCCACAGCTTGGCCGAGAGGCTCCAGGTCCCGAAGGAAGAGCTCACGACCAAATCCTATTTGGAGCTCCTGGCGTCGAAGAGCTCCTCCTCCAGAGCCTCCAAATAGATGCTGAGGATCTCGGACCTCCCCCTTGCCATCGCCTTGGCAGTCTCTGTGTAGAGCAGCGGCTCCAGCTTCAGCAGCTTGTCCCTTATGTGCTCAGCCACCCTTTCGGCGTGGTAGCCATTCTCCAGGTTGTACTGGATAGTCCTGTAGACGCCCATCGCCCCCATGGCATCGAGGCGGTCGGCATCTGCGAGCGCCTTGGCCTCGATGGAGCCTGCGCCCCTTTTTGCTGAATAGCTGTGGCAGGCAATCGCCTCGCTGACCCCCTCAATGAAGGGCCTGCTGAAGCCCCATGTGGAGAGGGTTGTGGAGGCGAATTCGGCACTCCTCAGGGCGTGGTCCTCGTCCAGCCTCATGGTGTCATGGAAGAGGGCCGCCACGTCTATGATGGCAAGGTTCCCTCCCTCCCGGTCGCCTATCACTGAGGCCAGCCGCCGGACCCTCAGGACATGCTCCCACCCGTGGCAGCCTATTTCGGTGAATGCAGACCTGCAGAGCTCCTCCATCTTGGGCAGGAGCCTTTGGTAGAGTTTGAGGTCATAGCGATCCGCGATGGACAAAGGCCTGCCTCCGTTCCACATCAACCTCGATCAGGGCGTATGAACCCCGGAAGGCCGGCCCAGGGTTTACCGCCGTTGTGTCTCCGATCAGCTCCGAACCGATTGCCTCGTGGATGTGCCCGGAGAGGGCCAGTATGGGCTTTATGTCGAGTATGTACTTCAGCAGTTTGGGGCTCCCGACATGCGACCCTGCCCTCGTCTTGTCGATGATCTGCCCCCGAGGGGGGTTGTGGGTGACGAGTATGAGGTTTGGGCGGCTTTGGCCCTGGCATCTGGACCTTCCCATTTCCAGCCGGTCTATGATGTCCTCCTCAAAGGTCTCGAAGGGCGTCCCGAAGGGGGTTGAGGTGGAGCCTCCAGCGCCAATAATGCTGAAGCCGCCGACGGTGAAGCAGTTGGATTCGAGGCACATGCCCATTCCGTCGATGCCCCCCTTGAACTGGGGCGGGTCGCAGTTGCCCAGGACGTAGCAGTAGGGTAGACCGGACCGCCCTATCACTTCGAGGATCGACCACACCTCCTCCGACCTGGTTGCGAAGTGCGTGATGTCCCCTGCGACCACCACCAGGTCAGGCCGCGAGGGCTGGGCCTTCGCCAGTATGGAGGTGAGGGCGGATATCTTCCCGTGGATGTCGGACAGCGCAAGGACCTTGAATTGTATGTGATCACCCCGGGAGATTGAGACTATTGCCGCAGACGGATTTATTAATTGTTGCATGTCTGGCGGGACAGGAGCCGGAATAGGCTTATCTATCGGCGAAGGTATTCCTTCCCCAAGAACAGCAACCATTTCATTTCCCAACTGCTCTGGTGATTCCCCTTGTGTCTAGCGGTTCCGGCTAAGGTGCTGAAGGTAGAGGGCGACCATGCCGAGGTAGATATAGGCGGCATAAGGAGGGAGGCGTCCATCGCGCTCCTGGCGGGGGAAGGCGTTGCCGAAGGTGATTACATCCTGATCCATACGGGCTACGCCATCAGCAAGGTGAGCAGTGAGGAGGCGGCCGAGATCCTTGCCACCTGGAGAGAGATCATGAAGGCCGAAATGGAGCCTTGAGGTGCGGGGCGCTTGTTCTCGGCGTTGAGGGACAAGGAGCTGGTCAAGGCGGCGGCAGAGAGGATAGCCGAGCTGTCCAGGGGCGGGACTTTCAGGATAATGCACGTCTGCGGGACCCATGAGTGGGCCATCACCCACTCGGGCATAAGGGACCTCCTTCCGGGGGAGGTGAAGGTCGTGGCCGGCCCGGGTTGCCCAGTCTGCGTCACGCCGGGGAACGAGATCGATGCAGTGGCAGGGCTATCCATGAGGGGTGGGGTGACCATCACCACCTTTGGTGACCTCCTCAGGGTGCCGGGGAACGCGACATCCTTGGCGGAGGCGAAGTCGAGAGGCGGCAGGGTCAAGGTCATCTACAGCATCGAGGACGCCATCAGGCTGGCCCGGGAGCATGGGGGCGAGCAGTATGTCCATTTCTCCATTGGATTCGAGACGACTGCACCCATGACGGCAGTGGAGGTTGTCAGGGGGCTGCCGGAGAATATGAGCGTCTTCTCCTCCCACAGGCTCATCCCCCCTGCCATGGAGTTCCTCCTCCAGAGCTGTGCCAATATCGACGGCTTCATCTGCCCGGGCCACGTCTCCACAATCATCGGAGCGGAGCCCTACAGGGCGCTCGCGGAGAAATACCGGAAGCCGATGGTCATCTCTGGTTTCGAGCCCCTCGACGTTATGATGGGGGTAATGAATATTGTGAAGCAGAGGGTGGACGGGACGTACGATGCGGTCAACGAATACCGGAGGGCGGTCAGGGATTCTGGCAACAGGAGGGCCCAGGAGGCTATGGCGGAGGCCTTCGAGGCGAGGGATTCCTTCTGGAGGGGCATAGGCATGATCCCCAAGTCGGGGATGGGTTTGAGGCAAAAGTTCGAGGCATCGGACGCGGTCGGGAGGTTCGGTTTGAAAATTGAAAAGGAGGACAGGATGCCGGAGGGGTGCAGCTGCGGGGCTGTCCTGAAGGGCGAGGTGGGGCCGAAGGATTGCCCCCTCTTCGGAAAGGGGTGCACCCCCGAACACCCGGTGGGGCCCTGCATGGTGAGCAGCGAGGGCACCTGCGCCATTGTCTACAAGTATGCCCTGCCTAGGCAGTGAGGGCGATGGGAAGCCCATTTGACGAGCACGCATGAAAGTTGTGGCGTTCAACGGCAGTGCCAGGAGGGACGGCAACACTGCGCTGCTGATCAGGAGGGTCCTGAAGGTTCTTGGGGAGGAGGGCATCGAGACTGAGCTGGTTCAGCTGGCAGGGAAAAACCTGAGGGGCTGCAGGGCCTGCGGAGGATGCATCGAAAGGAAGGACAGGAGGTGCGTCTACAGCAGAGACCGGCTTAACGAATACATAGGAAAGATGCTGGAGGCCGACGGGATCATCCTCGGCTCTCCCGTTTACTTCTCCATGATGACATCCGAGATGAAGGCGCTCATTGACAGGAGCGGCTCTGTGGCGCGCGCCAATTCGGACATGTTCAGGCGGAAGGTGGGGGTGGCGGTCGTGGCCGTTAGGAGGGCCGGGGCCGTCCCCACCTTCGACGCCATAAATCACTTCTTCCTCATCAGCCAGATGGTAGTGCCAGGGTCCAGCTACTGGAACCTAGGCATCGGCCACCGGAAGGGTGAAGTTGAGAATGACGCCGAGGGGATGAGGACCATGGAAGATCTGGGGAGGAACATGGCATGGCTTCTCAAGAAGCTGGGCCGATGAAACGATCTCTCGCCCGATAGAAACAAGAGTGTTGGCAGCATATCTTATATCGTAGACAATGAGCTGCGCCACAGTCAGCCACTGCATCTGCTGCAGCTGCTGCTGGAGATGCCCCCCAGGGATTGGGGGGATCAGGTTTGAGGGGCGCACAGCCATTTCCATGGCCTATCGGCCAATGGCGCAGCCATGTGAATGGGGTGAGGATTGTGAAGCTGCTGGACCTGGCCACGAGCAAGGTTGTTGTTAATTGGGAAAGTACGCTGATGTCCGTCGTCGAGGCAATGAAGCCCAACGGGACACCGTACAGGGTTCCGGTTGTCGACTCGGTGGGAAAATTCAGAGGGATAATAAACAAGAGGCGGATTCTGGAGGTCCTCATTGGCACCAGGGGAAGTGCCATAAGGGGGAAGGAGGGCGCGGAGTCGCTGCTGACGGAGCCGGTCTTCATTCTGATCGACGAGAGCTATCAGGTCTTCCAGGAGGGTGCCCCCATCAAGATGGTCCTTGAGTATATGGCTGAAAATTTCATCGGCCACGTGGTAATCGTGGACCAGAATAACAATTACAAGGGGATCATTGAGGAGCAGGATATCCTCCGCAGCTTTGTGGGGACAAGAATGAAGACGCCCGTGGAGGGGCTCATGAAGCGGAATGTCGTGCGGATTTGCCCTGAGGCGACCGTCTACGAGGCGGCCAAGAGCATGGTGGAGAAGCGGGTGAGGAGGCTCCCCGTCGAGGCAGGCGGGATCCTGAGTGGAATCCTGACCATAGGCCAAGTGGTGGAGCATGTCTTCAAACAGGTTCAGATTGGAAGGCTGACATTGGAAGAAATTGAAGGCCTCTCGGACCGTGTGGAAGCCGTGTACACGAGAGAAGCCCACTCCTGCCTTCCCAGCACTGAATTGGGAGAGGCCATAGGCACCTTGATGCAGAGGAACATCAGCGGGATGCCGGTGACCGCAGAGGACCGCAAGATCGTTGGCATCTTTACCCGCCTAGACGCGGTCGTGGCGCTCGTGCACAGCCTGGGCGGGGAAAAACTGGTTGAGTTGATGGGCTAAATGGCCGGTATAGACGATTACATCTCCATAGTGGGAGCCGAGGAGGTCGAGGGGATAAGGCAGCTTGCTGAGAAGGTGAAGGGAGAGAGGGTGGTCCATATCAATGCCACCCGCTTCGGCGGTGGCGTGGCCGAAATCCTGAGCAGGACCATACCCCTTGCAAGGTCTCTGGGGATAGACATCTCCTGGCAGACGATAAAGGGAGACGAGAATTTCTTTTCAATAACCAAGGAGATCCACAATTGCCTTCAGGGCAAGAAAGGGGCGTGCCTTTCCGATGGCGACTGGAGCGCATACCTGAACAACGCAAAGGAGAATTTCGGATCGCTTGACCTTGGCGGAGACGTGGTGACAATCCATGACCCGCAGCCGCTGCCACTGATAGATTACAAAAGTGGCGGAAAATGGGTTTGGAGGTGCCACATTGACACCTCAGAGCCCAACGGTGAGGTATGGAGAGGCATTGCGGGTCTCGTGAAAAAATACGATCTGGCCATATTCTCAATGGAGAAGTACATACCGAAAGACCTGGGGATAAGGGCCCTCATCGACCATCCGACCATAGATCCGCTTGCCCCGAAGAACATTGGGATGCTCCCGAACGAGGTGCAGGAAATAATGGGGCGGTACGGGGTCGATCCGGACAAGCCCATAGTGGGGCAGGTCGGGCGGTTCGACCCGTGGAAGGACCCGCTGGGCGCCATAAGGACGTACAGGCTGATCAAGGAGAAGATGCCATCCGTCCAGCTTCTTCTGATAGGATCCTTCGCAAGGGATGACCCAGAGGCGTCCGAATGGTACGGGAAGACCGTGGACTTCGCCAGCGGAGATAGGGATGTCTTCATCCTCTCCAACCGGGATGGCGTGGGAGATAAGGAGGTAAATGCCTTTCAGAGGGCCATGAGTGTCGCGCTCCAGCTCTCGATAAGGGAAGGGTTCGGCCTCACTGTCTCAGAGGCGCTCTGGAAGGGGGTCCCGGTTGTCGCAAAGAGGGCAGGGGGGATAACGCTCCAGGTGATTGATGGCTCCACAGGCTTCCTTGTCGACAATTATGAGGAGGCCGCCCAGAAGGCAACGATGCTGTTGAGAAGGCCGTGGCTGGCCAGAGAGCTTGGGAGGAGGGGGGAGGACCACGTGAGGATGAATTTTATCATAACAAAAGCACTTCGCAATTACCTCAGGATGCACATCGAGCTCGTTGGGCGGAAAACCTGAAGGGGGGCGCGTTGCCGGAGACCGGCGCAGGTGCTGAATGGCTACCTTTTTTAGCACTGAAAGCAAGACAATTTCCAGTGCCCATTGATGATCGAAGAACTTGCCTACATAGCGCTCCTCCTTCTCCTGGCAAAGGTCTTCGAGGAGGTCTGCCAGAGGCTGAAGCAGCCATCTATACTTGGCTACATAATTGCAGGGATTCTGCTCGGTCCCAGCGTTTTGGATCTGGTCAGGCCCACGGCATCCGTGAGCTTCTTCCTTCAGCTGGGCATAATATTCCTCTTCTTTCTGATAGGCTTCGAAGAGATCGACATCGCAGGGCTCCTCTCGGTCCTCAAGAAGAGGGTGATCTTCCTTGCGCTCTCCACATTCCTTGTGCCATTCCTTCTTTCGATGCAGTTCTTTTCCATGTATGGGATGGCGTTCAGGGAGTCCATTGCCATATCTTCAATCTTCGCAATCACAAGCCTCGGCGTCCTGGCGAAGGTCCTCTGCGACATGGGAACCCTGAAGGAGCCCCTGGGGCTCATAATGTTCACATCGGGAGCCGTTGTCGAATTCATCGGCTTGCTGGTGGTCAGCATGGTGATGGGCATAGGCAACATGGAGACCGGCTCGCTTGCCTTCAGCGTCACTGTCATGGTTGGGATCATCCTTTTCTATTTCCTAATAGCCTCGGTGGCGGGCATTTACCTCGTGCCGAGGATCATTCAGTTCACCAGGAGGCACGGTAGGGCGAAGGAGACCTCTTTGGGCATCCTAATCGGCGTTACCCTCCTTTTTGTGGTGGCGGCAGAGGAGAGTGGCCTCCACGGGGCAATAGGAGCGCTGCTGCTGGGCATCGCCCTCTCCCCACTTTCCAAGGAGATCCATTCCGACATCGGCAAGGGCATGCAGGGTCTGGCCTATGGCTTTTTCGTCCCCATATTCTTCGCTGGCATAGGGCTCTACTTCGATTTTTCTTTCCTTGCCATGCCCATCGTCATGGTTGTGGGCGTCCTGTTCCTCTGTTCGGCGGGGAAGTTTTTCGGCGGACTGGTTGGGGGGGTCCTGGCGAAGGTTCATGGGGCTATCCCGATAGGATTCGGCCTGATGTCCAAGGGCGCAGTGGACGTGGCCCTGATGTTGGCGCTCCTATCGGCGGGGATGATAGACGGGCAGCTCTTTTCGCTCTACACATTTAGCGTTATTGTCGTGATCCTCCTTTTCCCCCCTCTCCTTAAGTACTCCAAAGATCATACCGAGCCGCCCACCAAGGACGAGGCGGCAGGCCTCATCAGCCCGTCCTATGCCAGGACGGTTGTCTCCGAACTGAAGGCCAAGGACATCATGTCCATGATCATCGACGAAACTCCAGGGGACATTACCCTCGAGGATTTCGTCGGCGAGAACCCCAATTACTTTGGCAAGACATATCTAGTCTTTTCCGAGAGCGCGGAGGCGATCGGCACCATATCGAACAATGAAATTTCCAGGGTGCCCCCCAGGGAATGGGGCGGAATAAAGGTATCCGAAATAATGAGGACGGATTTCGTGAGGATCGAACTGGAGGAGGACATCACCTCCATCCTGGAGAAGATGATAGTGCACAACCAGCCCTATGCCTATGTTTATGACAAGAGGGACCCCCAGCGGATCGTTGGAGCCGTGAGCCAAAATGCAATGAATCTGATCCTTTTTAAGAGAGAAAACGAGTGAAAAAAAATTACAATTCGGAGAGCAGCGGGACGGCGGCCCTCAGGCCTACCCCGACCACCGCCGGATAGCCGAGCTCATGGAGTGCGGCCTCAACCGAAGAGATTGCGGTCACCACCTCCCTGGAGGTGACGATGCCCATGCTCCCAACCCTGAATATGGAGTCCTTCAGGCTACCGAACCCTCCTGCCACCACAACGCCATACTTCTTCCTCAGCCTGCCCCTTAGGTCCTTGGCGCTGATCTTGGGCGGCATGTTCACTGCAATCACAACATTCGACCTGCTCTTCTCCTCTGCAAAGAAGGAAAGGCCCAGAGCACCAAAGGCCGCGTAGTAGGCCCTGGCGGCAAGCTTATGCCTACCGATCCACCGCTCCAGGCCGACCTCCTGGATAAGCTGGAGGGCTTCGTCCATGGCAAAGAAGAGGTTGATGGCCGGTGTGAATGGGGTCTCCTTCTTCTCGTCGGCGAACTTTTTATATTTGATTAGGTCAAAGTATTCGGTCCTAGGCTTTGCCCTCTCTATCAACCGCCACGCGTCCCTGCTGACAGATAGCAGGGCCAGGCCCGGCGGCGTGGCCAGCGCCTTCTGGCTGGCCGTGATGCAGACGTCGATCCCCCACTTGTCCACCGGCAGGTCGTCGCCCCCCAGAACTGATATGGCGTCCACGATGAAGAGGGCGCCGTGCTCCTTGGCAGCCTGCCCTATCTCCGGCAGCTCCCTCACGGTTGTGCCGGTGGAGGTCTCGTTGTATATCACTCCAACGGCCTTGATATTTTTGTCCGCCCTCAGGGCTTCCCTCACCTGCTCGGCGGTCGGGGTCTTTCCCATCTCCACCTTGAGCTCAACCGGTTGGATACCGTACATCCTGAAGGCGGCCGCAAACCTCTCGCCGAAGGTTCCGCCGACGGGGATGAGGATCTTCTCGCCCGGCTGGAGGATGTTGCTCGCCGCGCACTCCACGCCGCCTGTCCCCGACGACGTCAAGGCATACAGGTCGTTTTGGGTCTGGAAGACCTTCTTGGCGTTGTCGATCATCCTGGGGAAGAGCTCATGGAACTCTGCCCCGCGGTGGTTTATCATTGGCTTGTTCATGGCAGCGTACACGCGTGGAGGCACGTTTGTGGGACCCGGCAGCATGATTAGCGGAGGGAGACTCATTGTATGAACCCCAACAGGTTATCAAGCAGATTTATTATATACTTTTCTGCAGGCAGTGGGAGGTTTGTTATTGGGCATAGTCACGCTGACAACCGACTTCGGTGGGCATTACCTCGCCATTATGAAGGAGGTCATCCGGGGGGTAGACCCCGGCGCCGACATCCGGGACATCACGTCGGAGATTGGCAGCTTCGATGTGAAGGGGGGAGCCTTTGTCCTCCTCTCCTCCTACCGGTTCTTCCCCAAGGGGACAGTCCACTTGGCCGTGGTGGACCCGGGCGTGGGAACAGGGCGGAGGGCCATCGCGATCAGGACGCGAAACTATGCCTTCGTAGGGCCAGACAACGGGCTGCTGGCGCTGGCGGCGCGGAGCGATGGCGTGGAGGAGGCCAGGGAGTTGACCAACCCCAGCCTTCATAGGTCCCCCGTCGACCCAACATTCCACGGCCGGGATATTTTTGCTCCAGTGGCCGCACATCTTTCTTTGGGTATGCCAATGAATAGT
>CAYZHK010000038.1:0-15168 GCA_964477685.1 uncultured Nitrososphaerota archaeon
CGGTGGAGGGTCTCGGTCCCCACCCTCCCCGCCAGCCATTCGAGCCCCCTCACCTTGGTGCCAGGAGCCGCAGGGGTGGTCTGCCTGTAAACCGACTGAACGCTGAGCGTGCCCAGCAGAAGCTCGCCGACCTCATGACCCCTTCCCTCGAGGGCCCTCGGGAGCTTCACTATGGCCATGTCCCCGATGATGTCGATGCCCTTGAGAGAGGACTTCACCTCCTCCTCAGAGAAGTGCCCCGACAGAGCCTGTGTGACTGCCCGCTTCCGCACTATGGACACCGCTGCTAGCTCATGGGCCTCACGGTGATACGCAGGCCCATCTTCTCCTCGATCTTCTGGAGCTTCTTCCGGCACTTCCTTATCACCAACGAGACGCTCTGAGGCGGAACATATACTGTGACCTCCCTCTCGGTCACGTCCATCTGCACCTCATCCATTGAAACGTACTTCCCGACGATCCTCCCAACCACGGCGCTGACCATGGAATCCCGCGGCCGCGATGGATGCGACTGCCTTCCGCTCTTCACCGGGACGACGAAGGTCCTCTCGCCGAAGACATAGATCTCAAACTCCACCTCCCCTGTCTGGAAATTCTTAACCAGCACCACAGGCCGGGTGAGGTCTGCCTCGGTCAGGCCGAAGGGGATCTTCACACTCGTCTCCAGCTCGTAGACCCTCTCCACTCGCCCCATGTGGATGAAGACCACGGTGTCAATGACGGAGGGGATCACCCCCAGCTCGACCCTCCCGATGAACCTCTGGACCGAGTCGATGGCTGAGGTGGCGTGGATGACGCCCACCATGCCAACACCCGCAAGCCTCAGGTCTGTGAACATCCGGAAGTCGTCGGTATCTCTCATCTCGTCGAAGAAGGTATAGTCCGGGCGGCTCAGCAGGAGGACGTCATGGAGCTCCTCGGATGTTGAGCGCGTCTTGGAGTACTGGGTGGCCAGGGGCGGGAGATGAAGGTCCCGCGGGGACTCGATGGTCTTCACGATCTTGCTCTGGCGGAGGTAGAATTTAGCTAGGGCCTGGGCAAAGGTCGTCTTTCCCATCCCCGGAGCCCCGGCGATGAGCACCCCCTCGGCCCTCTCCCTGAACCGCGCGATGAGCTTCTCGTCTAGGCCGTAATCCTCTATCTCCAGCTCGGCCACCTTCCTGGTGATGGTCGCCTCGAGCCTGTCCGAGAAGGGCGGGTAGGTGATGATGATCCTGTTGTCCATCAGCATTATGATGTCGGACCCCTCGCGCTTTATCTCCAGGAATCCCTCCCCCGCCTCGGCCCTCTCCAGGATGTCCCTCACAATCCGGTCCAGCTCCGGCTTCTGGATGGCCTCGCTGCCGAGCTCCTCGAGGTGCCAGCTCCCTGGCTTGCCTATCTTTCCCCTGGGGGGGAGCCCCTCCTTGAGGTGGATGGACATTATGTCGTTGCCGTCGGGGGCATCGAAGTACTTCTGGTAGAGCGGCGGCGAACTGGGTCTCGCGCTTCCGGAAATGACCTGAACGCCCATCGCCTCAGCCACCTTGGCCAGATTGGCGTTGGAAGTGACGAGGGGCAGCCCGTCCTCATGGGCAAGCCTAAGCGAAGCGTCGTCCGGCTCCTCGACTCTTTTGTCCAATTCCCGGAAGGTGATTCCCACGCCGGCCTGGTCGCAGGAAGCCTTCAGCTTGGAGAGCTCCTCCAACCCTATGATATCCCCAGCCTCAGCTGCCCTCCTTATTGCCAGCACAACCCTCTCCGGGACTATCACCTGCTTGGTGACCTTCCCACTGCTAACGAGATCTGCCATCAGGCCGGACTTTATCGATGCTATATCGGGAACCGCCTCATCCACTGCCATAGCAAAGCCTTCATCAGTAAATCACAAAATGCATGAATAAAAGCCTGATGCAGAACTGCCATTTTAGGCGAGCCCTTTCACCAGGAATGGCGAGGACGGAGCCTTCCTGTAGCCCTTCGCCCTGTAGTAGCCCCTCACTCCGACGCCCGGCAGCACAGCAATCCTTTTCAGGCCGTACTCCTCCCTGGCAATCCTCTCGCCCTCCGCCAGGAGCCTGGCCCCGAAGCCCTTGTGCTGGAAGCCGTCGCCGCCCTTCTCTCCGACGGCCACCTGCGGGCCATATATGTGCAGCTCCCTCACCACAGCGGCCCCCCTCACCTCTGCCCTGTGGGCATTGGGCGAGGGGATCCTCAGTCGAAGGAATCCGACGAGCAGGTCGCCCACGCTGCTGTTGAAGGATAGGAACTCCTCGGTCCCGCCCCCCGCTTCGTATGCCTCCCTCGAAAGGGTGACTCTGCCTGTTTCGCCCTTGCCGCCCCTGATGGCAGAGAGCCCTACCTCTCGGCACCTGATGCAGCTGCACCGTATCCCCTCCTCCGCCATCATGGCGTCCACAATCTCCCTCAAATTGCTCTTCTTGACGCCGGCGGCGATGATGTCCGCCGGGACGTCCCTCTGGATCCTGGCGACCCTCACCCAGCGGGGGAAGAAGCGGTGGGCCTCGCATATGATCCTGGCTGCCCGCTCGGTAGAGAGGGCGGTGTACTTCCCCTCCCTCCAGAGCCTGTGGAGGGCCGTCCCCCCAATGACAAGGGTGGGGTAGATCTTCAGGTAGTCCGGTCTGAAGCCCGGGTCCTCGAAGATCCTCTTCAGGTCTGCCAGGTCCCTCGAAGGATCGCTCCCCGGGAGTCCAGGCATCATGTGGTAGCCCACCTTCAGTCCACTGTCCCTCAGCCCCCTCGTCGCCTCCACGACGTCCGAGGTCCCGTGGCCCCTGTTGACGCCAGCCAGAATCCCATCGTCAAGCGCCTGGACGCCCGTCTCCACCAGCGTTGCGCCAAGGCCCAGCATCCTGTCTATCTGGGCCTTCCCTGCCCAGTCAGGACGGGTTTCCATGGTCAACCCAATGCACCTGACCCTGCTTGAGTCATTCCTCCTCTGGGCATCCTCCAGATCGCACCGGGCATGGGCCACTTCCAGGGGATAATCATTCATCGCCTGGAGGCACCTGCAGACAAACCACTCCTGGTAGTCGAGATCCGTGGCAGGGAAGGTGCCTCCCATTATGATCAGCTGCACCTTGGACGGCCTATGGCCTATGGCCGAATACTGCCCCAGCCTGCACTTCACCTGCAGGTAGGGGTCGAAACCCGTCTGGACCCCTCTCATCAGGGCCGGCTCGTTCCCGAGATAGCTCTGGGGGGTCCCCTCCCCCGGCCCTCCCGGGCAGTAGCTGCAGGGCTCCTCCTTCGGGCACCGGCATGGCTTGGTCATGACGGCGACGGTGTATATGCCTGAGGCCGATCTGACCCCCTTCCCCCTCAGGACTGATATCATCCACTCCTCGCCCTGCCGGAGGTACCTTATGATTTCATGGTTCCTCGGGACCCTCGACAGGCCTGCCTCAGAGGATGCCCTGTACTTGAGCTTCGCCAGCCCGCTGTGGCCCATGGAAGGGGACGCCTTGTAGGCCTCAATGATCCTCCTGGCAACGGTCTCCATGGCTGTCACCACCGGCACAATCCCCCCTCTGCCCTCAACCACTGTAGGAGATTCCCCACGGGTCCTAATAAGAATGCAAATCTCCTACTTCGACGCAACCGCCACCAGGTTGGTCCCGACTCCCCTGCTGGAGACCTGCTCGCGGTAAAGCTTCGCCACCGAGAGGCCCGCCTCCACCAGGAGTGCCCGCAGCTCCTCTGCATCAAAGATGTGGTAGTACCTCTCACCCTTCCCTGCCCAGGGGACGCAGATGTCCCCTTTCCCTCCGCAGCCCCCACCTGCGGATCTCGCCCCCCTGGGAAGTTCCTGGGGTGCCCATACGGTGATAAGGGCCATCCCCCCGTTGGCGATAACCCTCTTCACCTCCACGACCGCCGCCCTCCTCCCGCTGCTGTATGGGATGTGGTGGAGGGTCGCAACGAATGCAACCGCATTAAAAACTGAATCTTGGAAAGGGAGGCTCATGGCATCGCACCTCACAGCCTGGATGCCCTGGCCAGCTCCTGGCTTTCGCCTCAGGACACCAAGCATTCCCGCGGAAACGTCCGCGGCAACCACCGAAGCCCCCAGTTCCTGCAGGTGCCTCGAATTCCTTCCGGTGCCCGCCCCCAAGTCCAGGACTAGCTTTCCCTCCAGGCTGCCCATCTCCTCGATGCTGGGCCACGGGAGCCGACGGGCGCAATCGAAGTCTTCAGCGGCCCTGTCAAAGGTCCTCTCGGTCCGCTTCCTCGCTTCGCGCCCCTCCAAGGAGATCAGGCCTTCCCCATTGCCAGCACCCTCTCGGCCACCTCTGCGAAGCCCCTGCCAAACTTCTCCTTGGCGATGTAGTCCACTGTCCCCCTCAGCCTTACGTCCCCGTTGGCTACCATGGTTCTATATCCGCAGGCCTGGAGCAGCTCCAGGTCCGTTATGCTGTCCCCCACGCCTGCCGCCTCCCCCTTCTCCACACCCAGGAGGCCAAGGGCCTTAGACACGCCAACCCCCTTATTCACAGTCTCGTCCATGATGTGGTAGGCGAAGCCGCTGTCCAGGACCTTCATCCCTCTGAAGCCCCTAACGACCTCTGCCACCTCATCGTAGCCGATTGTCCTCAGAATGGCCATGTCCACAAACCTGTATCTGTTCGACCAGGACTCGGAGATCTTCTCCCCGTACCTATCCTTAAGCCGCTGGACAACCTTCTTCCCCTCCCTGGTCTTACAGAGCACATACATGCGGCCTTTGTAGTCGACTACGCCGCCATTTTCTGCCACCAGGGGTCCGCTGCAGCCCATGTACCGCCCGAGCGCCTTCAGGACGCAGAGGGCATTGCCCGAGCAGAGCACAACCCGGATCCCATGGTCCTCCAGTCTCCTGATGGCGACCAGGGCCTCCACCCCCAGGTGGTCTTCATAATTGGTGATGGTGCCGTCCACATCCGTGACAACAGCCTTGATCATGGTGCCCTGACATCCTTCTGATATGGACGTATGCGCCGGCATAATAAAGTTTCATTCCCGCCTTTCCAGCGGAATGGAATGTAAAACCTGCAATTGGAGGGAGGGCTGCCGATAGCTTCCTTGGTCTTCAGAAATGTCTTTTAAATTCTTCTTCTAGGGCGTCCGGTTCGATCAATCCCCCTGTCCTGGCCGCCTCCTTGCCCTCCCTGAAGAAGATGAAGGTGGGTGTTACGTAAACCTCATATTTGTCAGGCGACCCCTTGTTGTCCCTCATGTTGAGCCTAGCAAATGCCGCCTTCCCATCATATTTCTGGGCAAGCCCTTCATAAACTGGCGCCATCTCCTCGCAGATGCCGCACCATGGATCCCAAAACTCGACTATGAGGAGCTTCTTCGTTGCTATCCTATCACCGAGATTGGAGTCCGTCAGATCCTCAATCATGTTCTGAACAACCTTGAAATCCATATTCCCAATAGGATTAAAATACTTACCAGCAGTTCTGGTCCTTCAACCATGCCCTTCTACATGTTGCTCTGCGCCCTAGCCGTGGAAGTACTCGGAGCCCGACTCGCGCCCCTTTTCCATCCCTGGAACGCCACAGGCGTCTGCCCTGCACTGCCTGCAGAGCCTGAACTGCGGGAGGTATTTCTCGGCGGCCGCCCTCGCCGCCTCCAGCTCAGCGCAGGTCGGTCCCCGCGCCTTGCTGAAGCGGTGTATCGGTATGAGGGGGATTATGTTCATGAGGCTGGCGCCCCTCTTGGCCACCTCTTCGGCAACCTTAGCGATCTCATCCCTGTTGACCTCCGGGATCAGCACAGTGTTGACCTTGACCACGATTTCCCTCTCGGCCAGGGCCTCGACCCCCTCAAGCTGCTTTTCGATCAGAAGCCTGGCGGCCTCGACGCCGCGATAGACCTTGCCCTTATAGGCCACATATTCGTAGATCTTGGCCCCAACCTGCGGATTCACAGCATTGATTGTTATCGTAACAGATGAGACTCCCAGCCCCTTCAGCTCATCGGCCTTCTCCGCCGCTAGCAGGCCGTTGGTTGCGAGGCATGCTATGAGTTCCGGGTGCTTTTCCTTTAGCCCCCTGAGCACCTTGAACGTCGCCGGGTTCGCTAGGCTGTCTCCGGGACCTGCTATGCCCACGACCTTCAGATTCGGGCTGGCCTTCAACTCCGCCTCCAGCCTCTCCATGGCACCCTCCGGCGTGGATATGTATGCGGCAACCCCTGGCCTCTGCTCGCATTTGTTGATGCTCCTCACGCAGTAGTTGCACTGGATGTTGCAGGCCGGCGCCACGGGGAGGTGGATCCTCGCCACCTTGAAATGGGCCTTCTCGCCAAAGCAGGGGTGAGCGGCAGTGAGGTGTGCGAACTTTGCCCCGACTCCTGCCCACCGAGGATTCTCGGTCATCCCTCTCACCTTATAACGTTATTTATAACCAATTTATATAAACCTATCCCGTCCACTTGTAATAGGCCTCAGCCAGCCTTTTCAGAGCACCGGCAAAGTCCCTACTTATGAGGTATTTGGACTCGGAAGGGCGGTACTCCAGAATTCCCAGGGGGATCAAAAAGTTCTTGACCACCGCATAGGCGGCGCTCCTCCTGGTGACCATCAACCTTTCGTTGATGTACTGGGAGAGCTCGCTGGTGGTGACCCACCTGGTCTTGCCCCTATTCTCCTGGTCGCTCTTGGTCCTCATCCACTCCAGCAGTATGATGGCTATCTCTTTGTAGGAATCGGCATTTGTGAAGACGATTTCCATCATCTCCTTTAGGCCAAGGTTGCTGGTCACCGACGAGGATATGAAAAACATCCTTCCAGATTTCTTCCCCTTGAATGTGATCTTTCGCGGCATGCGGCTTTTCTCCTAGGATCAATATTTATTACTTCTAATATTTTTAACATCTTTAAATAAAATACCTTTCTATTTGGCTGCCTGACCATCAAAGTTACAAACCTTTTTAAATGGGTATGGATGTGTATATACAAAGGCAAGAGGGAGCAGTGGATCTAAGTGTCCAACACTCAGTCCAACGGCAGGCGTGAGACTATAACACGTCTGGAAGTGGAAAAAGCCCTCTTCACGGCCTCCGAAATGATAGCCTCCATGATGTATACCTCTGCATTCCCTAACCACACCAGCGAAGGGTCGCTGGACCTTTGGGAACTGGAATACAAGATCACCCAGGTGCTCACTGACACAGCCAACAGCATAGCTGAGGTGGCGCCGACCATGGCCAACGGCCTCTCCTTCGAGGTGAAGAGAAGGCGGGCCATACTCATCGATGACATGGTGAACCTCTTCATCGAATGCATAAGGGACGCATTCGGCTCACTGGTCCAGGTGGAGTACACAACGCCAAGGGTCATTACCATAGGCATCTCGCCCGAGGTCGGCAAAAAGGACTTTATACAGAAAGAGTTCAAGTCCATTATGTACGATGTGCTGCGCAACCTCATTGGGAAATAGAAGCACCCGATGGCACATCGCAGGTGGGCAGTTGCAATGCGTCCAGACTTGGGCAAACTGTTCTTCCCTGAGTCTGTCTGCGTGATTGGAGCCTCCAGGGACACCACTGCCATTGGCCACATCATCCTCAAGAACCTCCTCAACGGTGGCTTCGGCGGGGCCATCTTCCCAGTCAATCCCAAGGCGGACGAGATACTGGGCCTCCGCTGCTACCCCTCAATCCTCAAGGTCCCGCCCCCCGTGGACCTGGCCATCGTCGTGGTCCCGGCCCCTCTGGCTCCCGCGGTCTTGGGCGAGTGCGGCGAGAAGGGCGTCCAAAATGCGATCGTCATTACCGCAGGCTTTAGGGAATCCGGCGAGGAGGGGAGGGCTCTGGAGATAGAGGCGCTCAGGGTTGCCCGGGAGGGAGGGATCCGGCTGGTGGGCCCAAACTGCATGGGGCTCTACAGCTCCAGAAACAACCTGACTGCCACCTTCACCTCCCTCGTCCCGCCGGAGGGGGCCGTCTCATTCATCTCTCAGAGCGGAGCTGTCGGGGTAACGATGCTGGCTTGGGCAAAGAAGGAGGGGATAGGCTTCTCCAAGTTCATCAGCCTGGGCAACGAGGCCGACCTTTCATTGAGCGATTTCCTTGAATACTTCGTCGAGGACAGGCGTACCCGGGTTATCACCGTCTACATGGAATCGGTGAAGGATGGTCGGTCCCTGCTGAGGGTTCTCAAGGCAGCCGCCGTAAAGAAGCCTGTGGTGGTGATGAAGGTGGGGACCACCGCCTCCGGTGCCAAGGCGGCGGCATCCCACACCGGCGCCATGGCGGTCGAGGACGCCGTCATAGACGGCGTCTTCAGGCAGTGCGGCGTCATAAGGGTCAGGGATACCGAGGAGCTCTTCCAGCTCGGCGCCAGCTTTGCGGCACTCCCCCTGCCGAGGGGGCGGTCTGCGGCGGTAGTCTCATCGGGGGGAGGCTGGGGCGTGGAGAGTTCGGACCTGATGGAAGGGAGGGCCATGGCTCTCCCTCCTCTGCCCGAATCTTCAATCCGCGTCCTGGACGGCGTCCTACCCTCCTACTGGTCACGGAAGAACCCCGTGGACATGGTGGCGTCATCCAACCCAGAGGCCTATTTCCTGGCTGTGGAGGAGCTCATCAGCAAACCAGGCTTCGACATGGTCTTTCTCATAGGATATGGCGTCCTGGGCTCCATAGCCCTCCCTTCCATCGTCGCGACAGACTCCAGATACGCCAAGAAAATTGCGTCCCTCGTGAAGGCCCACGGAAAGCCAATCTATGTGGTGGATGTCCTGGGAAGAGACCAGAGCGAGAGCGCGAGGCAGTTCGAGAGGGCAGGCATCCCCGTCTACAGGACTGTCCGTTCCGCGGTAGATCAGGCCTATCAGATGCTGCGCTACCAGGAGTACCTTCTGAAAAATAGCGGAAAGAAATAGAGAAGTCAGAGAAAGGCCGTTCAGAGGTTCAGCCTTATTTCTTCCTTGACAACATTGAGCACTATGCTCGTTACAGACCTCTTGACGTTGGGCATCTTGAGGTTTTCCTTGATGAAGGTGTTCAGCTCCTCCCTCGACTTGAATTTGGCTATGGTGATGATGTCGAAGTCACCAGTGGTGTCATAGACCGCCATCACCGACTTGGACTTGGCAATGGCCCTCTCAACGTCCACGATGTGACCCCCGTCCACCTGCATCAGAATCACGGCCGTGAGGTCGAAGCCAAGCTTCTCCGGGTCAAGGATAGCTGCAAAGCTCCTGATGACTCCCATATCCGCCATCTTCTTGACCCTGTTGTGCACTGTACCCACCGAAAGGCCGAGCTTCTTGGCGATGTCTCGATAGCTTGTCTTAGAATCCTCTTGGACTTCCTTTAAAATCGCTATGTCTATCTCATCGATATCCATGCCTATCACCAATTTGTAGCAATAAGAAATGAACTCTTTTTTAAATCTTGTGTGCCTTTTCTGGATAAAAAATATCAGAAAATGATATATGATATGGCGAAGAGATTTTAACCGTTCTGATGATGCATGAACAAGCTGATGGTTGTTGAAGCATTCATTTTGCTAATCATCTCCTTCCTGACGGTCTCATACTTCGCGACTGGCAGCTGGGAGGCACAGGTGCCTTCCCAGGTGAGCTCCTTCAACACGACCTTCTGGAATCTGGGCCAGGAATACCCGGCCATCAACATGCAGATTGTTTACGTCTCCAACTCCACCAACGGCAACACAACGGTCAACAGATTCGATATTTGGTTTGATAGCAACTACTATGCAAACGAGACAGTCCGGATCCACTCAATACTCCTGGTACCCAATGCCACCTTCCCCTATGGCGAATGCGTCCCGATCAACTGCTCCTGCACCAACGCCTCCTACTGCATCTGCCAGCTGCTTTGCAACTCGACCCTTGCCCCGCACGACAAGCCTGCCATACTGCTGCTCCACGGCACCGGTGGGAATGCAGGCGATATGCTGGAATATGGGATGATTTTCGCCGAGAAGGGCTATGTAATCATGGCCATGGACTCCCCTGGCTGCGGCAACTCCACCGGGCCAGCCTGCAACGGGACCAACATTGTCGACTTCTCGGACGGCCCCTACAGCTCCTATTGCTACAACAACGTAATCGCTGCCAGCAGGGCGCTCACGGTTATGGCCGACCTCCCCTTCACAAACGCCAGTGCCATGGGCGTCTCGGGGGCTTCAATGGGAGGGCTCACCACATTCCTCCTCTCAGCCATTGACGACAGGGTCGCCGCAAGCGCCCCCATCGCGGCAGCAGGCTACCTCGACGAATCCCTTTTGCGAGGCAGCTTCATCAGCTTCATCATGCCCGCAACGGTCAGCTCCAACGACCCCAAGGTTAAGGAGTTCGTCAGCTACTTCGACCCACGGGCATACCTTGCGAACCTGACTTCGCCGACCCTCATGCTGATCGGGACCCATGACCAGTTCTTCTTCCTGGACTCAGTCACCAAGACCTATGCACTCCTGGCTGCCCCGAAGGGCATTGACCTCGCACCAAACCATGGCCATTCCTGCAGTCCGGGCTGGATTGACTCCGTCTCCATCTGGTTCGACCACTACCTCAGGGCTGCGAACGCAACACTCCCTGCGGCTCCCAACGCCACGGTTTCCTCCATCTACCTGAGCTCTGCCCTGAGCTTCAGCTTCTCGCCCTCACCCATGGTCAACTTCTCTCCTGTCCTCTACTATAGGTACACCCTCCCTGGCTCCCTCTGGACCGAGGTGGATGCTGCCGGCGCCCAGACGGTACCCCTCCTCCCGCTCACATCCAATGTGGAGTACTATACCGGGGTGAAGTCCAACGGCTCGCTCATATCAACCTCCTCGGTCAGCGCTGTCCCAGCCACGTCGGCCCTCTTCTGGATAATTGTCGCCTTCATGGCCCTCCTTGTGGTCATACTGGGATCCAACTGGCGCGAGGAGATCTGGGCCTATGCCGCCAGTGATATGCGGAGCACCATTCTCTTCGTCATCAGCGTGGGCCTCTGGCTGGTGGCGGCCTTCTCCTTGGCAGTCCCATGGCTCAACATCCCGGGCAAGGCATCCCTCAGCCTCCTGCAGTTCTGGGACGCCTACGCGATCTCTCTGCCTGCCTTCTGGATTGTGTTGGCAGCGCTTCTGATAGCCCTCTTCGCCTACCTGGCGCGGATGTGGATCGGCGGGATAGCTCTTGCAGCCATCGCCGCCTACCTGTACTTCCAGCTGGTCTTCGTCCAGGTGGCAGGGGTCGAGTTCGCCCTCGGCATCTACCTCTTCGGGATCTGCGTGGCGGTCTCGCTGCTCATCCCTGCGCTGGTCAAGATAATGAAGGACTGAGTGCCATCAGAGGTGGTCCCTGAAGGAGTGCCACCTCGTCTCCCTCTTTTCGACATAGCCCTCCTCCTCCAGGTATTTGAGGTACGAGATGATCTGCCTCAGGGGTATGACCTTCCTCACGAAATTCACGTCCGAGCCGGAGAACATGGGATAGATCTCGAGGACCAGTTCCTTCAGTGTCTTTCCGGTCCTGCACATTCTGAGGACGTCGTCCAGCCTCCTTGAGAAATGGGCCTCCAGCGCCTCAAGGTCCGCCGGCGAGAGGGGCGTCTTCTTGTGGCCGGTATAGATCCGCTTAAAGAGCTTCAGCTTCTGGATCGCCAGGAACTCCTTCCTCAGGTCGCCGACAACCGTGGAGCCCTCCAGCGCCACGTCCCCGGAAAAGACCGAATCCCCGAGGGTGTAGCCGACGCATCCCGGCGTGTGGCCGGGGATGTGGATGGTGCTCAACAGCCCATCGCCAAGGTCCATCTCCAGCCCCCGGAACTTTGTGTACCCCTCTGGCTTCGTCATCAGGTCCAGTGATGCTAGGAGCTTAAGCCTGGCGTCGTCCATCTCGTCCAAACTGAAGCCGGCCTCTAGGGCATGGACCCAGACTTCGTCAAGCCATACCAGTGATCTCCTATAGTCCTCCAAGGCTACACTGTCATCTTCATGGATGAAGATGCCTGCCCCGCTCTCCCTCTGCACGTACCCCACCATCCCGAAATGGTCAAGGTGGCCGTGGGTTAGGAGTATCGCATCGATGCGCCAGGAGGTCAGCTTCTTCAGCGCCTCCTCCATGTATTCCCTGTTGGTGGGGCTGTCAAAGCCTGTGTCCACCAAGACCGTCTTTTTCCCCTTGATCAGGTATATGTTGGTGGCGTCACCTCTCCCCCACTCCCTGGGGAAAGGCACCTGGAGGGAGATTATCTCCATTCTGGCACCCATCTACGTTACCCCCTCCAGAGATATATTGCTTGCCCGCATGGCTGCGAAAAGCCTATATATTACGCAAAGGATTATATTGCAATCAAATATATATTGAGGCTTGAAATTGGACCCTACCAGCTACCTTGGCGAAGTCGATGAGAAGGTCATGAGGCTCCTTGCCTCCGACTCGGTGACCAGCTTCAGCTTCCAGGGCATGAAGAGGAGTCTGAAGCTTCATCAGGAGAAGCTCTCCCGCAGCCTCAACAGGCTAGTCTCCACCGGGCTTGTGGGAAGGGCCGACGGCGGTTATGCCATCACGAAGAAGGGTATACGGATGATGGGCTCTTCGGCTCAGGAGTTGCAATCCGTTGTTGTGGCAACCTCCTACCTGCCCCACGACATAGATGCCGATGCAGCCCCTGCTGCGCTCAAGGGAAAGTGGTTCAGCGGCGTGAGGTGGCTGGGGAGCTCGCCATCGAGCCTCGGGACCGACCTAAAGTGGGTCAGCGATGATGGCGAAACCCAGATTAAAGTCTCAATCCGCGATCGGATGCTGGAGGTCTCGCTGGTCTCGTACCCGGCGGGGGAGGCGACGTGGGCACGGGACTTGGCCATCAGGCTCCATGGAAAGATCATGAACACCCTCTGCCGGCATGCCCCCACCCAGGACAGCTGAGCCCTACAGATGTGACTCGGTAGCCCCGCCCCTGGTCAATAATACCCGCTATCGACACTACTATCCCCAAGGTGTTATCATTGACAACCACTGTGGGTTTGAAATGCAGTGATGGTGTCGTCCTGGCCTCTGACAGGCGGGCCAGCAAGGGCGGGATGGTCGGATCCAAGGGCGTAAAGAAGATCTATCCCTTGGATGACAACAAGGCCGTCGCCATTGCAGGCCAGCTGTCTGACGCCAACTACCTCATCAACCTGGTGAAGGCGGAGTCGAAGCTGATGCAGTTCGAAAGGGGATTCCCCCTCTCGGTCAGTGAGTCCGCCAAGCTCCTCTCCAACATCCTCTACAACGGGATGAGGAGCTATGCCCCATTCGTAACCGAGATGCTCGTTGCAGGCTTTGACGAGTCTGGCCCTCGCCTCTTCGAGGCCGACATAAGCGGCGCTGTTACAGAGGAGAAATTCACATCCTCGGGCTCGGGCTCGCCCATCGCGCTGGGCGTCCTCGAATCCAGCTACAGGGAAGGGGTGACCTGCGGGGAGGGGTCCGATATAGCCAGCAGGGCAGTCAAGGCGGCCATGGAAAGGGATCCCGGCTCCGGTAACGGCATCATGGTCCTGAGGATAACCAAGGGCGGCATGGAATGGTCCAATGTGGGGGGTGCAGAGTGATGATATCCTCAAGGGATATGGGATACGACAGGGCAATCGTGATGTACACCCCAGACGGCAGGCTCCTCCAGGTCGAGTACGCCTCCGAGGCAGTCAAGTATGGATCACCGGTTGTGGCCATCCGTGGGAAGGACTTTGCAATTGCTGTGACGAGGACCAGGGACAATGATCCGCTCCTGGACCCCATCGAGAAGATCCACATGATAGATGACAACATAGGCGCCGCCGGCGCAGGGTTCACAGGGGACATAGGCCTCCTGATTGACCATGCACGGGTCCAGGCACAGCGCCACCGGATGGTCTTCGAAGAGCCAGTGGACGTCAGGTCCGTCGTCAACACCATAGGCAAATTCATGTATGAGTTCACCAGGTATGGCGGAGTAAGGCCGCTCGGCGCAGCCCTCATCATAATGGGCTCGGACAAGGCAGGGAAGCACATCTACCAGCTGGACCCGAGGGGCGTCATACTGAGCGGCAAGGCTATGGCCATCGGCAAGAACTGCGAAAGCGCAACTGACATGCTGCGCACCGAGTACAGGGCTGACCTGACCGTAAGGGAGGCAATAGACCTGGCCCTCAAGGCCCTCTCAAAGGCAGAGGAGAAGGAAAGCCCGGTGGAAGTCGGAATAGCGATCGGCGATTCCTTCAGGAAGATGAGCCTGAGCGAGGCCCGCGCCCTCTACCCATAACCCCTTTTTTTTAAAAATCATGGAGGGGTTCCATGCTCGCACGTATCCCCCTCCTCTTCAAGCTTAACCCAATCCGGTGGCTTGATGTTGTTCTTTTTCATGTAATCCAGGATGGCCGACTTCAGACCATCCGAAGCGAGGTTGGAGCAGTGCATCTTGATTGGCGGAAGCCCGTCCAAGGCGCTGGCAACATCGTTCCTCGATATCTTCAGCCCCTCCTCGAGGGTCTTTCCCTTTGCCATCTCCGTGATCATGCTGCTGGTTGCGATGGCCGCGCCACACCCGAAGGTTTTGAACTTGACTTCTTCGAGCCTCCCGTCCTTGACCTTAATGTAGATCCACATGAGGTCGCCGCAGACAGGGTTCCCGACCTTGCCGATGCCGTCAGCGTCCTTGATCTCTCCTACATTGCGCGGGTTCCTGAAGTGCTCCATCACCTTTTCGCTGTAGAGTCCCATCTACTTCACCTCCTCAGGTGCAATGGGCGACATCTGCCTCAGCCCTTTCACTATCCTCGGCAGCGCCTGAACGAGCCGGTCGCCGTCGGACTGTCGGCTGAACCTGCTGAGCGTCACCAGCAGTGACCCCTGTGCCTCCACGTGGGGGATCCCCATGGCGGTGAGGACATGGGAGGGCTCAAGGGTCTTCGAAGAGCAGGCCGAACCGCTGGCTACCATGACGCCCTCCATGTCCAGCATGAGCACCAGCGACTCCCCCTCAATGTAGCTGAACCTGAGGTTGGCGTTGTTGGGCAGTCTCTTCACCGGGTGGCCGTTCAGGAACGAGGCAGGGATCTCCTTCAGCACTCTGCCCACTATGCTGTCCCTGATCTCGCTTGTCTTGGCGGTATCCTTGGTCATCTCTCCCTCCGCCAGCTCGGCAGCCTTGGCGAACCCGATGGCGCCGGCAACGTTTTCGGTCCCCGACCGCATCCCCCCC
>CAYZHK010000039.1:0-1229 GCA_964477685.1 uncultured Nitrososphaerota archaeon
TGCTTGGACCGTGTCGAACTACCCGGGTTTCCCGCCCGGAGACGGCGCGATGCTGATGGGGAATCTCGAAAGGCAGGTCACCTCAGCGCCGCCGGCCGGCGTGGGAGCAAAGCTAAGGATGGAGAGCGTCCTGAGCATCAATCCGGAGGAGAGGGCGGTGATATCGGATAAAAATCAGTACAAGGCCAAGGCCATCATCCTGGCCACGGGGGGCACCATGCAGAGGCTCGGCATTCCGGGTGAGGACAGGTTCGTGAACAGGGGTGTCTCCTATTGCGCCAAACAGGATTACGAGAAGTTCGCAGGGAAGAAGGTCTTGGTTGTGGGCGGCGGAAACACAACGGCCAAGAGTGCGCTTGTGGCCAAGGGCGTGAGCGGTGACGTGACCGTGGTTCACCGGAGGGCGCCGCTGAGGGCATACCCCTCGATGGTGAAGAGGCTGCAGAAGGAGGGCGTCAAGATCTGGTATGATGCCGAGGTGAAGGAGATAAGGGGAGATGACATGGTCAGGTCGGCGGTCGTCACGAACAACAAGACACGGGAGGAGGCGGAGGTGCCGGTGGACTGGGTGGTCGTCTGCGTGGGAACAGAACCGAATACAGCGCTTGCCCGCGCAGCTGGACTCGAAATGGCCGGGGATCTGGTCAAGATCGACAGGCGGATGATGACCAGCAAGCCACCGGTGTTCGCCTGCGGGGAGATCACCGGCTGCGACAAGCACATCGTCCCCGTTGCCTCTGAGGGAGCCACAGCCGGCATGGCTGCCAGCCAGTATCTGGCGTTGGAGAAGGTGAAGAGGGGTGAGACATTCGATACAGCCGTCTGCGGCAAGTATGCTGACGAGTACAAGGCAATGCTCTGCTGAGGGTTGCAGGCCGGAAACCCTTGAGGATTCCGGTAGGAATGAGGATGGTGGAGAGGTTGCTCTGAATGGCCACTATGATCTCCCACTCGAGCAACCCATACATCCATCTCTCTAACTCCTGAGGTATTCCGCAGGCAGTAAGGCTCAATTGATCAGCATCTCGATTGCCTGTTTCCCGCCGTCGATTTCAGGAATAACCCTTAAAAGAGAAATTGACGCCATTGATGGCGTTCGAAGATCGTTGAATAATGTCAATAGAAAAAAAGTTTTTTAGCGGCATAGGTCCAGACATGGAGGTCCTTTCGTGAGCTATGCCATAGAGGCCATCGGCCTTGTGAAGAGGTACCCCACAAGCGCCAAGGGT
>CAYZHK010000039.1:1329-15123 GCA_964477685.1 uncultured Nitrososphaerota archaeon
GCCAAGGGTCCGGGGCGTCTCGACCGCCTTCCTGAGCATCTTCAGGGGAAGCAGGGGACCCTTCATTGAGGCGCTGAAGGGTGTTGACCTCAGGATAGGCGATGGGGAGATCTTTGGCATCCTCGGCCCCAATGGTGCGGGGAAGACGACCCTGATAAAGGTCCTCTGCACCCTCGTCCTCCGGGATGGGGGGGAGGTCTATGTCAGGGGGCACGACCCCTCGAGGGAGCCGCAGGAGGTGCTCAGAAACCTCCAGGCGGTCCTTCCCGAGAGCAGGGGCTTCAACTGGCGGCTCTCCGGGCGGCAGAACCTCGAGTTTTATGCGCTCCTCTACGGTCTTGGCGGCCCCGAGACTGAGGCGCGGATCCAGGAGCTCTTGGACTTCACGGGGCTGAGCGCCAGGGGCGAAGATAGCTACCAGAGCTACAGCACCGGCATGCAGAGGCGGCTGCTCCTGTGCAGGGCTTTGATCCGGGACACACCCATCATAGTCTTCGACGAGCCCACGGCCGGGCTGGACCCGAGCGGGGCGGCGGAGTTCCGGGACCTCCTGATCCACAGGCTGGCCCGGGAGGAGGGGAAGACGGTCCTGCTCAGCACCCACAACCTCCAGGAGGCGGAGGAGCTGTGCGACAGGATAGCCATAATGGACCGGGGGCGGGTCATCGCGCTGGGCACCCCGGGCAGTGTCCGCCAGCTCGTCAGCGAGAGGAGGACGCTGAGGGTCACTCTCCCGGCGGTCCCCTTCGGCGATGACATGCGGAGGCTTGTCACGGCGATCGAGGCGGTTGCCGGGGTGGCCAAGGTTGACCCTGCCGTGGATCAAGGGGGGAGGCTCAGCGGCATTGCGGTCATCCTTGAGAAGGAGGCAGATCTCTCGGCTGTCCTGGAGCTCATCGCCCGGGCGGGGATCAACGTGAGGTCGGTCAACACCGAGGAGCCGAGCCTTGAGGAGGCTTTCATCGCTATCACCAGGGGGAACCATGCCGAGGGGGAAGGGGGCGCCTAGATGAGGGTCTCCATAGCCCTTAGGCAGCTGGTCGGCTTCACTAAGCGGGACTTCCTCAGCTGGGCAACCTACAGGACGGCGGTCATGACCCAGATCATAGGCATCTTCATTGCGGTCTTCAGCTGGGGCGTCGGCGCCACCTACGTCCAGAGGCCCGTGGCGGAGATGTACAACAGCGACTACATCAGCTTCCTCATCGTCGGCCTCGCCGTTGGCAACCTCATACTGCCGCTGGCGCAGGGGGTTGAGAGGCAGCTCAACCCATGGACGCTGGAGACGATCTTCATGACTGGGGTGGGGACGCCGGTCTTCGTCATCGGGAACGTCCTGTGGACCTACATCTTCTCAGTCATCAGTTTCGTGCCCTACCTGGTGATAGGCGCGCTCCTCTTCCACGTCCAGCTCCACGTGAACGTCCTGTCGACTGCAGTGGCCTTCGTCATATCGGCAGGTATACTGATCGGCCTTGCCATGATCTCCACCGGGGTTAGGATCGTGACAAAGTCGACGGACCCCGTGACCTGGGCCATCAATGTCCTCCAAAACCTCTTCGCCGGCATAATGTTCCCCGTGATATTCCTGGACACAATCTTCTTCCCCGGCGCTTCGGCCCTGAGCTGGTGCTTCCCCCAGACTTGGGTTTACCACATCTGCCGCCTCTCCATGCTCACAAACGCCAGTCTCGCGGATCCGGGAACCCTGCTGACGTTCCTGGAGGCATCAGCCTTTGGACTGGTGCTTCTCCCGGTCGGGTACCTTGTCTTTCGCTGGGGGGTTAACAGGGCGAAGCGCGAGGGCACGCTGGGGTGGTATTGAGAAAACGAATGGATGTCCATTGAGTTCTAGAACATTGGTGTTCGGTCGTCCTTGGGTGCCGCCCCGCAATAGGGGCATTTCTCGTTGCCAGCCACTTCATGTCTGCACACTTGGCAAAGCCTAATCTCGGGCTTTACGTTTCCAGATCTCAACAGTTTCTTCGTTTCGTCATGGGCAAAGAAATCCATCTTACCGCAATTGGGGCAGACGAGTATTTCCACGGGCAGAGATCTCTGCACCAAGAAAGGGCCCTTCGGAATCATAAGCAATTCCTGCCAACCAAAGCTTTCCATATCGGCAGAGCAGCTGGCACACTTTCGAGGGGGCGCTTTGCTTTTTTCCATATGTGAGTAGTTGGCGTGCCTGCAGTAAATCCTTTTGCCTGACGTTTTGACTCAGATGATTGAACGTGAATTGGGAAACTTGAGTTGAAGGAATGCAGTATTGCCCAATCAGTCAGCCCTCCCCCTCTGTCAATTGCTCTGACCGCCGTGGTGCAGGGGTTTTTCGGATTTGCATTTCCTCGGTTAGAAGCCAGGTCTTGCCGCCATCATGCGTCTCTTCAGAATGCCATCGGAACGACTGCGGCGTGATCTGGGAGAATATCCATTTCTCCGGATAGCCTCCGGGGGTTGTGCTCTCCAGAACGATCTCATCATTGACCCTGCGGCCGATGAAAGTCCTCACAAGTCCCTTGATGGGGGAGAGCCAGGTGCTCCGCCAGGCATCAATCTTTGGGTCATAGAACCGGACGGTCGTCCCGTGCAGGGTGATCTTCTTGGAGCCCTCTTGGTTCCCGCTCCACACATCCTGCACTGCGGTCCCGCCCAGGATCCACCCGAAGTGGACCTCCCCCTTCAGCTTGATCTCGGTCCCGTCGGCTTGCCAGTAGCGGTCTTCGATGATGTCCCAATCGCCCACGAACTGGCCGAAGAGCCTCAGTTTCTCCTTATGGCTTGGGTTAGGGCCATTTGCCCCCAGGCCTTTAATCTCCCACACTTGGCCTTTTTTAGAGTTGGTCATTTGGAACCCCCATCTTGATCAAAGCACGCAAGTTCTTAAAAGGGATAATATGTTGCCACAGGCTCAATTATAATAGAGGTTGGCTAACCCGCATCATGCCAACCGTCCCCCACAGAAGGCGATGACGGTCTCCTGGCACAACCTCTTCGCATGGTCCAAAGACGCATCATCAATCCCGGGAACCCCGCAGATGAGCAGGGCAACCTTGGTGGTCAAGGAGGTCACCTTCGTCCTCTCTGCATCCCTGTAGGGATAGATCGCGGTGAGCCCCTCATCATCCTCCAGCACAACCTCAACCCCGCGCAGCGCGGTATCCTTTTCCATGCCTATCCCCAGGAACTTCTCGCCGGCTCTGGCGAACCGCATTCTGGTCGCCCCCTTCAGCCGATCCGTGTCAAATGCGGCGATCGGCACCCCGGACCTGATGGACGCGATATTGTAGGCATCCACAAGGGTGTTGATTGTGGGCATGGGCCTGCCCGACAGCACACGCCGGATGAGGGCTTCACTGGCAGGCCTTGTCTTTGTTGGATCCACATCAACTTTCCAGAAGAAGTCCCGGTACTTCCTCATCAGCTCCTGGTCCTTCAGCCCCTCGAGGGTGTACTTTGACCTTACTTCGGCCACAACCTCGGTCTTGGCCCTTTCAAGGGCCGGATCATTGCCTGCAACCTTCACTCCGGCAATCAGCATGTCAATTACCTTGAGACCCGGGAAGGCACTCCGGACCGGCTCATCGATGAGAATCATGCTACAATAGGGGGCATAGGATTCCTTTAGAGTTTACTAAGCTTTTTCCTGTTTGAGAAAAAAGGCCAGACGGCAGACAATTGGCGTCTTCGGTAGGTGTCTCCGCAGCAACGTGGGGGTCCAGGTGTGGCGAAAAAGGAGGGTATGACTACTCATTTCTGCCCCTTTGCAGGGTGTCGGCCTCTCTCTGGATAGCATTCAGCCCGCGCAACAGTGTCCGGCGGCAGCGGATTCGGCACGTGCTTCTCATACTCCTTCAGCTTCTCCCTGCAGACATCGTAGACCCATGACTTCGCGCCCTCGCTGAGCCAGACGTGCGGTGACTGGTTGCAGAGCGTCACTGTCTGGTAGAAGGTGTTTATCCTCTCCATGTTGAACTCCGAGGTGATCCACCCTTCGCCCGTGGCGCCGTACTCCTTCTGTAGAGCCAGTGCCAGGTTTTCCTGTGTGGGCAGGATCTGGTCGAAGTTGTTCATGAGACTCCTCCCGAAGTGGGCTATCTCCGCAGCAACGGTCATCATGGCAGGGTCCAGCGCGGCATCGGCGAATTGCAGCATCATCACATCAGCGCCTGTCACAAACTGGAATATTGTGCTTGCCATCAGGGCGAACGCCATCTGGTCCAGCTGGGCAGCGAAGGTGCCCAAATACTGGCACACAGGGAGGCCGTATAGATCCTGCCAAATGGCCGTCACGGCGTTGGAGCCGAGCGTCGAATGGGCGGATGGAAGCGACCCCCTTCCGGTGAAGGGGTCCAGGGCGAATACAATGTTGTTGCCCATAAATGCGGTCCCTGGATCATAGAGCTCCTTCATCGCGGCGACCCAGAGGAGCCCCGCCACAGTATTGGCGGCATTCCCGGCAGCTGTGGCCACCCCGACCAACGGGGCCGCAGCCACAACGCCGGGCGAGACGGGGTAGTGGTGCTTGAAGCTTGCGCGCAGCAGCCAGCTGTTGTAGAGGTTCATCTGCAGGGAGCCGAGCGGATTCAGTACCCCCTCCCACAGCGGGCGCTTCCGGGATTCCTCCTCGCTGCCCATCACTGTGGCCCCCAGTTTGGCGACATAGTCATGCTCCTTGATGTCCGAAACCACCGTGGTTTCGTCACCGCCCCACTTGGTGGTGTTCTGCAGCATTGTGTCCATCCGTATGAGCTCTGTCGGGAGGCCCTGCTGGCCTTCCTTGCCGAGATCGAATATGTACTTGTTGCTGTCGAAATCGTCTATGCCGTCCACTATCTTGGCTGTGTAGGCGCAATCCTGCTTGTCTGCCCTCCGCCTGGAGAAGGTCCTTTTGTCATCGTTCAGGATCAGCCGCTCGGTGGCTCCGCATGAGGGGAGCCAGAACTGCTTTCTCCCCCCGCCTTCGAATATCATGTCCCAATCGGGGTCTCGGGCGCCGTAGACAAAGTTCTTCGGGCACTTGGCGACATTCCCCCTGATGAGATACTCGGGGAAGCCCTTGGCTATTTTCTTCTCCTGGTCAATCTCGCCACCCAGCTCCTTTGTCATCTTCAGGAGTTCAGGGTCGGCAATGCAGATGCCTACTTCTCTGAGGATCTCATAGGCAGCATTGTCAATGATCTTCAGCTGATCTTTATTCAGAACCCTCCAAGGGTTCCCCTTCTGAGTCACTCCAGATCTGTTCATTTGCGCATCCCACTTGCGGAATTTGCTGAGATGGCTTTCTTTTTCACAATATATAAGGCGGTATATTGGAAGTATGTGCAATTATGTGAAAATATAACAACCGTCACCGCAGGGGTGGATCCGACGAAAGAGTATTCCCTTCATTCCCAGGTCAAGGCCATATGCGCCCTTCCCGGCGACAGGCTTGAGGCCAGGCTGGGCGATTACGTCGTCGACATCCTCAGGGGAGAAATGGCCATCGAGGTCCAGACCCAGAACTTCTCCGCCCTCAGGCGGAAGCTCCAGGTGCTCACCGCAGACCGCCCGGTGAGGCTGGTATACCCCCTGCCCGAGAGGAAATGGATAACCCACTTCACCAGGGGCAATGTCTTCCTGAAGAGGAGGAGGTCACCCAAGAGGGGGAAGTTGACCGATGTCTTCCGCGAGCTGGTGATGATCCCTGACATGATCGGGAAGGAGAACTTCTCGCTGGAGATTCTCTTCATCGACGAGGAGGAGGAGAGGTGCGCCGACGGAAGGGGGAGCTGGAGACGGAGGGGCGTAAGCATCAGGGAAAGGAGGCTGCTCCGGGTCAATGGCCGCATCCTCTTCCAGGGGAGGGAAGATTACCTCCGGTTCCTGCCCGAAGGGCTGGGGAGGGCTTTCACCAACAGCGAGCTGGCGAGTGCAGCCAATATTCCGGTGTGGACTGCACGCCAGATAACCTATTGCCTCAGGAGAGGAGGCATCGTCCAGGTGGCCGGGGAGAAGGGGAGGGCCTTCGTTTTCCAGAGGGCCTGATGCCCCTGGGGGCTGCCAGTGGGGAAAGCCTCTGACCTTCAGGGTCCCTCAGCCCCATGGCAGTGGCTGAGGGGGGGCTTCGCCTCGCCCTTTTTACCATTGTGCCTACCCCAAAATATTCAAGAGCGGAGCGCGTATTCTAGGTGTTCCAAGATGACCTCCGCTATGGGTGCAACAGGATCCGACAGCATTGGCGCCGAAATAGCACCAGGTGGCAGCAGCCCTGCGCTCGCCGTAGAGGTGGAGGGGCTGGTGAAGCGCTACGGGAAGGATTTCACAGCCCTCAACGGTGTCGACCTCAGCATAGAGGCGGGGAAGGTCTTCGCCCTGCTGGGCCCGAACGGCGCCGGGAAGACGACGCTGATGCGGATACTGACGACCCAGCTAAAAGCCAGCGCCGGCTCAGCCAGGATATTCGGCCTCGATGCAGCGACGGAAGGGGACAGGGTGAGGCGCCTGATCTCCTATGTCCCCCAGGAGATGAGCGTCTGGACCGACATCACCGGTAGGGAGAACATGGTGATCTACGCGAAGCTCTACAAGGTGCCCTCCGACGGGAGGGGGGAGCTTATAGACGGCCTCCTCGAGGATATGGGGCTCATGGACTTCGCCGACAGGACGGTCGGCAAGTACTCCGGGGGCATGATCCGCCGCCTGGAGCTGGCCTGCGCCCTCCTCGTCAGCCCCCAAATCCTCTTCCTCGACGAGCCGACCATAGGCCTCGACCCGTCGGCCAGGAAGGTGGTCTGGGACAAGATCACCCACTTCAAGAAGTCCTACGGCGCAACAGTTTTCTTCAACACCCACTACATGGACGAGGCGGATCTCTACTCCGACGAGATTGCCATAATTAACCAGGGCAGGATCGTCATCAGGGGGACTGCCGGCGAGCTGAAGCATTCGGCGGGGGAGTCGGTCCAGCTCACCCTGTCGGACCACAACATCCCGGAGGCCACACTAGGCAGCCTGAAAGCCCTGCCCGGCGCCAAGGGCCTCAGGCTCGACAACTCCACCCTGACCATATTCGTCGAAGACGCAGAGACCTCGCTCCCGCCGGCCATCAGGGCAGTGGAGGCGGCGGGGGTAGCCGTCCTGAGGGCGGCCGTGATCTCCCAGACACTGGACGAGGTCTTCTTCAAGTATGCCGGAGCGAGGATAGACATGCTGGGGAGGGCTGTTGAGGCTAGGCAGGTAAGGACGATGATCAAGAGGGGTGGCTGAGACGGCTCTGGGAAGCGTTATTGTGATGATGGAGCTGGAGCTGAGGAGGATAAGGCACGACAGGACCGAGCTCTACTCCCGGGCGATCCAGCCCATCCTCTGGCTGGCCATCTTCGGGCCCGTGATGGGGGCGCTCAGGGCGATACCGACGGGCGGCATACCCTACACCGACTTCATCACGGCGGGGGTGCTGGTCCAGTCGGTGGCCTTCGTCTCCATCTTCTACGGCCTCCAGATAGTCTGGGAGAGGGAGTCGGGCATACTTAAGAAGCTTCTGGTTACCCCCACTTCCCGCTATGCACTGGTGGTAGGCAGGTCCATGGCGTCGGGGATCAGGGCGGTCTTCCAGATGGCGATAATATTCCTGGTGGCCCTCCTCCTAGGTGTCAAGTTCATCCCGAGCGTCCTCAACCTGGCGCTCGCGGTGGCCATCCTCTTCTTCGCCTCCGGCGGGCTCGCCGCGCTCTCGATACTGATCACGTCGCTCATGAAGACGAGGGAGAGGGTCATGGGCATAGGGCAGGCCATAATAATGCCCCTCTTCTTCGCCAGCAACGCCCTCTACCCGGTGGAATTGATGCCCCCCATCCTGAGGTACGTCGCCCTCGGCAACCCCCTCAGCTACATTGTGGACGCCGTAAGGAGCCTGACCATAACCGGCGACCTGTCCATGCTTCCGGTGGACATTCTGGCAATAGCCATATTCGATGCGGTGATCTTCGTGCTGGCATCGATAAGCTTCAGGAAGATAATCCAGTAGGCTGGGCTGCCGGCAGGCCTCAGGAGCGGGATCCAATTGCCTCCCCAATGAGCCTGGCTATGTCATCGGTCCTGTAGCTGCTGCGGACTCCCCAGACGTAGCAGACGAGGGCCATCGCACCCAGTATGGCGAAGTCCCAGGGGAAGGCGATAAGCCCCGTCCCGTAGCTGCCGAGATAGGAGAGGAGGGTCAACGCCAAGGAATAGACCACTATCCATCCGCCGTGGAGGGCATCATTGACCGGGTAGGAGCCCCGGAACCAGCCCACCATGAATAGGGCCATCCCCAGCAGGAGGGCGACCATGGCATAACCAGTGTAGGGCCATGTGGTCCAGTAGACTATAAAGCTGGACATTATGAAGGCAATCGGGGCGATCAGCCTGGCCGCCGGGACCCTGAACTGCCGCTTCAGCTGAGGGGCGCTCTTCCGGAGGGCCATAAGGGAGGTCGCCCCGGCCAGCTGCGTGAATATGGTGGCAGTCGTCCCGATGGTGGCAAGCTCCCCCCAGTTGGGGAAGGCAAAGAGGAAGAAGATGCCGATGAAGAGGTTGACGATTAGCGCTGTCCTGGGGATGCCATACTTCTCGTGGACGTCGCCCATCCGGCTGTGGAGGTGCCCCCCTTCGGCCAGGGCGTAGAGGTCGCGGGCAGAGGAGCCCGTGTAGACGCCGGTTGTGCCAAAGGGCGAGATGACCGCGTCGAAAAGGAGGACCGTCGCCAGGACCGAGATGCCCAGTATGCTTATCAGCTGGTAGAAGGGGGCGCTCGAGTAGGCCCCCTGGGTCGCCAAGTTCGCCCAGTCCCCGGGCTGCAGGCCTGAGGACCCCCAACGGATGCCGCCAATGAAGGCGATCTGGAGGAAAGTATAGAGGGTCACGGTGGTCAGTATGGAGAAGATCATTGCCCTGGGGACATCCTTGGACGGGTTCCTCACCTCACCTGAATAATCAAGGGCAACTCTTGACCCCGTGTAGGCGAAGATGATGCCGGCCGTGCCGACGGCCGAGAAGACGGGGCCGATGCCATTGGGGGCGAAGCCTCCAAAGGAAGTGAAGTTTGGGGGGTAGAAATAGAGGAGGGCGACGATGGCGGTGATGGTGGGGACGAACAGCTTCCACCAGGTGATGGTGTTGTTAACCCTCGCCAGGAGCTTCACGCCGTAGGAATTGAGCAGGATGGTGAGAAGCAGGATGGCTATGCAGGCGGCATAGCCAAGCGGGGCCAGGGATCCGCCACTGAGGAGGGGGGGAAAATAGGCGGACGCATAGGTTACGATGGCCACCGATTCGACAGGGGGGACAATCACCGCGGCGATGTAGTAGGCCCATCCGAAGTAGAAGCCGGAGAAATAGCCGTGGGTGTACTGGGGGATCTTAACAACTGCCCCGGCTGCGGGGAGCATGCCCCCCAACTCTGCCCAGGTCACGGCGATGAAGAGGATGAATATGCCGCCTATCAGCCAGGAGACGACGGCGGCTGGCCCCGCTATGGAAGCCCCATAAACAGATCCAAACAGCCAAGCCGAGCCGATTTCGCTGCCGAGGCATATGAAGTAAAGGTCCCTAAGCGAGAGGACCTTACGGAACTTGCCCTGGCCCCCTATCCGGGCCGATGCCGGGATCTGCCCCTCGGCGGGTTGGTCTGTCGAGGGAGGGGAAGCTTCGCCCATGGGTTTCGCCGTTCCTTGTTTATCCCTTAAGGTGCGCTGTTTACTATTCCTTATGCAGGCCCGTTTCCAGTATTCGGCAGTTCGCTTGATGTCCTGGGGGCACGAACTGGATGGCATTGCAGCACACAACCAATGGCGATTGATGGGCGCCCGAAAATTTTCTCTTAAAACTACCCTCCGACACTCCAATTAGCATAGGCCGGAAATGGGGTTTCCAGCAAGAAGGGTTGGCAAAGTTGGGCCGTTCTACTGCCGGATTGCTTAGGAAGGCCGGAAGGGTAGCGCGTGAGATTATAGTATCGTGGACCAATTTCGCCAAGGAGGCACCCCAAGGAGTGGACATGGAGGCGGATGGTGATATGGAGGCAAAGCCCCTTGCCCCCCTTGACTTCAACCTCCGCGAATTTGTCTTCCCCAACGACGAACCGTTCATTGGCCATTGCCCCAAATGCGGGGAGAAGAGGATGCTGACCAGATGGGTCAAGCTCTCAACTGCGCGGAACGCCCGCCCCTACTGCGAAGGGTGTGCCTCCTCCATGAAGATACAGGAGTCGGTGCTCCCGATGCCGATAGAGGCGGAAGGCGAGAATGTTCTGAGCACGGAGGCGTCGGCATCCCTGAAGCTCCAGAAGCTGTGGCTGAGGGGGAGGTGCTTCGAGGACCGCGTCCTGGCGCTCTTCGAGCAGTCAGACTTCGAGCTGGTGGAACGCGCCGAGAGGGAATGGACCTACAGCGACAGCCCCACATCGCTCGATGTGAAGGACTCGCGTCCGGACCTGCTGCTCAAGCACAGGCAGTCGGGGCTCGAGTTCGGCGTGATGATCCGGTTTTTCAGGAGGCTAGAGCCGTCAGACCACGGAGGGCAGGTGGTAGTTCTTGAGGAGTATACAAAAAAGAAAGCCAAAGAATTCTGCAGGCAGTATAAGGTCACATGCTTCGTGGTCGTCGGTGAAGGTGCCAACCCGAACAGGGTCGAGAGGCTGCTCCTAATCCCGTTGAATGATGTAAACCCCGAAGGGATGAAGCCAGAGGAGATCAGCAGGTACGATAGGGACCCCAGGCTTCCGATAACATTCATGGACCTAGCTGACTGCTGTCCAGCACTGGGAGTGCTGTCCGGTGCCCAGGTAGAGCAGTAGTTGGTCCCGGAGGGATGAAAAAATCACTCAGGGACTTCCACGACGATGTCGTCCCCTTCGACCGTGACCCTGTAGGTCTTCAGCGGGTCGATCTTGAGGTAGTCGGTCCCTATGGGCTGCTCCAGCACCTTCCCGTTGGTGACATCGAACTTCGCATAGTGGTTGCTGCACCACAGGTAATTGTCCTTCAGCTTGCCCTCGAAGAGGGGATTGGCGTAGTGGGTGCAAACAGACTGGACGCCGTAAAACTGGCCTGCGACGTTTACTACGAGCACCCGGGTCTTCGACGCCCGGAGGCTCTTCATCTTGCCTGGGGGGATGTCTGAGGTCTTTGCAATCTTCACTTTAACCATTGTGCGCACCTAGGAATCATTCGAGCCAGATTCTAATAAAAGTTGACACTGCCCCGCTTCCGATGGTCGGTTGGAAAATGGGCCGACAGAAAAACGGGTAAAAAAGAGTTGTCATGTGCAGAGGAAGCCGCCATCTACCGGCACGATTGCCCCCTGCATGAAGTTTGAGAGTCCGCAAGCCATAACCAAGACCATGCGGGCAATATCGTCTGGCTCAGCCAGCCTTTCTAATGGTATTCGCATCATGAAGAGTTCGGATGCGGCCATGGAATCCCCGCCGATCTTGGCAAACTCCTCCGAATACTTTGATCCCCCCGGTGTGGCGACACCTCCGGGTGCAATGGCATTTATCTTGATCCCCTTCTTGCCGTATGCCGCAGCCAAGTCCCTTGTCATGCTGATGACCGCCGCCTTTGTAGAATCATAGTGCACCAGCAATGGTGAGGGCATTGTTGTGAGCAGGGCGCCTACCGAGGCGATATTCACAATGACTCCGCCCTTGCCCTCTCTCCTCCTTATGAAGTGCTGGCACATCCAGAGGTATGCGCTTGTGTTGATGCCGAACATCTTCTTCAGGAACTCCTCATCGATAGCCAGAAAATCCTTGAACGGGAATATGCCGGCGTTGTTGACCAGTATATCGGGCTCCCTTGCGCCGAGCCCCTCCCAGAGGGCGTCTATCTCGGCCTTGTGGTAGAGGTCCACCCTGTGAAGGTTTACCTCGACGTTGAAATGCGAAAGCTCTTTCTTGAGAGAAGCCAGGCCCTTCTCGTCCATATCCACCAGTTCAAGATCTGAGCCGGCTTCCGCGAAGCGTGTAGCTATGGCCCTGCCTATGCCGCTTGAGGCGCCCGTTATGATGCTCCGCTTCTTCTTGAGGGACACGAGTTCGGCTATTGGGGTTATTTGTATGATTTCGCCCAAATTTTTCACCTCATTATTATTTTTAACTTTGTCTGCCCCTTCTTTATTATCTATCTGTTCAAATCGCAGCGGTTTGCTCATTCGGCTTGATGGGGAGAAAGGGCATTCCGGAGGCGAGGACATGTTTATTTCGATGCTGATCAAGCTATTATGTTGGTGATCTGGATATGAGCGGCGGAAGGTTCATCGTCACCACAACCTGGAACGTCCCAGGCTACAGGGTTGTTAGATATGTCGGGCTTATCTCTGGGCTGAGCCCAAGGACCAGGGGAGTCGGAGGGCAGTTTGTAGGCAGCCTACAGACACTTGTCGGCGGCGAGGTCACGGCTTTCACCAGCGAGATACAGAAGGCTAGGGACGAGGCAGTTTCAAGGGCTATAGCCCAGGCAGCATCCATGGGGGCCAATGCTATAATTGGACTTGATGTTGAAACTGCCAATCTTTACCAGACGATAGCACTGATAAGCGTAACAGGGACCGCTGTGGTGATAGAGGAGGAGAAGTAGTCCACCCTGTATCGGGTTTGATGTTCAGGGCAGGCGCTAAGAGGAGTTCTGCCAGGCATGACTATCCGGATTTAATATTTTAATCGCCAGGAAATTGCCATTCCAGAATACAGCCCCTGTCTCTGCGGTCACCCCCATCGCCCCGAGGGGGATCCAGTTCCCTGTCATATTGGACAGGTAGGAGTAAATGTACAGACCGTTCCCCTGCGATGTTGTGTAATTCCCTGAGGCGTTAACGATTGCGGTCGAATTGGGCATGAGCTCGAAAGTGACCGGCTCCATCGGCATGACCCACTCAAGCTGGGCAGTCTCAAAGATGGGCTGTAGGTCGTAGAAGTTGACATTGAGGAGGTAAGCCGAGGGGTTGTTGACCTTGAAATCCATCTGAAATGCCAGAATCGCAGTATCGCCAGGCTCTTCGGGGGATGCGTAGGAAACGTTCGTGACCCGCAGCGCCTGGACCTGGGTCGACACTGCAGCTTCCTCGAATCTGGTGTACTCGTAGCGATGGTAGGCATAGGCGACAAGGCTGGCTACGAATATGACCGCAGCGAGGACCAGCAGGAATTTTGTGCGGCTTCGCAATGGGCATCAGCTATCAAGTAACATGCCACTTAGGTAAATCCTTTTATGAAAAAGTTGAGGCCGGATTGCCCAGGGTGGGGCGGTGCCCCGGCGCTTTTAGCAGTATAGGCTAAATGCCCAGCTCCCTCATCATTTGAGCGTCAATCTCCATCATCCCTGACTTCCTCAGCTGGGGGATTATGCGCCTCATCCTAGGGTTGAGCTCAAGGGCCTTCCGCAGGGCAGCCAGGGCATCATCCCTGCTGCCCATCTTCAGGTTTATCATCCCAAGGTCAATGAAGGCGTCATCGCTCCTAGGGTTGAGACCTATCGCCCTCTCGATCTTCCGCAGGGCTTCCTCATTCTTCCCCCTAGCCATCAGCTCCTCACCCTCATCTATCAGCGCATAGGTTCTGTGTAGGCTCAGGAGCCTCCGGAGCTCGCCGATGGGGTCGGCGTGGTCCTCCACCCTCAGGTCGACCAGCCTGTCGACCCCCTTGCCCCTGCAGTCCTTCCTGACAACTAGTATGGCGGAGGACTGCCTTCCCCTGGCGTCCCCGCCCGCCGCCTCGCCCCCCTCCAGCGCCGCCATTATCCTCCCGGACAGCTCGCCCTCCGCACCCTCAAAGGC
>CAYZHK010000040.1:0-13790 GCA_964477685.1 uncultured Nitrososphaerota archaeon
ATTAAATTAGCTTATTGGAATAGATTAATAGTATAATTGTGCAACAAATAGATAAAGGTACGAAAGCTTTAAATGCATATTAATTATTTGTTTAATAATATAACTTATTGATAGGGGAAAAAAATGAGTGAAAAAGCAACAGGCGCAGAAGAGGGCATGCTTGTCGTCAAGGGCGAGGATGTTGCCAAGGTAGCAATGGCCCTGTCTTCACAGACAAGGATACAGATCCTGAACTTCATAAAGGAGAAGGACGTGGACATGCAGGAAGTGGCGGAGCTGATAAAGCAGAGCAAGGCCAACGCCAGCGCGCAGATGAGGATACTGGAAGAGGCTGGGCTCGTCAAGACCTCCTATAAGCCAGGCGTCCGCGGCGTCAAGAAAGTCTGCTCCACCAATGTTAAGGAAGTCAGGCTCATCCTAGTTTAGGATTGATTGCCCCATCCGGATGTTGAGGGGCTCCCCAATAATCCGGTTTTTAGAATGCCACCATAGGCTAATCATTTTTTGGCCTTTGAGCAGGCATCGATAAAGCCATAGTAGGGTGGAGATGGCTTACCGGGTCTGGACCTGAACTCCGGGTGCGACTGGGTGCCCAGGAAGAACGGGTGACCAGGCAGCTCCAGGAATTCGACCCTCTTTTTGTCTGCGGACCAGCCGCTCAGCTTCAGACCTGCCGATTGTAGCCTGCCCCAGTAGACGGGGTTCACCTCGTACCTGTGGCGGTGCCGTTCGGATACCTCCAAGCAGCCGTAGAGCCGGCTAACGAGGGTATTCGGTTCCAGTACTATCCTGTAGGCACCAAGCCTCATGGTGCCACCCATCGTGGAGATGGCCTTCTGCTCCGGGAGGAAGTCTATCACAGGGTGAGGGCTGTTGGGTGAAACCTCTGTGGTGTCGGCTCCGGCCAGCCCCAAGACATTCCTTGCGAACTCAACGGTGGCGAGCTGGAAACCGAAGCAGATACCCAGGAAGGGGATCTTCTCTTCCCTGACGCGCTGGATGGCCCTTATCTTCCCCTCGGTTCCCCTGGCCCCGAAGCCAGGCAACACCATTATGCCATCATAGTTGTCGAGGCAGCTTACGGCCGAAGGGTCTTCCTCGAACCTAGTCGTTTCTATCCATTCGATCGAGATGTTGGCGCCCACCTTGGCTGCGGCATGCTTCAGTGCCTCGGTTATGCTCACATAGGAGTCGGAGAGCTTCGTGTACTTACCGCACATTCCGACCCGGACTGTCTTGGGCCGCTGCCTGAAGGACTCCGCCACAGCCACCCAGGAGGACCAATCGGTCTTGGAGGAATTCAGGCAGAGCCTCTTGGTCACGTAATCCCCCATACCTTGCCGGTCCAACTCCATGGGGACCTGGTAAATGCTCTCCATGTCGTAGGAGGAGAAGACAGCCTCCAGGGGGACGCTACCAAAGAGGGAGATCTTCTTCTTGATGCTGTCCTCGGCGGGGATCTTGCAGCGGGCCACCAGTATGTCAGGCTGGACGCCAATCCTCCTCAGCTCCTGGACGCTGTGCTGGAAGGGTTTGCTCTTTTGCTCTTTGGTGGCATCCAGTATGGGGACCAATGCAAGGTGTATGAAGAGGGTATTCTCATAGCCCACATCCAAGCGCAACTGCCGGGCAGCCTCTGTGAAGGGCAGGCCCTCTATGTCGCCGACGGTCCCTCCGATTTCAATCAGCAGAACGTCGGTGTCCGCCATTTTGGCCGCGGCTCTAATCCGGTCCTTGATCTCGTTTGTTATGTGTGGGATTATCTGGACGCACCGTCCCAGGTAATCGCCCTTCCTCTCCTTCTCGATCACAGAGGCATAGATCTGGCCTGTGGTTATGTTGTTGAATTTCGGGATGTTGATGTCGAGGAACCTTTCATAGTGGCCGAGATCGAGGTCGGTCTCGCCTCCGTCTTCGGTGACAAAAACCTCCCCATGCATGTAGGGGTTCATGGTGCCGGCGTCCACATTGACATAGGGGTCGATCTTCACAATGGAGACCGAATAGCCCCTTGCTTGGAGCATCTTCCCCACCGAGGATGTGAGGATGCCCTTGCCGACGCTGCTCAAAACGCCCCCTGTTATGAAGATGAATTTCGTCATATAATCCCCTCTCGGCTCCAGTTCGCTATTTTATGAGACCGCTGGGGTTAAAAACCTATCCAGTCTGGTGCGGGGGCCGCTTCTCCACCATCTCAAGTCGTCTGATGTTCCAGGTCCCCGAGTTGCGGCCCCAGACGACCTCGGCCTCGACCACCTTTATCCTCTTTCGGAACAGGGGGGAGTCGCAGACGAAGGTCTCGTATTCCCCGCCCTCGCCCGAGGCGTTCAGGCCGTATCGCTCCTTCAGCCCCAAGAGCGACTGGACCCTCGCCCTGTCAAGGCGGGCTCCAAGCCAGTCCCTGCCGAGACCCTCTGCGGAGACCGAGCTGAAGTAGACCTCGAAGCCAAGGTCCAGCAATTCGTCAAGGAGCGATCCCTCCGGCTCGCCCCATAGGGGTGAGAGTTCGGCGAGACCCAGTTCGCTGCACATCCTGGCCACTCTCTCACGCTGGTACCTGCTAGCGATCGCACCTGTGCAGATGGCCTCAGCTCCCAGCGTCCCGATCAGCGGTTGGATCTGGCGCTGCAGCTCACCGACCTCGGATTCTTTCTCGCCCGACAGCCCAACCCTGACCCAGGGGAGGCCCATGCATGTGGCCTGAGTCCCGGCATGCTCGGTGTTGGGGTGGTGGAACATCCATGAGTCCTGGCGCCGGGGGACTGCAGTGATGAGGGCAACGACCTCATGGCCCGTCCTGTAGGCACGATAGGTTGCCAGTGTGCTGTCTTTTCCACCCGAGTAGAGGACGGCGACCTTCATTGTGCGAGCGCCAAAGAGGGTGGGGATGCAAATGGATATAATTTTTGCGGTTTTTGGTAAAAAGTACATGCAATGTTATTCTAAAAATTAGATTACTTATGACTCCAAAGAAATTTCAAAATTCACTGTGGCAGATGCATCCACGGCACGCACCTTTGATCATCAGAAGCATTATCGTCCAGAGAATGCCTCTGATTCAATGAACCTCCCATTGCCTGATGATTAGCCTCGATTGGTCGATTTGGATTTGCTGCAAAGAGGGCAGATCAACGGTTGGGATAATCCTCGACGCCACAATCTTCGTCCCATTCTGGATATAGCGCGAGCACGACTCACTTAATTCGAAGTAGCTCGTCTGAGGGCTGGAGCTGCCCGGGATCTGCCCCAGGTAGTACCAATTCTTTGTATCGAAATTATAGACCGCAAACCAGTAGTCAGGTGCACTTGCCGGAAATATGCCTGTTGTCGAGAAGGCCATCTGGGTCACATTATTCTCATTGGTCACACTGCTCGCATTATACCAGAAGACAGTCTCAAACGCATGCATGTAATCGGCCTTTTCGGTGACCGCAAAGTAATCAAGCTTTATATTTTCATTTTTTTGAGTCGATGTCATATTCCACAATATTTGCCATTCGCCATTCTGCCCCAATAGGTTTGTTGTATTGATTATTAGAGTCATATTCCTAGAACCCACATTAGCAGAAGCATTTGCTGCAGGTAGAGAGGACCCATTGAATGCAAAATACCCATTCCCCGATGTTACATATCGGCCCGTACTCCAATCATAGAATTGAATTGTACCACTGAGCTTATCCCATTTCAATACATCGAATATGATTGTTACAACCAACTTGGGATATTTCATATTGGTAGTAGATCCAGTAAAAACAGTACTTATGTTAAAATCCTGCGCATTTATATGTATTAGTTGTGAGGCTGGTGATCCTGTATTATTAAGATATTTTATATTTTCCAACGCGCCGTGATCAATCCATTTATTCGCAACATAATCCCATTCGTATAACCCCGCAGGGTATGAAGCTATAACACTATTCAGATCTGTTGCTGGAAAACTGAAGTATACCCCATCGATAGCAGTAAGATTTGGCAGGTTTGACGGATTGGTTGGGGCACCATCTATAGTTACATTGTACACATTGTAGGGATAATCAACTTCCACAATCTTCGACCCGTTTGGGGCGGTGTATTCATGGGGTCCCTCGCCCAGCTCGTATGCCCCGCTGTAGAACCCGTAGAGGTTGACCGTGAACTTGTTGCCCCTGTTGGTCACACCAACTATCTCGTACCATGACCACGGACTCTGACCCACCAGGTATGGGTCAAAGAGGAATTCCTCTGTATCCCCCACCGCTATGGGGGCAGTGACCTCCTTCGCAGTCAGTGTGCCCCCTAGGAAATCCTTCACATAAAACATGTCGATCACCGAATCGACGCTCCCGGTGTTCGTTATGTAGACATCGAAATGGCCATCGAGGTAGCCTTTAACCTCAGTCGTCTTCAGCTTCTCAAGCATTTTATTGACGTGCTCGTCCGTGTCAGGGAGGATAGTGGCACCGCTCACATAGGCATAGACAACCAGGATTGTTCCTACCACTATGGTGAGCAGTAGCATTGTTGCAATGACTGGTACTGCTCCTTTTTTAGCCTTCATTGTATCACAGGTAACTACTAATTGATATGGCAATATAAAAGAAATTGCTTCTTAGAGTCGCCGGGATAGCCTTTGCGGAGTAATCAATAATGCCAGAACGGCCATCATAATGTTAGCTCGCAAATAAATTGATTTGTTTTTCATATTCCTAGGTTCAAGGATAGATAATAACAGAAGCTACATAACTCAAGATCTGACCTACCTACGCTTAGCCCTGTGACCATTTTTGCCTTTAACTCCCTTTGATGGCGAGCAGTAAAAAACAATATAACTTTTAGTAGGGGAGGATATCTAGCTCGTGCAGATAGGACGTACGGCAGTAAGGAGACTGTGGTATCAAAATGCTTCTTGATGTATCCGGTCTTAGGGTGAGCGTCGACGGGAAAGAGCTGCTGAGGAGTGTTGACTTGGCGGTCGGGAGGAAGGAAGTGATCGCCGTGATGGGCCACAACGCCTCGGGCAAGACAACGCTTGCGCTTACGCTGGCCGGCTTTCCCCAGTACAAGGTCACGGCAGGCAGGATCCTCTTTGAGGGGAAGGACGTGACTAGCCTTTCCATAGACGAAAGGGCACGCCTTGGCATTGCTCTGGCGTTCCAGTCGCCTCCCACCATCAGGGGGATAAGGCTCGGCCATATGATCTCCCTTGCCGGGGGCGTCAATCCATGGACTCCCAAGCCAGGGGATGACCTGACGCTGGCGGAGAAGATGCTGGAGAAGGTCAAGCTCGACCCTGCCAAGTATGCCTCGAGGGAGGTGAATGTGGGATTCTCCGGAGGGGAGAGGAAGAGGGCGGAGCTGGCGCAGATATTTGCCATGAAGGCGAAGCTCATGATCCTTGACGAGCCCGACAGCGGGGTGGACATAGATTCCCTTAAGATCGTCGGCAACAGCCTTAGGGAGCACTTCGAAACCCATGACTGTTCCATTATGATCATCACGCACCACCGCCACATACTGCAGTACCTGAGGCCCACCAGGATCCACATACTCTCTGAGGGGAGGGTAGTGGCAACGGGAAATTATGATGAGCTGATGCCCAAGATAGAGGAACTGGGCTACGAGCGGTTGTTGACGGAGATGGGGAAACATGACTGAGGCCTGGAAGGAGAAGCTCAGGGCGCGTGCCTTCACGGCACTGACCAAGAAAGCAGCCTTCGGGAACGACATCGACCTGAGTGAGTTTGTGACCGAGGGGACCCGCACTGCTACGGTCACCGAAGAGATCCAGAGGAGGAGCCTGGAGGTGGGTGTGGACATATCCCAGAGGAAGGCTGGGACCTATCTCCAGCTCGACCATTCGGTGCTGCTGAGCCAGCTGGCCTCCAAGGTGCAGGGCCTGGAGCTGATGCCGACCGACCTGGCGCTGGAGAAGTATGACTGGCTGAGGGACTACTACTGGAAGGCGCTGTCGGTGGAACAGGACAAGTACACAGCCATCGCTGAGCTGAAGCGGACCAAGGGTTATTTCATCAGATCCGCCCCCCATGAGAAGATCGAGAGACCGGTCCAGTCCTGCCTCTACATAGAGAGCGAGGGTGTCCTCCAGGCCCCACACAACATAGTCATCGCCGAGGAGGGCTCTGAACTCAACATCGTCTCGGGCTGCACGACCGGAATCAAGACAAAGAGGGCCGCCCATCTGGGCATCAGCGAGTTCTATGTCAAGAAGGGTGCAACACTGGTCTTCACGATGATACACAACTGGGGTGAGGAGACCTACATCAGACCCAGGACTGGGATCATTGTGGAGGAGGGTGGCACTTTCATTTCAAACTACATACTCATAAAGCCAGTCCGAGACATACAGAGCTACCCGACCGCCTACCTGAAAGGGAAGAACGCCAGCGCGAAGTTCTACACCATACTCTATGCCTCGAAGGATTCGATCGTGGACCTGGGCAACAGGATACTGCTGATGGACGAGGGAACCACCGGCGAGTCGGTCTTCAAGGTGGTGGCAACAGGTAGCGCTAAGGTGTACAACCGGGGGCAGATCTTTGGCCAGAACAAGGGGACGAAGGGGCACCTCGAGTGCCGGGGCCTGATGCTCTGCCCCACAGCCTCCATAACGGCCATACCTGAGCTGGTGGCCGAGCACTCTGAAACCGAACTCTCCCACGAGGCTGCCATAGGAAAGCTCCAGGAGGAGCAGCTCAACTACCTCATGGCAAGGGGCATCCACCCCGACCAAGCCATTGGAGTGCTGGTGAAGGGCTTCCTCGACCCTGGCTTGCCGGGTCTGCCGGACAGCCTCCAGAAGGAGATCAGGAGCAGGCTCTCCCTGATGGAGAAGGCGCCCTCGGGGAAGAAGGAGCCCTGCTGAAGTCAGGCTCCCTTTCTCTTGGAATAGCTGAGGTTGCCACTGTACACCCTCTCCAGGCCATTCGAGGTCTGGACAACCAGAGCCCCGTCGGTGCCAATGTCCACGGCGAGGCCCCGAATCTCCCTCCCAAGGGACGAGATCACGACCTCACTGCCTATTGTGCAGGAGGTGGCCTTCCACTCCCTGACTATGGGGCCGAAGCCACCGGATGACGCCTGGCCATAAAGGGCCTCGGACTCGCTAAGTATTGCGCCCAGCAGGGCTGCACGGTCGATCTTTTCCCCCAGAAGGTCGAGTATGGTGGCTGAGGTTGGGCGCGCCTCCTCGGGCAGGCAGGCAGCTGGGAAATTGGCATTGACCCCGATGCCTACGACAACGAACTCAGCCCTGTCTGGCTCGCCGGAAGTCTCGAGCAGGATGCCGCACACCTTCATCTCGCCGACTAGGATGTCGTTGGGCCACTTCAGCCGCGGTTCCAACCCCCACTGCTTGAGCGCCCTCGTCACGGCGATCCCAAAGATGAGCGTAAGCATGTAGAGCTCCCGCATCGGTATCTTGGGCCGGAGCAACAGGCTGAACCACAGCCCGCCCCTGGGCGAATGCCATGCGCGCCCACCCCTCCCTCTGCCAGCCCTCTGCTCCAGGGCCACAACCACAAGGCCCTCCGGGGCACCCTCCTCGGCCCGCCTGCGCAAGAGGATCTGGGTCGATTCCGCACTCTCGAGCATCTCGATGGCCCTCCCGAAGGTTCTGGTGGTCAACCTATTCCTTATCTCCAGGGGAAGGAGGCCGTCAAATCTGGGTTCGAGCCGATATCCCTGGCCATGGAGTGAACCGATGGAATAGCCATCCCGCCTGAGCCTGGCAATGTGCTTGAAGACGGCCGTCCTCGATACCCCCAGCTCGGATGCAAGCAATCTGCCGGAAACTATGGAGCCGGATGAAAGGCGCTCCTCTATCAGGGCTCCGGTCGAGGTCAATTTGGATCACAAAAAAGGAAAAATTGGAGGGGGGACCCTCCCGCCTCTCAGCAGATTCCCTGCTTGGTAAACTCGGCTATCTGTTCCTTGGTGTATCCGAGGATGGAGGTGAAGACTTCCTCGTTGTGCTGTCCAAGCAATGGCGCAGGGGTGAAGATTTTGATCGGGGTTTCCGACATCTTGATCGGGCATCCAGCAACCCTGACCTTCCCATACTGCGGCTGGTCAAATTCGATTATCATCTCCCTCGCCTTTATGTGTTCATCGTTGACTGCCTCTCCCACATTGTAAACCGGGCCGGAAGGCACATCGTTCTTTAGCAGCAACCTTGCCACGTCCCACCTCGTCTTGTCGTAGGTGTATTCCTCTATGAGGGGCTTGAGCTGGGCCTCGTTTGTTGTCCTGTGGGGGTTGGTGTCAAAGCGGGGATCCTTGATCCAGGTCTTGCCCATGGCATCGCACATCCTCTTGAAGATGGCATCGTTCCCACCGCCTATCACGACATAGCCGTCATTGCACTTGAAGATATCGAAGGGTGTGATCGTGGGGTGCTTGGCTCCAATCCTGGTCGGTATTTTACCCTCGAGGGTGTACCTTATGACAGCGTTTTCCAAGACTGCGAGCATCGAATCCTGTTGGGCAACATCTATCTTCTGGCCCATGCCGCTCAATTCGCGGTACCTGAGCGCCGAGAGGATGCCTATGCAGAGGAACATCGCAGAGATTATATCACCGATGGATGATCCTGCGCGGCATGGTGGCTTGTCTGGCCAGCCGTTCATGTCCATGAATCCACCCATGGCCTGGCCTATGATGTCGTAGCTCGGCCATCGGCTATAGGGCCCAAAGTGGCCAAAGCCGGAACCGCAGCCATATATGAGCCTGGGGTTAACCTTCTTCAGCTCCTCGTATCCAATCTCCCACTCATCCAAAGTCCCTGGTTTAAAATTCTCGATCAACACATCGCTCTTCTTTACAAGTTCCTTCAGGATCTCTTTCCCCTTGGGATCTCTTAGGTTGAGGGTTATGCCCTTGTGGTTCCTGTGGATGCTTACATAATATCCACTCTTGTCAGGACCTGTGACTCCAGGGAAGAACGGGCCCCATTCCCTGTTCATGTCTCCCAGAACGGGTCTTTCTACTTTTATAACTTCAGCGCCAAGGTCGGCCAGCAGCATTCCGCAGAATGGTCCAAAGAGGGCGCCGGTCAGGCTCAGAACGCGTATACCTTCAAGTGGTCTTTTCAACGAACATATCTCCTGTTGTTAGGGGGAAGGCAGATGTTGTAAATAAGAATTGCGTACTCGTTCAGGGAAAAAGGAAAAAATAAAAAAAAGAGAAGGTATCAGGCAGGCATGTTGTCGTGCCTTTTCGGACCTCTTGGCTGGAGGTCCCTCTTGGCTGAGAGCGTCTCCAAGGCCCTTACCAGGGTAGGCCTCGTCTCCTTCGGGAGAATAATCGAGTCCACATAGCCCATGTTGGCTGCGATGTACGGGTTGGCGAACTTGTTCCTGTACTCTGCCACCAACCTGTTGGTGATCTCCTTGGTCTCCTCTGGAGTCTTCGCCTTCATCAGCTCGTTCCTATGGATGATCTCAACTGCCCCTTCTGGCCCCATGACGGCGATCTCTGCCGTTGGCCAGGCCAGGACGACGTCAGCGCCGAGGTGCCTGCTGCACATGGCTATATAGCCGCCTCCATAGGATTTGCGCATTATAACGGTCAGCTTTGGCACAGATGCCTCAGAATAGGAGTAGATCACCTTTGCGCCGTGCCTGATGACGCCTCCGTGCTCCTGCTTGGTACCGGGCAGATAGCCAGGGACATCCACGAATGTCACAAGCGGTATGTTGAAGGCATCGCAGGTCCTTACGAACCTGGCGATCTTGTCGGAGGAGTCCACATCGAGGCAGCCTGCGTAGATCATGGGCTGGTTTGCCACCACCCCCACTGACCTCCCATTCAGGCGGGCGAAGCCCACAACTGCATTGGGCGCGAAGAGGGCTGCCACCTCGAAGAAGGAGCCCTTGTCGAAGACATGGTTGATCACGTCGTGGACGTCGTAGGGCTTCTTGGGGTCGGACGGGACAACCTCGTTCAGTTCCTCGTCTGCCCTGTCAGAGGGGTCACCGCACTCCATGAGGGGTGCGTCGTCCATGTTGTTGGATGGGAGATACGCAAGAAGGCTCCTTATCTGCCGTAGGCACTCCTCGTCGTTGTCCACTGCAAACTGGGAGACGCCACTGAGCTTCGCGTGGGCGTCTGCACCGCCCAGCGCCTCGAAGGTGACGTCCTCGCCGATGGCTGCCTTGACGACCTTTGGTCCTGTGATGAACATGTAGCTGGTCTTCCTCACCATGAAGATGAAGTCAGCCAGTGCCGGGGAATAGACTGCACCGCCTGCGCATGGCCCCATTATGGCGATAATCTGCGGGACCACGCCCGAGGCCATGACGTTCCTGTAGAAGATCTCGCCGTAGCCGGCAAGCGAGTTGATGCCCTCCTGGATCCTTGCCCCGCCAGAGTCATTTAGGCCGATGCACGGTGCACCCGCCTTCATGGCCATGTCCTGTATCTTGGTGATCTTCTTCGCATGCATCTCGCTCAGGGAGCCGCCCACAAAGGTGAAATCCTGGGAATAGACAAAGACCGGCCTTCCGTCAACGGTGCCATAGCCCGTGACGCAGGCGTCGCCGAGGATGCGCTTCTTCTCCATGTCGAAGTCGAAGCAGCGGTGGACCACCAGCTGGTCGATCTCCGTGAAGCTGCCCTTGTCCAGCAGCTTGTCGACCCTCTCCCTGGCAGTCAGCTTACCTGCCTTGTGCTGCTTTTCTATGGCCTCGGCCCCTCCGCCGATCTTGGCCTTTTCCTTAAGGTCACCTAGTTCCTTGAATTTGTCGGATAATGATGGTGCTGCCATTTCTCATCCCTCACTCTATAACCAACAGCCTGTCGCCTACGTTGACGAACTTGCCAGGCTGAACTGCTATCTCCTTTACCTTTCCTGTCTTGGTAGTCTTGATGGGGTTCTCCATCTTCATCGTCTCCAGCGTCAGCACGACATCGCCTGCCTTGACAGTATCGCCAACCTTCACCTTGACGGTCATCACTGTGCCTGGCATGGCGGCCTTGATTGTGCCCACTCCCGAGACCGCGCCCGGCGTCCCTGCCATCCCCAGCCCTCCGGCTGTGCCGGCTGCCTGGAGGGAAGGTGAGAGGAGGTCGGCAATGCTTATGCTGTAGGTCTCATCGTTGACCTTTACATCGTAGAGGCCATGGGCCTTTTCGCTGAGATTGACGCTGTACTGGGCGGTTCCTATGCGTAACTGGAACTTGCTGTTCCTGGCCATCTTCTTCACCCTACCTGGAGTTCTTCATCCGGTCTGAGATCACCCAGCCGCTGCTCACGGGCTGCCTCTGGGGCTTGCTGTTGATGTATAAGGCGATGGCTGCGGCCAGCGCCACCGTCTTCTTGTCGGAGACGCCGCCGGCAGGGGCCTCCTCCTGCTTGGGCTGTATCTTGCTCAGGACGTTGGCCCGGGCCTTCCGCCATGCGTCGTCCGCATCGACCTGGCCCTTGACCTTTTCCAGTATGTTCCTGTCCTGTATGAACTCCGTGTTGATCCTGCCCTTCCTGAACTCCTCGTCGTCCATCATGGACTTGTGGAAGGGTATGACCGTCTGGCACCCCTCTATGACGAACTCGCCGAGGGCACGCTTCATCCTGGCGATGCACTCGTTGCGGTTGTTGCCCCAGGTTAGGAGCTTGACCGCCAGGGAGTCGTAGAATGGCGGGATGGTGTAGCCGGCATAAATGCCGCTGTCCACCCTTATTCCGGGGCCGCCAGGTTCTATGTAGTTGGTGATGAGACCAATGGATGGGACGAAGTTGTTCAGCGGGTCCTCGGCGTTGATCCTGCACTCCATGGCGTGGCCTGTGACCTTGATATCCTCCTGCTTGAAGGAGAGGCGTTCGCCCGATGCGATCTTGTACTGCTCCTTAACGATGTCTATGCCGGTGACCAGCTCAGTGACCGGGTGCTCCACCTGGAGCCTGCTGTTCACCTCGAGGAAGTAGAATTCCCTTGTGGCGTCCGAGTAGAGGAACTCGCAGGTGCCCGCGTTCTCGTAGCCTGCGACCTTGGCAACCTTCACGGCGGTCTCGCCCATCTTCTTCCTCAGCTCGGGGAACTCGTACATGACGGGTGAGGGAGCCTCCTCGATCAGTTTCTGGTGCCTCCTCTGGATCGAGCATTCCCTCTCGCCGAGGTAGATGCAGTCGCCCTTCTTGTCCGCGAGGATCTGTATTTCTATGTGCCTAGGCTTCTCAACGTACTTCTCAATGTAGACCTCCGGCCTCGAGAATGCCGAAGCCGCAAGCCTCTGGGCCTTCTTGATGGCCTCGAGGAGTTCGTCCTTCGACTTGCAGACCTGCATGCCGATTCCTCCTCCACCACCTGCCGGCTTGACCATGACAGGGTAGCCCGCCTCCTCGGCGACCTGGAGGGCGTCCTTGTCGTCCTGGACCGCGTCCAGTGCTCCCGGAACGATGGGGATGCCCGCCTTCCTCATAGACCTTCTGGCGCCCAGCTTGTCCCCCAGCAGCTCCTGGGCTGTGGCCTTGGGGCCGATGAACTCGATCCCTGCCTCGTCGCACATCCTGACGAACTTTGCGTTCTGTGCGAGGAAACCATAGCCGGGGTGTATGCCTTCGGCGCCTGTCTTCTTGGCCACCTCGATAATTTTATCCATTTTGAGGTAGCTCTGGGCAGCCGGGCCCGGTCCGATGAGGTGGGCCTCATCTGCATAATAGACGAATTTCGCATTCGCGTCGGCCTCCGAGTGGACGGCGACTGTCGCGATGCCCATCTCCTTGCATGCCCGTATGGCACGCAGGGCGATCTCGCCACGGTTTGCAACAAGTATTTTCTTGAGCATCTACATTTCTCTCCAATTTTCAGATTGCGATAAAGTAAAGGTGTGCCATATTTAACTCTTATCCGATTAGCCGGCGTCAGTCCGCCCATCAGTCTCTCACAGCGCGAGCTCAAGAGACCATCGTCACTTCATCCGCCAAGGTTACTTCAATGCCCACGGTTAAAAAGGAATCTCCACCCCGATGCGTGGGCGCAGTGGGGTGCCGCCCCAGCTCAGAGCCCAAGGGCTCCGATGAGTTCGTCTATCCCCTCGCCGGTCCTTCCGTTGGTGACCACCACCCGCATCCTCGGATTGGCGTCATGGGCATCCTTAACGAGGGCGTCAACGTCTACGCCCATGGGACCAGACATGTCTTTCTTGTTGATTACTGCCACTTCGGCAGCTCTGAAGATGTCATTCTTCTTTTTTATCATGTACTCTCCTTCGGTCACGCTGACAACGACCGCCCGCTTGTGGGCACCTAGGGGGAACTCCGCGGGGCAGATGAGGTTCCCCACATTCTCGATGAGTATCAGGTCGACCTTCTCCTTGAGCAGCTTCTTGGCTGCCTTCCTTACCAGCGGTGCATCCAAGTGGCACTCCCTGCCAGTGTTGATCTGGACCGATGGGACGCCATGCCTGGAGACCCGCTCCGCATCTATGGCTGTGGTGGTGTCGCCGGCTATGACACCCATCCTGTATCTGCTCTTGAGGGCATCGGCGAGGCGCTCTATGATCGATGTCTTGCCAGCACCAATGGAGCCCATGAAGTCTATAACCTTGATGCCGGCCCGGTCGAAGGTCCTCCTGTTGAGCTGGGCCATCTTCTCGTTTGCCCTCAGGAAGTCCTCCTCGAGCTCGATGTCCAAGACCTCGTCCTCGTCAGCCTTGATTATAAGGGGTTTCGGCATGTCCGGATACCATGTGGGAATCGGCGCGGGGACTAATATCTTCTGCTGTGCCCGCATTCACGGAAAAGCTGCGGAAGTTTGAACGAGGCTCTCCCTCAGATCCTGACGCCGAGGTTCTCC
>CAYZHK010000041.1:0-13197 GCA_964477685.1 uncultured Nitrososphaerota archaeon
CCCCAAATCCTATGATATCATGGGGGACATTATAGTGATCGAGGACCTTGCCGAGAGCCTAATGCCGCACCGAGAGGCAATCGGTGCGGCCCTCTTGGGCGCTTACCCAAAAACAAAGACATGCCTTCTGAAGATCGGGAAAGTTGAGGGCGAGTGGAGGGTCCCGACGTACCGGCTCCTTGCCGGTCTAGACAAGACCGATACCGTGTACACTGAGAATGGCCTAAGGTTGAGGATAGATCTGGCCAAGGCCTATTTCTCTCCGAGGCTGGCCTACGAGCGGCAGCGGATCGCAGGGATGGTGAAGGAAGATGAAACGCTAGTGGACATGTTTGCGGGCGTAGGGCCCTTCTCCTTGGCCATTGCAAAGAAGGTGAAGGCCACAGTCCATTCCATAGACATCAATCCGGACGCCATCGTCCTCCTCAAGGAGAATATATCCTCAAACAGGCTGAGGGGGAGGGTGTACCCGCACTGCGGGGATGCAGCGGTCGTCTCGGGGTGGCTCGCTGGGACCGCGGACCGCGTGATAATGAACCTGCCTGGGAGCTCCCTCAATTTCCTCAAGGTAGCGGTCACCCTCCTCAAGCCGAACGGGGGACTCATCCACATATACTTCTTCCTTGCTGACCCGCAAGCCGCCCATGCCGCCTCGATCGTGAAGGGTTCGCTGGAGTCATACTGCAGCCAGGTCACCATCGAAGGCGTGAGGGCAGTCAAGGAGGTGGCCCCGAAAAAATGGCAGTACGTTGTGGATGTGGCCTGCACCGGGCCTGGGAATCCCGCTACGGCCGGCCCTCCCGGCCGGCAACTATAGTTATTCTCATGTCCCTCTTTCCGTCTTTGATGAGCTCGACAAAGCTTTCTTCCAGGTCAATGGCTGCCCTGTTCGCATGAACCATGAGCGTCCGGCCGCAGACATAGCCGCTTTTCCTTACCACCATCTCGTGGCCACTCTCGAAGGTCAGGGCAGGGCTTCCCCTGCCCCTAATCACCTGGGCTATGCCTCCCGCCTCAAGGATCACAGCCATGGGGGCGCCCTCAGCCCTGGCCTCCCTCTTGAGCACTTCAGGCAGGTCCCTCAGGCCCACCTCTGACCGGGTTGCAACGATGCAGTCGCCATAGCCCGTCTTGACGCCTTCCTTTGTGATCTCCAGGGTTGTCCTGTGTCTCGATGTGATCCTGTCGTCTCCCCATGCCCTGAAGCTGAAGCGCGCCATAGCAACCAAGGACTTTTCTACCTGGTGAGGGAGATAAGTCTTTAGAGGAAGGGTATGGGCAGCTACGAAGAGAAGCGCGCGAGGCTCATAGACGAGCTTGTCCAGGAAGGCATCCTCAGGGATCCTGAAGTCATCAGGGCGATGTGTGCTGTCCCACGGGAGGAGTTCACCCCTGAGGAACTCAGAGAGAGCGCATACTTCGACTCCCCCCTTCCATCCAAGGGGGGCCAAACGATATCGGCACCGCACATGGTGGCAATGATGTGCCAGCACCTCAGGCTCTCCCCCGGCCAGAAGGTTCTCGAGGTGGGGGCGGGGACCGGCTACCATGCCGCGGTCTGCGCCGAGATCATTGCCCCTGCAGCCCTCCCAGAGGACCAGAGGGGACACGTCTATGCAGTCGAACTGGTAAGCCCCCTCATAGATTTTGCGAGGGCCAACCTCAGCCGCTGCGGGTATACGGGGCGGGTGACCATCATCGAGGGGGACGGGACCCTTGGCCTCCCGGCCGAGGCCCCCTATGACCGCATACTGGTCACTGCCGCAGCCCCCATCATACCGCCTCCCCTCAAGATGCAGCTGAAGGACGGGGGGAGGATGGTAATACCGGTCGGCGAAGCCTATTCGATCCAGGAGCTGCTGGTTGTGGAGCGGGCTGGGAATGTCTTCAGGGAGACAGCGCACGGAGGCTGTGTCTTCGTCCCCCTGCTGGGGCAGTATGGCTGGAACCCCGGCAGGGCATGAGTCTCAGAACCATCTCTCCAGGTTCGACTGGCGACCCTGCTCCTTCCGCGCCTTCTCCATCCGCCCCACGGCCGCTTCGATCCTCTCGGGTGAGAAATCGAAATCCTCCGCAAGGATCTCCTTCAGCTTTGCACCGTCGACCTGGCCCCAGCTCAGGCGGTATTCGCCAGTGGTCTGGGGGTTCATGAATATCTCGGTGATGGCGCCCATGTCCAGGGCCGGGTCAACCTCGAGCTGCTTCTCCTCCACTGCCTTCCTGAGGCTTCCGTACTCCTGAATCATCTTGTAGGCCTTCTTGGGCCCAATGCCCCTGAAGCCATCGGGGTTGAAGTCTGTCCCGAGGAGGATGCCGACGTCGATCAGCTGGGCCCGGCTCACCTTCAGCTCCTTCATAACCTCCTCGAGCCTGACAATCTCTGGCTCCAGGTCCACATAGACCGGCTTGCCCGGCAGCTTCCTCCTCCCCGAAATTGTGAGATTGCGGACAAGCCTTGGTGCTCCAAAGAGGAGGGCGTCATAGTCCTGGCTGACGGTGGCCCAGGCATCGCCCTTCTTGTTCATGAATGCCGCCTGGGCTTCCCCCTCCGACGGCGCCTGTACGCAGGGTATTCCCAGCGCGTCCAGGACGCGCCTGGCCTGGTCGACCATCTCGCGCGTCAGCCTGGATGTGGCCTGGGCTGCCTTCCTGGCGGAGACCATGTCCCCCCTCTCCAGGGCAGCCCTGTACTCCCTCGCAGCCTCGAGCTTCGCCTCAGTCCTCCTCTTGATCTCCTCAGACTTGAGCTCCGGCGGCTTTCCGTCAAAGACATACACTGGCTTTATGCCGGCCTCAATGAGGTTGGCCGTCCTGTAGAAGACGCCGCTGAGGTGGCTGGTGACCCGCCCCTGCGAGTCCATCAGGAGGCTGCCGTCTGGTTGCCTTATTATGGCGAGGAACTGGTAAAGGGCATTGTACCCATCTATGGCAATGATCCTGCCTGTGAGTTCCTGAAGGGCAATGGGGGCTGGCGCCACCAGTTCCCGAAGGTTCACTCCCATGGCTCACACCGCTGGGGAGCCCTTTGGACGGATGAGGGTGATCAGCCTGCCCTTCTTCATGGCGGAGACATTGATCTTGCCCCGCAGTTCGAGCTCCATCAGTTCCCTGTTCAGCTCCGAGCCCGACAAGTCCTTGATCATGGCCCTGAGCATTTCCATGAGCTCGTCCTCCTTGAGGGTCCCCTGCCGCTTCACCAGCAGGTCCAGTATTATCAGGTCCAGCGACTCCGTCCTCCACCTGTGGTTGTTCTCCTCAGCCATGCCTCATCTCTCCTCAAACGAAGTTGATCAGGGGCTGCTTCCCCCGGAGGGTCTGGCGGCTCTTCTCCTCCCAGGAGCGGTAATACTTCTCCATGTCATCCGTGATGCTCGGCCTTATCTTCTGGAGCGCCCTGAGGAAGTGGTACATGGTGAGCTCCTTCACGTTTGGGTCCTCCCTGAGCGCCATGAGCCCAGCCTCCCTGCAGATGGCCTCGAGGTCCGAGCCGGCATAGCCCCTGGTCATGTTTGTCAGCTTCTCAAAGTCGATGTCCTTGAGCGGCATCCCCTTGGTGTGGATCTTCAGTATCTGCATCCTCGTGGCATTGTCAGGCTCCGGCGTATAGACCAGCCGGTCGAACCTGCCTGGGCGGAGGAGGGCAGTGTCAATGATGTCCGGGCGGTTCGTGGCCCCCAGGATCACCACATTCTCGAGGCCCATCAGCCCGTCCATCTCGGTGAGCATCTGGCTTATGACCCGCTCTGTGACCATGGAGTCACCCATCCCCGCCCCCCTCATGGGCGCAAGCGAGTCTATCTCGTCGAAGAATATGATGGCCGGTGCCGCTGTCCTTGCCCTCCTGAAGACCTCCCTTATGGCCTTCTCAGACTCCCCGACCCACTTGCTGAAGATCTCGGGCCCCTTAATGGTGATGAAATTGGCCTCGCTCTCGCTGGCCACCGCCTTCGCCAAGAGGGTCTTTCCGCACCCTGGCGGGCCGTAGAGGAGGATGCCCTTGGGCGGCTTGATGCCCAGCCTTTTGAACCTCTCTGGGTACTTGAGGGGCCATTCGACTGCCTCTCTGAGGTCCTGCTTGACCTCGTCCAGTCCCCCTATGTCCTCCCACTTTACCGTGGGGACCTCCACATAGACCTCCCTCAGCTCGGTGGGGGTGATCTCCTTGAAGGCATCCTCGAAATCCCTCATGTTGATCTCCAGCTTGTCGACGACCTCGGGAGGTATCTTGTCCTGCTGCAGGTCAATCTCCGGCAGGTACCTCCTGAGGGCCTTCATGGCCGATTCCCTGCAGAGCGCCGCAAGGTCCGCGCCGACGAAGCCGTGGGTCATCTTCGCTATCTCATTGAGGTCAACGTACTTGCCCTCCTTGTCCTCGGACCTGGCCTCCCCCTTCCGCTCCTTCCCTTCATCGGGCTTGGAGAGCGGCATGTTCCGCGTATGGACCTGCAGGATCTCGTACCTCTCCTTGACCGCGGGCACCCCGATCTCGATCTCCCTGTCGAAGCGCCCCGGCCTCCTCAGGGCGGGATCGAGGGCATTGGGCCTGTTGGTGGCCCCGATGACTATGACGTCGCCCCTCGCCTCCAGGCCGTCCATAAGCGCCAGGAGCTGCGCAACGACTCGCTTCTCAACCTCGCCTGTGACCTCCTCCCTCTTCGGCGCTATGGCGTCAAGCTCATCGATGAATATGATGGCCGGAGCGTGCTGCTTCGCCTCGTCGAAGAACTCCCTCAGCTTCTGCTCCGACTCACCGTAGAACTTGCTCATGATCTCGGGGCCGTTGATGGCGATGAAGTATGCCTCTGTTTCGTTGGCGACAACCTTGGCCAGAAGCGTCTTGCCGCAGCCGGGTGGGCCGTAGAGGAGGACCCCCTTCGGCGGATCTATGCCCAGCCTCTTGAATATCTCAGGGTGCTTGAGCGGCAGTTCCACCATCTCCCGCACCTTGCGGATGGGCTCGGTCAGGCCACCTATGTCTTCATAGGTGACCCGGGGGACCTTGGCCGCCTCGGCGGGCTTCTCCAGGATGGTGAGGTTGGTCTCCTCCGTCGTCATTACGATGCCGTTTGGCTTCGTGGAGACAACCGAGAAGGGGATGGCCTGCCCAAGGACGGGAATCAGGACGTTGTCCCCCTCCACCAGGGGGGTATCGGCCATCCTCCGCTTGACGAAGCTGACGAAGCCGGAGTCCACTGTTATCGTGAACGAGAGGGGGGCGAGCTTCACCAGGGTCGCCACCTTGGCCTCGGCCTTCCTGACGGAAACCTTCTCCCCTATGCCTACGCTGGCATTCTTCCTGATGAGGCCGTCCATGCGTATTATGTCCATGCCCTGGTCTTCGGTGTAGGCAGGCCAGACTATGGCCGCCGTCTTCCTCTTCCCCTCTATCTCTATAATGTCGCCGACGCTCACGCCCACCTTCTTCATGGCGTCAGCATCTATCCTGACCTTCCCTCTGCCCACATCCCTCTGCTTGGACTCTGCGACCCTGAGCATCAGATCATTGCCGATCTTGCCTTCCATCCCTCTCACCCTCGCCTGCAAACAATCTCTCCACTGCTACCTATCTAAGGGTTTGTCAATGGATTATTTCCATTACCAAACTTGTGGCGGTCTCTTTTTATTCTTATCGCAATGGCCATGGGGGCAAAAAAAGGGATCAAAAAGAAAAAATGATGGTGGCTAGCCCGGCAGGGTCTGGACGATCTCAACGTCCACCTGCCCCACGCCATTGACCTTGGCGAAAACGTCCTCGATCGGCTGGGTCCCCCCCTCGTAATCTCCGGGCATCACGACGTAGGCCTTGAGGGCCTTCAGGCCGAATGCAATCTCCTCCTCCACGTACTTGTGGACGAAGAGATCCTTGTTGCCCTTCGGGAGCGATTCCCTAAGGTCTTCCTTCAGCCTCTCCAGATTGACCCCGTCGTCCTCCGGCAGTATCTTGATCACTGCTAAAAGCCTTGACATCCCTTTACCCCCTATGGTCCCTGGAAGCCGCACTTAGGGCACTTATAGCTGTTGACCAGGTCCCTGCACTTCCTGCAGCGCCAGAAGATCACCTCTCCACAGCTGGGGCAGGAGAGCTTGACACCCTTCTGGTCCGGGAGGATGGGGTCCTTGCAGGAAACGCAGGTCGGTAAACTCAATTCGCTCATTATCATACACCAAATTGAGATGGTAGAAACATAGCCCCCCTATATAAATTACCATCGCGCCGGGCGCCCTCTGCCGGCGCCTAGACCTGAGGCTATGCCGTCCCGGGGCAGGGTTCATTCATGGACTATGAGGAAGCCCTCCGATCCTTCCTGGGGCTCGATGGAGGCCTTTCTACCATGGAGTTCCAGACCCCCTTCAAGCTTCGTCCCCATCAACGCGGGTATGGAGAACTCCCGGGTCACTATGGCTAGGTGCGAACCCAGCCCGCCCGACATGCATACGACTCCGGAGAGCTTGGAGAGTATGGGCCCGAGGGTCGTCACTCCCGCATCGTCCACCATGACGATCTTGCCCGAGGCCCCCTCTTTCCAGAGCGAGATTACATCCTTGATGGTCTTTACGTAGCGGAGCTCACCCTCCGCCTTCGCCCTCAGCGTGATCTGGCCGCGACCCACGACCTTCAAGGCTTTCACCAGTCCCCGGCTCTCTGGCGGGAATACTATTAACATCTTCCATGTGCCATTAAAGCTTTATTTATTGTAATGACGATTAGACACTGATTGGGGAGGTCTGCCATGCAGACATCCGAAATCAACGACCAGATCGCTCATATCAGTCGCGTCTTCTCGAGGATCGTCACGCAGAGGACCCTCCTGGAATCCAAGCTATTCCCGGTCAACGCCTACATATGCGTCGGCTTCTACCAGACCTACCACAACCTCTATGGCGTAATGAAGAAGGTCTGGGGGAAGACGACCCCGGAGGACCTTGCGAAGAAGAGCAAGACGCTCCTCTCGCCCATACAGGCCCTCTCGCTCTCCTATCTCTGGCTCTACTACTCGCTGGCGAGGATGGGCACCATCTACAACAAATGCGGGGGCGATCCCTTGAGGGAGCCGCCGGAGAAGCGGGAGGAGTGGAAATGGATGCTGGAGCAGTGGTACCGCCTCTCCACCAACTACTTCAACAGCGGGAAAACCACCGTCGCTGCCTCGGGGGATGCCAACATGGCCCTGAGGGGCGAGACGGTCAGTTACCTCAAGGATAACCTCCAGCCGGTAAACGAGGCCCTCGCCTCCAAGGTGCGGCGAGCCATAGGCTCAGTGGACCTCTATGCCTTTATTGACGAGTGCGAGGCACGGGCCAAAATAGTCAACCATGGGCCGTTCGCCCTTGGCGGGGGGCAGAGCCTCATCGTTTCCGAATACACAAACCTGTACGACGGGCGCGGGAAACCCTGGCTCCCCTGGTCCGCCACAGACGCCCGGCTCCCCTCCTCCACACTGGGGGTCGCGATGGCCGTCAAGGACATCCGGGCGGTCTTCAACGACATCGGCACAGTGACCATCGAGCCGGGCGACTACACGCGCCAGGTGACCGGCATCTATGCCTACCGCGCGAAGAACGGCGGCATCGAAGCCGTGCCGCTGGACGAGCTATCCGCCTATGCGGAGGCAGCCGACAGCGCCCAGGCGGAGCTCTACATGAAATTCGCGGAGATGGATCGGAAACAGCTCCTCCTGGCAGGTGCCGAGGCCTACTGGAGGTGCTTCGCTCGCTATACCGATGCTGTGGGCGTCACCGGCGAAGTGGAATGGAGCATATCCAAGGAGGTCCAGGAGGAGTACCTCCCCTACTTCCTGAACCACAATGAGGACCCAGCCTTCACCAGGCTGAAGATGAAGGTCATCAAGATGAAGGCCCTCCCATTCCTAAAGGAAAAGGATCCGGTAATGTATTACCTTCCGGAGAAATAGAGATGATAAGTGATGAGCTGCCCCACAACGGACGATGAGAAGAGCCACAGCCCCTCCGACCGGAAGGACTGGCGCGAGAGCTACTACTTCAATTTCGTCGACATGGAGAGCGGAGTAAGCGGCTTCACAACCATAGGCCTCCTGCCGCATGTCCACCGGAGGGAATTCGTCTTCGCCCTCTTCCACCGGGACAAGCGCCACTTCTACTACCAGGAACCCGCCACCCCCTTCAGCCTCGATTCGATGGAATCGCTGAACGACGGTCGCCTCCGCTTCGACCTCGTTGAGGCCATGAAGCAGTGGCGCATCACCATCTCCTCGGGCGAATTGAGGGCTGATCTGAAGTGGACCAGCCGCTTCCCCCCGCTCAACTTCGGCGAATGCAGCGGGACTTCCTGGGAAGGCCATTTCGAGCAGTCGGGACTGGTGGCCGGCTCCCTCCAGGTGGGCGACCTGACCCTCTCCATCAATGGCTTCGGCCAGCGGGACAAGAGCTGGGGCTCCAGGAATTGGCATATCGACCAGTGGTATGCCCTCCACGCCCAGTTCAGGGAGTTCTCCATAGGCCTGCGCCACGACACCTTGGAGGGGAATTCGGTCGTTTCGGGGGGAATCTCTTCGGTTTCGGGTGGTGTTCCCATCACCAGTATCGATGTGGAGACCGAATACGGCACAGACCCCGGCCTGCCCATCGGTGCAACCACCCGGATCGGATGCAGGGATGGGAGCAGGTATGTGCTCAACTCGAAGCTGCTCTCCCCCCTCAGCTTCGTGAAGTTCAGCAGGCGCTTCCCGGGAGGGACGACCGAACTCCTGGAGGCGATGGCCCTGCACCGCTGGGAGGAGACTGGTGAGATTGGGACCGGTCTCCTAGAGTGGCTCTTCACCCGGATGAGCGGACCGCTCCAAAGGCCGGGCCAAGCCCTACATCAACAGCCACCGGAGCCAAGCCTGAGCCCCTAGCGCAATGGCGCAGTAGTCCTCGGAGAGCCCCAGGCAGCGGGGCGCCTTGGGCGCGTCCTCCTCCGGCACCCTGAGTCAGATCCTGACGCCAATGCCAGCTATCCTCCAGTATCCCTGCTTGCACTTCACAAGCTCCGCCTTCACCCGCGTCTCCAGCCCCTCCACCCCGACCCTGGCCCTGTTTGGACAGTAGACCCGGCTCGAACTCACGCAGTGGCCCACCGCCGCCGAGAGCAGGCCCGCCGGGTTTGGCCCCTGCCCGGTGCCGAGCGGCTCCGACTCGTCAACGATCAGCTCCTGGGCCCGGTGATTATAGAACTCCATTCGAACCTGTTCTTCATTTGATTTCTATCTCAAGCCTCTCCGACATTTTTTTGAACCCTCACCACAAGCCTCCCCACCGATCCACGGCACCTGCCCCTATCATCCCTCGCTGCCCTAGAAGAGCGACCTCAGGAAGGGCATCACAGCGAACCTGAGGAGCCTCGACTCGAGAATCCTGTTGACAGCCTTGCGCTGGAGATCCAGGTCGTAGCCGGAGATCGTCCCCAGGATGCCTGCCCGCTGGGCAGACGCGATCCCCCTCTCCAGCTCTTCCTCCTTCATGTTGCTGAAGATCCTGGCAGCCAGCTTCATCACCCTGAACTCCCTGCCGTAGGAGTCCTTCCAGTCCTTCTCGAAACGCTTGAGGGGCCTCCCCTCCAGCACATGCTGGGCTGCCACCCTGCCCGCCATCTGGGCTATGCTGCCACCCAGAGCGACGCCGCCGCCGGTCGTCGGCTTCACAAATCCCCCGGCATCCCCTATGGCTATGGCATTTCCCAGCACCGTCTTTCTGAGCGGACCGCCGACGACCACCTTGCCTGGGAGTATGCCCAGAGACTTGCCGCCCTTCAGGCGGGCAAAGTTCCTGTCCGTCTCGATCATGTTCCGCAGGAGCTCCAGCGGGACTCCGCGGTAGCACGCGAGCCCAACCCTCACATGGTCGCCCCTCGGCACGCGCCAGGCAAAAAAGCCCGGTGCATGCCTCCCTATGTGAAGCTCCACCATGTCCTTCTCGAAGTCATCCACCTCAACGTCCATCTGGACCGCCTGGATGGACCTAGGGGTGTCAAAGCCCAGCAGCCTCGAAACCCTCCCCTTGACTCCTTCGGCATTGACAATGACTTTGCTCTTCTCGTCCTGGGGGAAAGCCTTGCCCATTGCCACCTCCACTCCGCTCCTCTCCGCAATCTTGGCCAGTTCGAGGTCGAATTTCGTCCGGTCTATGACATAGGCCTTGGTCTCATCAGTTACCACATCGTACTGCTTGCCGGAAGGGGAAAAGATCCTCGCGCCCTTGATGTCATTCAGCACGAATGAGGGGGAGGGGGCAATCAGCCTCTCCAGCCCCACCCTGCTGACCAGCCCTGTGCAGTGGTCGGGCTTCCCTACGACAGCATCCTCCTCCAGGACCAAGACATCTGCCCCTGCCTTGGCCGCCTCCGCACCCGCTATGAGCCCCGCGGGCCCTGCACCGACGACAATGATGTCTCGCATCGCCCAGTCTGTCCACGACACCTTTTTAATATTCCCATTCTTAAAGACTTCACATCGGGCACGCCACTATGGACTTCGAATTCAAACAGGCGATCATTGTCCGGCAGGACCTCCGCATGAGCAAGGGGAAGACTTCTGCCCAGGCAGCCCATGCATCCGTTTCGGCCATGATGGCCACCAGGAAGAAAAAGCCTGACTGGGTGTCGAGCTGGTTCCTTGAGGGCCAGAAGAAGGTCGTCCTGAAGGTGAGCTCCGAGGAGGAACTCCTGGAGGCCAAGAGGAGGGCAGAGTCCGAAAGGATACCCAATGCCCTGATCTCGGACGCAGGACTCACCGAACTGGAGCCGGGCACGATGACATGCCTCGGAATCGGTCCCGCCCCCAATGCCCTCATAGACCGGGTGACCGGCGGGATGAAGCTCCTCTGAGAGTGTTTGCAATGCAAATGCTGCGCACCGCCTCCCCCTCGGAGGAAGAGCTGGGAATGTGCTACTACTCCACTCAGGGGAGCAGCAATGGGGGGATGATCAGGGTCAGGCCCGAGGATTTTGTCGTGGAGGAAATCACCACCGAGGGTCTCGTGGCCAACGAAGCGCTGGCGAAGCTGTCCAGGGGGGAGGGCAGCAATTCCCTGGCGGTGCTTACTAAGGTTTCCAGGGACACCATCCCCACAGCCAGACAGATAGGTGCCGCCCTGGGCGCATCCGTCAGCTATGCTGGAATCAAGGACAGGCGGGCCAAAACCCATCAGCTCATATCCATATCCATGCCACTGGGGGAGGGGCCGCTACAGCTCGCAATTCCAAGGGTCGCTGTGAGGGTTGTGGGCAGGGCAAAGTGGCCGTTGGAGCCCGGGGAGCTGAGGGGCAACAGGTTCACCATCACTGTCAGGACCCTTCCGGAAGCCCTCACCCTACAGCCTACCGATTGGCTACCTGGCTACTTCGGCCACCAGCGCTTCGGCACGACACGGCCAAACACCCACCGCATCGGCCGTTTCCTAGTAAAGAGGGATTTCGAAGCGGCTGTGAGGGAGCTCGTGGCCGAACCCTATCCCAACGAGCCTCCAGCCATCAGAGAGGCAAGGGCAGACCTCAAGGCAGCATGGGACATCCCTGCCGCCCTCAGGTCCTTCCCTTCCCAACTCGCCTATGAGAGGTGTGTCCTGGCAAAGCTTCTGGCAAATCCGGGGGACCCCCTCGGCGCCCTTAGGGCATTGCCGAAGAACATGATGCGCCTCTACGTCAATGCCTACCAGTCCTACCTGTTCAACCGTGCGCTGTCAATGCGATGGGAATCGCATGGCCTCGAGCCGCTCCAGGGGGGCGACTATGCTGCCCCCCTTGACCGATGGCTCTCCCCCGCAAGGCCGATGAAAGTGACGGGGGACAATGCCCAGAGCCTCAGGAGGCTTGTGGACTGCGGAAAGGGCGTCCCTATGGTCAGGGTCCTGGGCGCTAGGACCCAGCTGGAGGGGATTGACCGGGAGCTATACTTCGAGCTGATGGAGAAGGAAGGGGTCACCCTTCATGACTTTGAAAATGTCGCCGGCAGTCCCTTCTTTGGCACACTGCGCTTCTCCATCTTCAAGCCCCTCTCCCTCACCCTATCCGAGACCCTTCCGGACGAAACCCATCCGGGCCTGATGAGGCAGGATATTGCCATGACCCTCCCCCGGGGCTGCTACGCCACAGTCGTGCTCAGGGAGATCCTCCGCCCCCCGGACCCGTTCCGATCAGGCTTTTAGTCTGTCATGGGATGAGTCTGTCCGGCGTCCTTGGGAAAAGCGTCGCCTCTCTTATGTTGGGGATGTCGAGGAGCTGCATGGTGAGCCTCTCGATCCCGATGTTGAAACCGCCGTGGGGGCATGCCCCGTACCTGAAGAACTCCGTGAACCACTGGAGGCTGACAGGGCTGATGCCCTTCTCCTTCACCTGCTCCATTATCTTCTCGTACCTGTGCTCCCTCTGCCCTCCCGAACTTAGCTCGAGCCCCTTGCAGACCATGTCCACGCTCCGCGCCCATTCCGGCTCCCCGTCAACCCTCATCACATAGAAGGGCTTCACCTTGAATGGGAACCTGTTGACAAAGAAGAAATCCGATCCGTACCTCTCCTTCACATAGGTTGCCAGAAGCGCCTCGGATTCCCTGTCATAGTCCTCGCCGGCGGGGATTTTCTTCCCCATCCCCTCCAGGATATCGTAAATGTCCGGGAAACGGAGCTCAGGGAACGGAGCTGTCGGCACCTTGATGTCCTTCCCTAGGGGCTCCAGGTCCTCGGCGCAGTCCTGCCTGACCCTGCTCACCCCCGCTATCACCAGCTCTTCCTCCGCTCTCTCGATGTCCGCCTCATCCTCGATGAAGCCAAGCTCCACGGCGCACCCCCTGTGCTCGCAAAGGTGCCTTGGCGTATGGCTCGGCTCCGCCCTCCAGCTGGGGCCCAGGTCGTATACCCTGTCAAACCCGGAGATTACCGCCAGCTGCCGGTGGAGCTGCGGGTCCTGCCTCAGGAACGCGCTCTTGTTGAAATAGACCACGGGGAATACCTCCGCCCCGCTCTCGGACGCCGCGCCCATCAGGCAGGGGGTGAAGATCTGGAGGAACCCCTTTGCCTTGAGGTGATCCTGCATCCCTTCCACCAGCTTGGACTGGACCTTGAAGACCGCGGCCACCTCCGGCCTCCTCAGGTCGAGGATCCGGTAGTCCAGGCGGGTTTCCAGGTTGGAGTCGATGTTGCCGGAGACCGACACCGGCAGGTTGCCGCTCAGCCTGCTGATGCTGT
>CAYZHK010000042.1:0-13130 GCA_964477685.1 uncultured Nitrososphaerota archaeon
GTAGTGCAGGTCCTGGAGGGGCCTCTCGTTCCCCCGCCGCATCAGCTCCAGGAAGACCGCGTTCTCCATCAGCCTCCCCATATCGCCGCCGTCCCCCTCCCCGCCCGCGCCCCTCCAGACCCGGGCAAGCCCCGTGTCGCAGAGGTACGCCTTCCTCGGCCACGACTCCCTCAGCCTCGCCTTCGGGGAGTGGCGCCTCAGGAAGAATATCCCCGCCGAGTCCTCGAAGAGGCCGAGGTACTTGTGGAGCGTGTCCTTGGAGAGGGAGACCCCCTGAGACCGGAAGTGGTTGTACATCTTGTTGACGCTGAACTCCGCCGAGAACCCGGAGGCGAGCTGCCTGAAGATGGCGCTGGAAAGGTGCAGGTTCCTTACCCCATGCCTCTCCACCACGTCCTTGTAGAGGATCATCTCCGAGTACCCCCTCAGGAGCCGCAGCCGGTCCGCCTCGCTGACGGTCTCGAGGACGACCTGCGGGAACCCGCCGAAATCGAGGTACTCCCTCAGGAGGTTCCTCGCCTTCGCCTCCTCGTCCATGGTCAGACCGGTGCGCTCCGCGGGCAAGCCCCTGGCCCTGAGGAATTCCCTGAAGGAGAACGGGAGGAGTAGGTAGCTGACACCCCTCCCCCGGAGCTGGGTTGCCACCTCCTTGGAGAGGAGCCTTGAGGAGGAGCCCGTGACCATGATTGCATACTTCCGCCGGTCGTGCAGCTCCCTGACTGCGACCTCCCACCCATCCACGGCCTGGACCTCGTCGAGGAGGATGTACTCGGGTTCGCTGCCGAAGAGCTCCACGGACACCCTGACCGCCTCCCTGATGCCGCGGAAGTCCATCCCGAAGAGCCTCGTGTCCTCGAAGTTGAGGTAAAGGCACTTCTCCTTCCCCTTCTCCTTCGCGAGCTGGTAGAAGTAGTAGGTCTTACCGGCCCTCCTGGGTCCGATGATGGCAGTGATGCGGCTGGCATCGGGCTCGGCTTCCAATTCCCGAGGGACCAAGCTTGGGAATTCCGACTTGCGGAATTCAAGCAGGTAGTCTTCGAGGAGTCGCCTGTTCATAGTCCTTATTATAAGGACAATATTTTATAAAATTATCCCTTGTATAAGGACAATTTAATGGATTTTATGGTTTGGCGAGGCTTGCGCAGGGGCTGGAAGGGCAGGCGCTACAGGGTTGTCTCCAAGGACGGCCCGGCGCTCATTGTTGAGGGGACGTCGCAGCCTCCGGTAGGGCGGCACCATCACCAGCCAGCTTTAAAAAGGGTTCGCCTACTCATGATACACAGTGGCATCAATGAAGGCCGAATCGAAGGTAGACAGGCTGGAGAGGAAGGTGGACGCCATGTCCAAGGCTCTCCGCCTCATCCTCCACGAGGAGCCGGAGGCCCTCTCGGAAGAGGAAGCGAAGCTCGTAAGGGAAGCCCACGACGATTGGGTCCATGGCCGCAAGGACAGCTGGACGAGTTGTGAGACTTGTTCAAAATAATTCTCTACAGCAAAGCAGAATGACCTAAAGGATCTGCCATCCCGGAACAGGGACCGGATCAGGGCTTGCCTCAAGGAGATGGAAGTCGACCCTCCCACCGGCGACGTCAAGCCGGTGAGGCCGTTCAGAGGCATGTTCAGGCGAAGGGTGGGCGATTATGGGATCATCTTCACCGTTGATTTCGGGCGCTCAACGGCAGTCGTATTCATAATTTCCGCGCGCGAGAGAGCCTGCGAATCTGTAGTTGCAGCTGGATGTCGTATCGGAAAAAAGCCAAATGTTCCTCGTCGAAGAGACGGGCGAAAGGGTCAAATGAAAAAAGGGGAAAAGGGTCCTCAGCGCTGCCCATCGAGTGTTCAACGCCAAGCTCGCCTGTGACGCTGGCTCACGCCGCCATTAAATTATGTCATTTTTTGTACACTATAGATTTAAATAGACCACCATTCCCTACTACGGAGAGACGGAGAGTGTACAGATGAGGGATGCACTTTGGGCAGCTCGAGGAAATAGGCCCTTCACAGGGCGCATCATTGCAGGTCCAGAGCATTAGCTACAGAAACCCCCTGGACGTTTTCTCAAGGCTTTATGGGAAACATAATTGCATTTTCCTGCTGGAATCGATCGAAGGCTCCAAGAAGCTGGCGGAGTTCTCCTTCATTGGGTTCAGCCCCAAGAAGATGATAACCGTGAAGAGGGGGGAAGCCCGACTCATGGAAGGTAGCGATGCGCCTTCTGGCATCGGCAACGACCCTCTCGGTCCGATACGGGACGAGGTCGATGCAAACAGGGTGCGCTATGGACAGTTCCGCCTCGTTGGTGGGGCTGTGGGCTATATCTCGTACGACACCGTCCGGTATTGGGAAAAGCTTCCCGGTCCGGCGTCGGATGATCTGGACCTCCCGGACGTTGAGATGGGGATATACGCCGATGGCATAGTCTTCAACCATGTCGAGAAGAGGGCATATTATTACCACTCGGGCGAAAACCGGCTCGGTGAAGTTGAAAGATGCCTCAGGGGGCCAGCCCCGGAGGGCGAGAGCCTCTCCTTCAGCGAGCCCGTATCCAACATGTCCAAGGAGGACTTTGAACGGGCAGTGGTCCGGGCAAAGGAGTACATCTCTGAAGGGGACATTTTCCAGGTGGTCCTCTCAAAGAGGTATGACCTAAGCATCCGCGGTAACCTCATTAATTTCTATAGGGCGTTGCGCGAGATCAACCCTTCCCCCTACATGTACTTCCTGAAGCATGGAGAGCGGCAGATCGTCGGCTCGAGCCCTGAGATGCTGATGAGGGTCGAGGGCGGGGCAGTCGAGACATACCCCATCGCCGGCACACGCCCCGTATCGGACGACCCGGTGAAAAACAAGGCGCTGTCGGAGGAGCTGCTGGCCGACCCGAAGGAGAGGGCGGAGCACGTCATGCTCGTCGACCTTGCAAGAAACGACATCGGCAGGATCTCCGAATATGGCTCCGTCTCTGTCCCGGAATTCATGACGGTCCATCAGTTCAGCCATGTGCAGCACATCGTCTCACGGGTTGTCGGTCGGCTGTCCCCCGACTATGACTGCTTCGACGCAATGGAGGCCATGCTCCCGGCAGGGACCCTCTCCGGCGCCCCCAAGGTCCGGGCGATGGAGATAATCGATGAGCTTGAGCGCGCCCGGAGGGGGCCCTACGCCGGGGCGGTGGGGCACTTCTCCTTCAATGGGAGCGCCGACTTTGCCATAACCATCAGGACGCTGGTGGCGCAGGGGGATAGGGCCTACATCCAAGTCGGCGCTGGGATAGTGGCAGATTCCGTCCCCGAGCGGGAGTGGTTCGAGACAGAGCAGAAGGCGGGGGCACTGATGAAGGCGTTGAGGAAGGCGTGTGAAAGGCCATGAAAGTCCTGTTGATCGACAATTACGACTCATTCGTATACAACATTGCCCAGTACGTCGGGGAGCTGGGCGCCTCGGTTGTGGTGCGCAGGAACGATGAGGTTTCCCCAAGAAGCGTCAGGGAGCTGGGCCCAGACCGGCTGATCCTGTCGCCTGGCCCCGGGACTCCCACAGACAAGAGGTACTTTGGCAACTGCATGGCAATCATACGGAGCGCCCGGATGCCCGTCCTTGGGGTCTGCCTCGGCCATCAGGGGATAGCCCATGCCTTCGGGGGCGAGGTGATCCATGCGAGCAGGCTGATGCACGGGAAGACTAGCATGGTGCGGCATGACGGGAAGGGCATCTTCAGGGGCCTGCCAAACCCGTTCGAGGTGGGGCGGTACCACTCGCTCGCCGTGAACCCCTTCCGCATCCCCCCCTCGCTCAGGGTATCGGCATACTCCATGGACGACTGCGAGGTCATGGCGATACGCCACGCCAGCCGGAGGATAGACGGGATACAATTCCACCCCGAGTCCATCATGACCGCACAAGGCAAGAGGCTCCTGAAGAATTTCCTCGATGGCAGCTGACCCCGATGAAAAAGATCATTGCAAGGCTTCTCGCAAGGCAGGATCTCGCCCCTGAAGAGGCTGAGGAGGCGATGAAGGCGATTCTCTCGGGAGAGGCGACGGGAGCCCAGGTCGCTGCGTTTCTTACGGCGCTCGCCATGAAGGGCGAGACCGTGGAGGAGCTCACCGCCTTCGCTTCCATGATGCGTAAATTTTCGACTCGGATCCATCCGAAAGTGCAGGGCTCGCTCGTTGACACGTGCGGCACCGGCGGCGACAGGATCAAGCTGTTCAACGTCAGCACTATCGCCGCCTTCATCGCAGCGGGGGCAGGGGTGCCGATCGCCAAGCACGGGAACCGCTCTGCAACGGGCAGGAGCGGCAGCGCAGACGTCCTTGAGGCGTTGGGGTTCAATTTAGCCATGCTACCCACCCTTGTTGAGAAGTCGATAGAGGCCATCGGCATAGGGTTCATGTTTGCGCCAGCCTTCCACCCTGCGATGAGGAACGTTGCGGGCGTGAGGAAAGAGATCGGTGTCAGGACAGCTTTCAACCTGCTGGGCCCCCTCACAAACCCTGCGGGTGCCGATGCACAGCTCGTTGGGGTGTGCGAAGGGAATCTCACAGAGGACTTTGGGAGGGTACTCCACAAACTCGGCGTCAAGAGAGCCTATGTGGTGCATGGCCTGGACGGGCTGGGCGAGATCTCTACCATCGGGAAGACAAAGATCACTGCGCTGGAGGATGGGGAGATCTCAACCTCGTATGTGCAGCCGGAAGACCTCGGCGTCAGGGCTGCCAAGGCAGGCGAACTCGAGGGGCAGACCCCCAAAGAGAACGCATCGATGATGTTCGGCATACTGCGGGGGCAGACGAGAAGGGAGGCCCATGGACCAAAGTATGACCTCGCGGTGGCAAACGCTGCGGCTGTCATCCTGGTGGGGGGCTTATGCGAGACTTTCGCCGAAGGCATGGAGGCGGCAAAGGGGTCGGTGGAGAGCGGGTCGGCATATGAAAAATTGGCGTCTCTCGTCTCCTTCAGTGGCGGGGATCTCTCGAGATTAGAGGAGCTGGAAAACCATGGCAGACTTTCTTGACACGCTGACCAGAGACTCAAAAATTAACTGCCGGAATGGGTACTATCGGGTCCTTCCAGGCGGCATGAATGCCGAGCGCCGAAAGGTCAGCCTGAGGGAAAGCATTGAGGGGCGCACCGGTAATGCCATAATCGCCGAGATAAAGAGAGCCTCTCCTTCCAAGGGCACGATAAGGAGCGATCCGGACATCGGGCGTCTCGCCTCCGCCATGGAGAGGGGGGGCGCGGCCGGCATATCTGTTCTGACCGAGCCGAGCCATTTCAACGGCTCGCTGGCTGATCTCGTCCTCGCCAGGGGGAGCGTTGCCCTCCCCCTCCTGATGAAGGACATTGTCCTTGACCGCTCACAGGTTGAGGCGGCGAGCCGCATGGGAGCCGATGCCGTGCTCCTCATCAAGGCGATCTTCGACAGGGATTACGCCGACTGCCGTTTGGAGGCAATGATCGATCTTGTGCACTCCCTTGGTATGGAGGTTCTGCTCGAGGTCCACACGAGCGAGGAGTTCCGTGAAGCAATGGGCCTCGAAGCCGATCTTATCGGGGTAAACAACAGGGACCTGGGAACGCTCCGAGTCGACCTGCGAACGACGGAAAGGATCCTCGCAGCCCACAGGGGCTGTCCCGCGGTGGTGGTGAGCGAGAGCGGAATCTCCTCTCCGGCGGACGTGCTCTTCCTGAAGGGCGTTGGAGCCAGGGCATTCCTGGTGGGGAGTTCCGTCATGTTGGCTGGGGACGTGGAGGATAAGGTAAGGGAATTGGTCGAGGCATGAGGGCATTGGAAGTAAAGATCTGCGGGATAACGCGGGAAGAAGACCTCAGGGCAGCCATCGAAGCGGGAGCGGACTCGCTCGGATTCGTCGTCGGGGCCCCGTCCTCCCCCCGCAATCTGACCCTCCATGAAGCCAGCAGCCTGATGGCCAGGGTTGCGGCGCGCGTGAAATGCGTCGCCGTGACCGCATTTCGATCAGCAGAGGAGGCGACCAGGATATTCGATGCACTGAAGCCGGATCTTCTTCAGCTCCATGGGGACCTCCGCAATTTCGAGCCTATTGCCATCCCTCCGAGCAGAGTGATAGCGGCAGTCGACGGGAAATCGCCTGGCGCCCTTGCGGCTTCTCTGGAGATGTCGACAAAATTCCGATATGTGCTTGTGGACACCGCCGACGAGAGGGGGCACGGTGGCACAGGGAAGACGCACGATTGGGTCATCAGCAGCATGATCAGGGACGCGGTTTCCCCCTCCCCGCTCATACTGGCTGGAGGGCTGACGCCCGAGAACGTTCGAAGAGCTTCGGAGATTGTGAAGCCCTATGGTGTTGACGTCTCGAGCGGCGTGGAGAAAAAACCCGGCATCAAGGATCATGATAAACTCTTCAAATTTATCAGGTGTGCAAAGGAGGCAAAATTGTGAAAGCGCTACAGAAAAATCCAGTTAAAGGCAAGTTCGGAAGATTCGGCGGCAAGTTCGTCCCGGAGACTCTGATCCCAGCATTGAGCGAACTCGAAGAAGCATACGTGAACTTCAGAGCGGATGCAGAATACATGAAAAAATTGGACTATTATCTTAGGGAGTTCGCCGGCAGACCCACGCCACTGTACTTGGCCTCGAACTTGGCCAAGGAATATGGTGGCCCCAAGATCTACCTCAAGAGAGAGGACCTGGCGCATGGCGGGGCCCACAAGATAAACAACACACTTGGTCAGGCCCTCCTGGCCAAGAAGATGGGCAAGAGAAGGGTGATAGCTGAGACCGGAGCTGGGCAGCATGGCGTAGCGACAGCGATAGCCTGCGCTGCGTTGGGCCTGAAGGCAGAGGTGTACATGGGCAGGGAGGACACGGAGAGGCAGCGGCTGAACGTTTTCAGGATGAAATTGCTGGGCGCGGAGGTCCACCCTGTCGATTCCGGGTCGCGGACACTGAAGGACGCAATAAACGAGTCTCTCCGCGACTGGGTTGCCAACGTAGAGACGACCCACTACATGATCGGATCGGTGGTGGGACCGCATCCATACCCGATGATAGTGAGGGATTTTCAGAGCGTGATAGGCAACGAACTCAAGGAGCAAATCCTCGCAAAAGAGGAGAGGCTCCCGGACGCGCTGGTTGCATGCGTGGGCGGGGGGAGCAATGCCGTCGGGACCTTCTTCCCGTTCATCTCGAACCATAGGGTGAGGATGTATGGCGTGGAAGCCGGGGGAGAGGGGATAGAGACAGGCAGGCATGCCGCCCCCCTCTGCGCAGGTTCGGAGGGGGTCTTCCATGGGATGCTGACATACCTCCTGCAGGACGCGGACGGCCAGATACTTCAGACTCACAGCATCTCTGCAGGACTGGATTATCCTGGCGTAGGTCCGGAACACAGCTTCCTGAAGAGCGTCGGTCGGGTCGAATACGACACGGTCACGGACCGGGAGGCGCTGGGAGCATTCAACGATCTGTCCAAATGTGAAGGCATAATACCCGCATTGGAGTCGTCCCATGCGATAGCCTATGCCAAGAAACTGGCAGGGAGGATGAATAGGGACGATATCATGGTCGTCAACCTGTCAGGCAGAGGCGACAAAGATGTCGAGACAGTCTCGGCGGCGATGGGGCTGGTCAGATGAGCATAGACGAGACCTTCAGCGATCTTAGGAAGAGGGGCGAAGGGGGGCTTGTGGCATACATCACCGGCGGCGACCCCTCGCCGAAATACACTCCGAGGCTCATTGAAGCCCTCAACAAGGGAGGGGCGGACATCATAGAGGTCGGCATCCCATTCTCCGATCCCATTGCGGACGGTCCCATAATTCAGGCTGCGGACTACCGCGCATTGAGTTCAGGCACCACCCCCAATGCCATATTCGATGCGGTCAGGGAGGCAAAGAGGAGGATTGAGACACCAATCGTGCTGATGACCTACTACAATATCCTCTACAGGATGGGCATCGAGGCATTCGCCAAGGAAGCCATCCGGCACCGGGTTGACGGGCTGATCATACCTGACCTCCCCATCGAGGAGGCGGAGGACTACCGGAGGATCGCCAGGACGGAGGGGCTGAGCACGATATTCCTGGCCACCCCTCTGACATCCATAGGCAGGCTCAAGGGGATACTGGGATTCTCTTCGGGCTTCCTGTATCTTGTCTCCATCCTGGGCACCACTGGGACCAGAGACCGGGTGGCACAGCTTACACAAGAAACCATAAAGAGGCTTCATGGCTACACCGCCAATGTTATACCCCTGGCAGTGGGCTTCGGCATCTCAGAGCCAAGGCATGTGAAGACCGTGATAGGCTGCCACGCCGAGGCGGCCATCGTGGGCAGCGCCTTTGTGAGAAAGGTGCAAAACAGCTTGGGCGATCCACACAAAATGGTCGAGGAAGTGTCGGCTCTGGCCCGGGACCTGAAGTCGGCGACCCTCTCCGCCGATCATAAGACAGGGGTGCTTGGTCAACGAACCTGAAATAGCTCCCTATTGGGGCGGATCAATGGCGCTGATGAGAGGTTCTGGCAATAGGCATGTTTTCTCTTGGCGGGAGTACCCTGGCGGGGCTTCATGGCCTTCGAGCTGGGGTGTTCTCTGCATTGATCGAGGGGCCGCTATCGGGGGTAGCCCCTTGCTCGCGGTCGAGGAGGTCGCCGGGCGGGGCGCAGCCTTTTTTTTCTGCCGCCTCTCCATGCCTGGCGACTCGATGCTTTCGATTTCTTCCGGCAGGTCAGGGCATCTCCAGCGCCCTCAGGATCCGCTTCCTCAGCAGCCTCACCTTCCGGAGGTCGCCCAGCCCTGCAGCCGCGAATTCAGGTCCTGCCTGCTGGACGAATACCCCTAGGTGGCGGACGAGGTCCCCCAGCCCGTTCTCCCGGCAGACCCTGGTGTACTCCGCCAGGTCCACCGTCCCGCTGGCTAGGAGGGCGGCGATGTCGATCCTGTCCTTCTCCCCCTTCTGGCTCCCTTCGCGCCCGATGGCTTCCCTCTGCTTCAGCACGAGGAGGTGCTCGGGCCTGGCCACCGTGAAGCCCTCCACTGCCCTCGCCCCCTCTATGACCTGCTGCAGCGGTAGCCCCAGCTGGGAGTAGTGGGGGACGTAGATGTCCACGTCCGCAGATCCGCGCCTGTACTCCTACTCCCTCAGTCGGTCGAGCCCCTCGTAGTCGACGATGATGTCTATGTCCTTGGACTTGAGGGACTTCGTGTAGAGCCAGACCGCCCAGCCGCCGATGAGGGTGAATGCGTATCTCCTCCTCAGCTCAAGGAGAAGTCTCCAGCTCTCCTCCGCTATGTCCGGGTAGTAGAATCCCATTCACATCTTCTCCTCCAGGCTGAATCATGGCCGCAGAGCCAATGGATCTTGCCCAAAATGCTTAATACCGACCCGTGCAGATTAGGAGGAAGCTAATAGGTGGTCAGAGTGAGCCAATTCCAATATCTTTGAGCCCTGCCACTGAATGTGGCCGGGTTCAGCAAGCGAGACGAGCTCCCGCGGCGCCAAGCCGCCAAGACCTAATATCTTCAAGCTCTCTGTCAAGCCTCGGGCTTGGGGAGGTGACCCTGGGTTGAAGGCGATGCTTGAAGCAAGGGACTCGCAGTACATGACCGAGGTCCACATGCTCAAGGAGAAGATCAAGTCCATCCGGAAGTCCATACTGGAGATGACCGCGTACGCCGAGCCGGGGCTCCACATTGGGGCCTCCCTCTCGTGCGTTGACATCATCGCCACCCTCTACTTCCTCAAGATGAGGCACAGCCCCTACCGCCCGGACTGGCTGGACAGGGACCGCTTCGTCCTCAGCAAGGGCCACGCAGCCCCGGCGCTCTACGCGGTGCTGGCGGAGGCTGGCTACTTCCCCAAGGAGGAACTGAAGACCGTCAAGGAGCTGAACTCCCGCCTCCAGGGCCACCCGGACATGAGGACGCCCGGAGTCGAGGCGCCCTCGGGTTCCCTGGGGCAGGGGATCTCCATAGGCATAGGCATGGCGCTGGCTGCCAGGCAGCGGGGGAGCCAGAGCAGGGTCTACGTCCTGGTGGGCGACGGCGAGTGCGACGAGGGGCAGATCTGGGAGTCCCTCATGACTGCAACCCACCTCAAGCTGAACAACCTCGTCCTCATCGTCGACCGGAACGGCTGGCAGCTGGACGGGAGGACCGAGGACATCAAGAACAAGGTACCGCTCAGGGGTAAGCTGATCAGCTTCGGCTGGGAGACCTACACGGTGGACGGCCACGATGTGGAGAAGATCCTCGACGTCCTGGACATGTGCGAGCTCGCCGACGCCCCGGCAGCCATCGTCGCCAACACCCGGAAGGGGAAGGGGGTTCAGTTCATGGAGGACAGCAACACCGGCCACAAGATGAGGCTGAGCAACGAGCAGTACCTCGACGCCCTGAAGCAACTGGAGGAGGGGAGCTAGGTGAGGGCCTTCTTCGGCGAGGAGCTGGTCAAGCTGGGCGAGGAGGTCCACGAGCTCGTCGTCCTCACCGGCGATGTCGCGAAGTCCACCGGAGTGGGCGCCTTCGCCAGGGCGTACCCGGGGAGGTTCTATAACATCGGCATCAGCGAGCAGGACATCACCGGCATAGCTTCCGGCCTCGCCCTCAGCGGGAAGGTCCCTGTGGTGGCGCTCTTCGCCCCCTTCGTGATGAGGGCTTGGGAGCAGATCCGGAGCACTATCGCCCGCGGAAACCTCAACGTCAAGCTGGTGGGGACCCATGCCGGACTCTCCGCAGCCGACGAGGGGTCATCGCACCAGCCCCTGGAGGACGTCGCCATCATGAGGGTTCTCCCCAACATGAACGTCATCGTACCCGGGGACAGGCGGGAGATTGCGGAGGCGACGGAGGAGATGGTCAAGGTCAAGGGCCCCGTCTACATGAGGCTGGGGAGGGACGAGGACCTCAGCTTCCTCGAGGGGGAGGACGTCTTCACACTGGGCAAGGCGGTGATGATCCGGGACGGCCACGAGCTGGCGGTCTTCTCCAACGGGGCTATGACCCCGGAGGTGCTGAAGGCCGCGGAGATGGCCGGGGTCAGCGCAAGGATCGTCCATGTCCCAACCGTCAAGCCGCTGGACAGGGAGGCCATCGTCTCCGCAGCGAAGGCCACCGGGAGGGTCGTCTGCGCCGAGGAGCACAGCGTCATAGGCGGGCTCGGCGGGGCTGTGGCGGAGCTCCTGTCCTCCGAGTACCCGGTCCCGGTGAGGCGGATCGGGGTCCAGGACGCGTTTGGCGAATCGGGCCCCGGCAGGGAGCTCCTCCGGAAGCACGGCTTGGTGGCGGAATGCATAGGCGAAGTTCTGGCAGAGGTAGCTGGAGGGAAGAAAAAGTGCTCATAAGGCTGAAGGAAAGGGACGAGGCCCTGGAGGGGGAGCTCGCCGGCAGGTGCAGGGTCGTGAGGGCCCGGGAAGAGTACGTCTGCGTCGTGAAGGGGGACCTCCCACCGGGGCTGGCATCGCGGCTCCCGCGGGGCAGCGTGATGGAGATCAAGGGGAGCGCCCCCCTCTCAAGCAGGGCGCTCTCGCCGGGCGGGACCAGGGTGAAGATCGGGGGAGTCGAGTTCGGCGGCAGGAGCATCGTGGTCTGCGCCGGCCCCTGCGCGGTGGAGGGGAGGGGGCAGATCCTCGAGGCCGCTAGGGCAGTGAAGGCAGCCGGCGCGGCCGTGCTCAGGGGCGGCGCCTTCAAGCCCAGGACCTCGCCCTATTCCTACCAGGGCATGGGCCTGGAGGGGCTCAGGGTCCTCCGCGAGGTCTCCGACGAGGTCGGCATCCCAGTCCTCACCGAGGCGACTGCGCCGGAGCAGGTGCAGGCGGTGGCGAAGTACGCAGACGCCATACAGATAGGGGCGAGGAACATGCAGAACTTCGAGCTGCTCAAGGCGGCGGGGAGGTCCGGCAAGCCCGTCGTCCTCAAGCGGGGCATCTCCGCAACCATAGAGGAGTGGCTCCTGGCCGCCGACTACATCCTCCTCGAGGGGAACTGGGACGTGATACTCTGCGAGCGGGGCATAAGAACCTTCGAGACCGCGACCCGGAACGTGATGGACCTGGCGGGGATGGCACTCGTGAAGTCGCTCACCCACCTGCCAGTCATAGCCGACCCCAGCCACGCCACGGGCAGGCGGGATCTGGTGGCAGCGGCATCCAGGGCGGCCGTGGCGGCCGGCGCTGACGGCCTGCTGATCGAGGTCCACCCCAGGCCGGAGGAGGCGACCAGCGACGGCCCCCAGTCGCTGACGCCCGGAGAGTTCCGTTCCGCCATGGAGGGCATAGCCAAGGTGGCGAGAGCTGTGGGCAGGTCATGCAGTTGCGGTCCATAGACGTCCGGCTGGGTGAGAGGGGATACAGCGTCCTCATCGGGAAAGGCATCCTCCCCCTTGCGGGGAGGGAGGTGGCTGCGGTCACGGAAGGCCGCCGCGCCGTGGTGCTGGCGGTGGGCAAGGTGCGCAGGCTCTACGGCAGGGCGCTGGAGAAGGGCCTCGCGGCAGGCGGCATTGAGAGCACCTCGGTCGAGGTCCCTGACCGGGAGTCCGCAAAGACCCTGAAGACCTACTCCAGGGTCATGAGGGAGCTCCTGGCCATGGGTGCCGGGAGGGACTCGACCATTGTAGCGCTGGGGGGCGGCTGCGTGGGAGACCTAGCGGGCTTCGTCGCCTCCACCTACATGAGAGGGGTCGGGCTGGTGCAGGTGCCGACCACTCTCCTCGCCCAGGTCGACAGCAGCATCGGGGGGAAGACCGCCCTGAACCTGCCGGACGCCAAGAATGCCATCGGCACCTTCCACCAGCCGAGGCTGGTCCTCTCCGACATTGATGTCCTCAAGACCCTCCCGGCAAGGGAGATCAGCTGCGGCGTCGCCGAGCTGATCAAGTATGGCGCCATCATGGACGCGGGGCTCCTCGGGCTGCTGGAGAGGGAGAGGGACGCCCTGATGGCCCTGGAGGGACCGGTTGTGACCGAGGCGGTGACCTCGGCGGCGAGCCTCAAGGCGAGGATAGTGTCGGAGGACGAGCGGGAGTCCACCGGCATCAGGACAATACTTAACTTTGGGCACACCATAGGCCACTCGGTCGAGGCCGCCCTGGGCTATGGGGGCTGCAGCCATGGCGAGGCTGTGGCCGTGGGGATGGTCGGGGAGGTGCGC
>CAYZHK010000043.1:0-13012 GCA_964477685.1 uncultured Nitrososphaerota archaeon
TTCGTGAGGAGCGCCATCCGTTCGGGGGCGGGCTTCATAGTGATGGACGGCTCCCTGCAGACGGGCTTCCCGGGCGAGTCCGATCTTGCCAATTCCGTCTACGGCGAGGCCAGGTCGGCGGGGGTCCTGCTCAGCGGTCTCTCCAAGAGCACGACAATCTTCACCGAGGAAGGGTTCCCTGTGGCAGGCTTTGCCAATGAGCTTGCGAGGAAGGGAGGGCTCGGGAAGTGGCTCCTCAGCCTGGGGAGGAACGACGAGTGGGCCCATCGCGCCGAGGTCTACCTTGCGAAGCTCCACGAAGCGGCCGATAGGCCCTATCGGCTGGATGTCCTGGAAGGGGCCAGCCGGGAGGACCTGACCAGGCTAGTCTCGGCACTCCAGTCCAACTCCAGGTATTTCGCCTTCCCGGGGTACCCCTATGCCCTGATCGACGCCCACAGCTACGGCCGTGTGCAGGAGGAGGAGGCGATGCACATAAGAGACCAGATACTGGATAGGTTAGACCTGGAAGATGCAAGGAAACTCGAGCAGGTCGAGAGGGCCCTGGCTGGCCATGATATCCTCGACCAGCTGGGGTGATCCGGATCCATCCCGAATGGGGTATTTCACCATGATTGTGGGGCAGATAGTGGGCGGCAACAACACCGGGCTGATCCTCAGGGAAAAGAAGGGGGTTGGCCTGGAGATGGGCGACCTGGTGACCGTGGACGACGGCGACAGGCGCTACATATACATGGTATCGGCGCTGGAGTACGGATCCCTCATATCGGAGGAGAGGCTCTTCGACAGCTCGGGCACCATACTGGAGAACATCAGGCCCAATGTCGAGATACCCGAAAGGGACCTGCGCCTCTTCAGGAAGGTGGCCATAAACCCGCTCATTGAGGTGAGGCGGGGGGACGGGCAGGAGAGGGGGGTCTCGGTGAAGTCCATCCCCACATTCCTCTCCAAGGTGAGGGAGATAGAGAAGGATGATTTCAGGTTCCTGGAGAAGCCGAGGACGGCAGTCTTCTTCGGCAGGATAAGGAGCGGCTCCAAGGTGCTGGACATGGACTACCAGCTCGACGGCGAGAAGGTGATCTCCCACCATGCCCTGATCTCTGCGCAGACTGGGCGGGGCAAGTCCAACTTCGTCAAGGTCATGCTCTGGGAGTCCATGAACCACGAGAACCTAGGGATACTGGTCTTCGACGTCCACAACGAGTACTTCGGCGGGCCCGGCGCCAAGGGGCTGAGGGACCACCCCAAATCCTCCCGCTGCCTCATCTACTATTCCAAGGATCCTCCCCCGGGGCAGAGGAAGCTGGTGGTCAACCTGAGGTCCATCGTTCCGGACGACCTCATTGGGGCCATCAATATCACGGAAGCCCAGGAGGGGGCCATGCAGTTCTTCCACAATCGGGACGGGAAGAACTGGGTGAGGGAGATAATGACCGAAAGCGAGGAGATGGAAAAGCTCTGCGACCAGAAAGGCATCCAGACGGCCACGCTCCGGGCCCTCAGGAGGAAGCTGCGCAACGTGTTCAACATAGTCAACGACGGGGTGACGGGGTTGCCCACCTGCACCAGCAAGGTATTCCGGAACGACATGGGGGAGACCACAGTGGCCGACATGGCAGACATGATGGAGCAGGGGAGGGTGGTTCTCATTGACGGCTCCTCTATTCCGGACGATGCAGGGCTGATCATTGCCGGGGCGGTCATGAGGACGCTCTTCGGGAGGTACGAATCCTACCGGGACCGCGGCGAGCTCCAGGCCAAGCCCCAGGTGGGGGTTGTGCTGGAGGAGGCCCCCCGGATCCTGGACGAGGCCAAGACCGGCAGCATATTCGGCAGGATAGCCAGGGAGGGGAGGAAGTTCAAGATAGGACTCATAGCCGTGACCCAGATGGTCTCTGTCATCCCTACGGAGATATTGGCCAACATCGGCACCAAAGTCATAATGGGCAGCGAGCTTGCCCTGGAGAGGAAGAGGCTCATCGAGAGCGCCTCCCAGGACCTCACTGCCTACGACCAGCTGATAGCGGGGCTGGACAAGGGGGAGGCCATCGTCAGCTCCATATTCTCCAAGTTCCCGGTTCCCATCCAGGTCCCGCTCTTCGAGGAGGTGGCCAAGGGGGCGCCGCAGGAGAAAAAAGCCCAGCAGGCATACTTCTAGGCAGCAGCAGAGACACATGGAGATGGAGCGCTTGAAGTTCGCCCACATGGCTGACATCCACCTGGGAGCGGCATCGGACCAGGCCCTGAAGAGGCTGGAGGTCGAGACTCTGGAGAGGGCTGTGAATGTCTGCCTGGAGGAGGGGGTGGACTTTATGATAATCAGCGGAGACCTCTTCCACGTCAACATCCCGGACCTCGCCGTGGTCAGGGACTCGGTCAGGGTCCTGATGAAGTTTGTCGCCACGGGGCGGAAGATCTATGTGGTCTACGGCAGCCACGACTTCTCGCCCAACTCGACCTCCATAATCGACATCCTCGAGGAGGCGGGAGTCCTGGTGAGGGTGGGCAAGCCCCAGGCCGTTGAGGGGAAGCTCCGCCCCTCGGTGGTCAGGGACGGGAGGAGCGGGGCGTTGCTGACCGGCATATCCGGAAGGAGGGCGTCCCTTGAGAGGCAGGCATTTCTCGACCTCGACAGGGAGTACCTCCAGGGCCTCAGGGGCTTCAAGATCTTCGTCTTCCACACGGGGATAGAGGAGGTGAGGAAGGAGGGGGAGAGGTACGAGGGGATACCATCAACGGACCTGCCCAGGGGCTTCGACTACTACGCCGGCGGACATATCCACAGGAGGATCGAGGTTACGAAGGGCATGAACCTTGTCTTCCCCGGCCCACTCTTCACGGGCTGGGGGGCAGACATGGAGGTCACGGTGAAGGGCGAGAAGAGGGGGATGTATATCGTCGAGGCCGACGGCGGCGTGAAGCCCCGCTTCGTCGACATGACTCCCCTCGGCGGCATCTTCAAGGAGTTCCAGGCCACTGGGCTCTCCCCCCAGGTCCTGAACGGGAGGCTGATGGCCTTTGCCGTGGAGGCGGATGTGGCGGGCAAGCTGGTGGTTGTGAAGGTCTTCGGGGAGCTCTCCACGGGGAAGACCGCAGAGGTCGACTTCAACGGCTTCAGGGAGGCACTGGCCAAGAGGGGCGCTGTCTACCTCCATCTCAGCAGGGGGCAGCTGCGGTCGAGGGAGATGGTGGCTGTGACTGTCGGGGGGAGCGAGCCGGGCGAGATAGAGGAGAAGGTCTTTGCCGAGCTGGCAGGGGCGGTCAAGGTGGGTGAAGGTACTCTGAAGGAGGAGCCGGTGAAGGCTGCGAAGGACCTCCTCATGCAGCTGCGGGTCCCCAAGCGGAAGGGAGAGACCGAAAGCGACTATGAGTCCAGGTTCATGGAAGCGGCTGTGAGGGTGCTGGGCATAGGAAAGTTTCTGGAGGGGGAATAGGGTGCTCCTGAAGAGGCTGGTGCTGAGGAACATCAGGACCTACGAAAACTGGGAGGTTGCACTGCCGAGAGGCTCCATCCTCTTCGAGGGGGGCATAGGCTCCGGCAAGTCAACCCTCCTGCTGGCCATCGAGTTCGCCCTCTTCGGTCTCGGCAACGAGAAGGGCACGACCCTGCTCAGCATAGGCAAGAATCGGGGCGAGGTGGAGCTGGACATCGAGGCCTCCGGCAGGGATGTGCGCCTCCACAGGTCCCTGGTCCGCAGCAGGAAGGGGGGCGTCAATCAGGGGGCCCTGGTCCCTGCCGGGGTCAAGCAGGACGAATGCTGGCTTGAGTACGACGGGAGGAGGTTCACCTACTCCCCCAAGGAGATGAAGGAGGCTGTCCTGAAGCTCCTTGGCTACAACGAGCCGCAGGACCCAAAGGCCAAAAGCCTCATCTTCAGGTATGCGGTCTATACCCCCCAGGAGGAGATGAAGGAGATCCTCGCCCGGACCCCGGAGGAGCGCCTCCAGACCATAAGGAAGGCCCTCAGGCTCGAGGAATACAAGGTCGCCCAGGAGAACGCCCAGGCAGTTGCCAAAGACCTCAACTCCAGGGCAGGGCGCCTCCAGGAGGAGGCGAAGAAGCTGCCCTCTGTGAAGGAAGAGGTCAGGAAATTGGAGGAGAGGCTGCTGGTCCTCTCCGACAGCATCTCCAGGGCCGACGAGGAGAAAATGGACCTGGAGATCGCCATCAGGGGGCATAGGGCCATGAGGGAAGACCTCCGGAAAAAGCTCGAGGGGTTGGCTGCTGAGGCGAAGAAGGAGCAGGAATTGTCAAGGGCCCTGGCGGACGCGGAGAGGCGGATCGCCGGCCTCACCTCCGCCATAAGGTTGAACAGGGAGAAGGCCGCGGCCCTCAGGAGGAAGATAGAGGAAGAGAACTCCAGGCTCAGGAGGCCCTCCGTTCCATTATCAGAGGCGGATGCCGCCCTCCGCAGGGCCAGGAGTGCAATGGCCCAGGAGACAGAACTACAGGGGAACCTGGCCCAGATCTATCGCAGCCTTGCCGCCCTGGTGGAGAGGCGCGTCTGCCCGACCTGCGACCAGCCGGTGGACGGCGAGGAGTTCAGATTGAGGCTGAGGACGGCCAAGCAGGAGCTGGATTCTTCCGCGGCCAAGCGCTCTGCCCTTGAGAAGGAGGTCACCAAGCTCGAAGAGGAGGCGAGGGCTTCGATGGTGTACGAAAGGGCTGTGGCCAGCCTGGCAGACCAGGAGGACAGGGTCTATGACACCGAGCAGCAGGTCCTGACCGATGGTGAGGAGCTGGGGGGGCTCGAGGCCCAGAGGCCCCAGCTGGAGGCGGGAATAGCGACAGCCACCGAGGCGGCGAAGGGCTACGAGAGGGCCAATGAGGAATTCCGGAGCAATGAGGCCGAGATCGCAACCTTGGAACATAAGGTCGATCAGGTGAAGGAGGCAAAGGTCAGCGCCCAGGTGGAGAAGGCAAGCATCGAAGCCCAGATAGCCGACCGGAAGGCCCGGATGGCTGAACTGGAGTCGTGCCGGGAGAGGGGCGACAGGCTCCGTGAGTATGTGGCCTGGCTGGGGGAATATTTCGTTCCGGCCCTTGCCAGGATGGAGCTGATTATCCTCACCTCCACAAATAGGGAGTTTGATGAGGAGTTCGGCAGGTGGTTCTCCTTCCTGGTTGAGGACTCCACCAAGGGTGTGAGGGTGGACGAGGACTTCACCCCGTCGGTCACCCAGGACTCCTACGAGCAGGAGGTGGCCAACCTCAGCGGCGGAGAGAGGACTGCCCTGGCCCTTGCCTACAGGCTGGCCCTGAACAAGACGGTGCAGCGCAGGGCAGGGGTGGATGCGGGGCTGCTCATACTGGACGAGCCCACGGATGGCTTCAGTAAGGATCAGATAGGGAAGATAGGCGATCTCCTCAAGGAACTGGACCTGGCGCAGGCAATAATAGTCTCCCATGAAAGGGAGCTGGAGGGGGCCGTTGACCACATCTTCAGGGTTCTGAAGGAGGACGGCAAGTCCAGGGTTCAGCCCATCGACGCATAGCCGCCCCTAGAGCTGCCTGAGGGCAGACCTGGTCGCCTCCACTATCGCCTCGCTGAGCGTCGGGTGCGGGAAGCTGCCCGAGGCGATGTCCGATATCGTTGCCGAGCAGCGCATGAGGGCCGAGCAGCCCCCGATGAGCTCGGAGACCGACTGCCCAACCATGCTCACGCCCAGCAGTCTCCTGGTGCTGCGCTCTGCCACCACCTTGACAAAGCCCTCAAGCCGCCCGAGGGTCTGGGCCCTCCCGGAGGCGGCGAAGCTGTAGCTGCCGGCCACTGCGTTGATGCCCCTGGCGGCGCAGCCCTGTTCGTCCATCCCGATCGTGGCTATCTCCGGGTCCGAATAGATCACTGATGGGAAATGCGACTGCTGGGGGGTTCTGTCGCCCCTGCAGGCATTCCAAGCGGCAACAGAGCCATGATCCATGGCCCGGTGGGCTAAGTATGGAAGGCCCGTAACATCTCCTGCCGCATAGACACCGCTGCGGCTGGATTCCAGGTATTCATTGACCTTGATGAAGCCCTTTCCATCGACATCAACGCCCGCCCTGTCAAGGCCCAGGCCCTGGGTGTTTGGCCTGCGGCCCACCGAGACCAGCACGCGGTCCGCAAGGACCGTTCTCCCGTCAGCCAGCGAGAGCCTCACTTTTCCTTCGCCGGTGTAGCCAGATTCAACGACACTGGACCCCAGGTTGATGTCGACGCCTGCCTTGGCAAGGGAGTCGTGAACCGGGCGGACGAGGGCGCCATCGAAGCCCGGGAGCAACTGCCCCATCAGCTCGACGATTGTCACCTTCGATCCGAGATAGGCGAAGGCTGTGGCCATCTCCACGCCCACCACGCCTCCCCCCACTATGGCGAGCTCGCCCGGCAGGGCCTGGAGCTGGAGGATGTCGTCTGAGCTGAGAACCCCCCGGGAGTCGAACCTGACCGCAGGGAGGTCCGAAGGTCGGGAGCCTGTGGCCACCACTATCACCCTGGAGCGGAGTTCCTCTCCCGAAGGCTGAAGGAGCAGCCGGTCTGGCGCCAGGAATGATGCCTCGCCCCTGAGGGGCTCAATGCCATGGGACTCTAGGAGGTATTTGACCCCCCTCCTGACCTTCTCCACAGTGAAGCAGCACCACTGCTGCAGTTGGCCAAAGTCGATTGTAATGCCCTCGCCCCTGACGCCCATCCGCCCGCCCTGCCTGGCGTCTCTGAAGACTTTCGCAACATGGATCATGGCCTTTGTGGGGATGCAGCCCCTGTTGGTGCAGACCCCCCCCAGATCTGATTTCTCAATGAGCAGCGGCTTGAGGCCCAGCTCCGCCATCCTGACGGCAGCGCTGTAGCCTGCAGGCCCGCCTCCGATGACTATGGCGTCGGTGTTGCCAGTCATTAGGATATCCCAGCCCAATGAGAATTGAAAGCAACTCCAATAAAAAGGATTGGCACGGAGGTCAGGCGGTCTCGATGACTGCGAGATGGTGGAGCTTGGCGTACACTACCGCCTCTTCCCCCACACCCTCACCCTCGACCAGGTAGCGCGTCACATGCATGAGCCGGTCCTTCCTTAGCTCAACTTCCCTCTGCCGTTTGATCCTGAAGCCGCGCCTCCTCAGGCCCGAGCCGATATCCTTGTAGACGTGCCCCGGGAGGTCCACCAGGTTTGAGGAGAAGACAACTATCTCATTTTCATGCCAGACCAGGTCCTCCAGCTCCTCCAGCAGAGGCTGGCCTACGGTCGTCGATCTCCCTTCCGCCGCCTCTGCCGCATCGTCAATGAGCTTCTTCAGCGACTTGTGCTTTCTCCGCCTCTCGGTCAAGGGGATACCCAGAATTGTTATCCTCCCCTAGGGATTTAGTCTTTTTGGGTGAAGTCGGGAGGTGGCCCAAGAGCGCATTGACGCAAGGGGTTGGCTCATCGGTATGGCAAAGGGCTTCCACCCGGCGACGCTCCACTTCAGCTCGGCAAACTGGACCATCAGTGACATCCTGCCCATCACCACATCGGGCAATACCATAGGCTACAGCTTCGCCATAGGCCTCACCGGTGCCCTGAGGCAGTTCGAATTCGCAGAGGGAACATCAGCCTAGCCATCAGGCTCCACAACACAACGGTTGTGGAGAACTATGAGCACACCGGCAGCACGATATCCTACAGCGTCGCCGAGGGGGAGATGAAGAAGGACCTGGTCATCAACAACTGGACCTGGAACTTCGAGCCCCAGATGCTGCAGCTGCTTGGCCCCCAGAACATCGCGATTTCCCCGGCACTGGCCCTCTGGGTTGACGTCTCATGCTTCAACGCCTCGGGCCAAAGGGTCGAGAAGTTCTTCAGCGACATGGATGAGCTGGAAGACGACTCCGCGGTCTCCAATGCCTCCTTCGGCTCTGACGGGCCCCACCAGGTCATCCAGGCGAAGGATCCGGGGGACGACGCCAAGCCGATCAAATTCAAGCCAGCAATCAAGAGCATGAAAATTGCAGGGAAGAGCATCGGGATGGCATCGGCGGCGGAAATAACGTTCCACAGTGGAATCCTGGGAGGATTCTTCGAGTTAGTTCCCTATGCCATCCGGACCAACATCAGCTCGGACCTCTCAGAGGTTGCCCCCGTCTCCGCCGCATACTTCGCAGGGGGCAACCACCTCAGGATCTACATCCAGTATCCCTACTTCAATGGGACCCTTGTCCACGACCCGAGCATAGGCGTTTGCAGTGCGGCAGTCGAGAACCCTGCCTACATGGTTGAGGTGGGGAAGACCGGCGCTCAGGAGATCCAGGCCCTCCCTCCGCTGGAGGTGTATCCCACCATCGCGGCGTCCGGGGCGGCCGCCCTCCTGGCCATGGCCGGGGTCAGTCCTGTTCGTCGCCCTTGCCAAGAGGCACCCCACCTTTGCAGGAAGGTAGAACCCCCGCAGGCGGATGAGTCCTACAGCGCATTCTTCGGAAGACTTCTCTTTTCGCGGAAGTACTCCGCCCACTTCCTCACTTCCACAATGGCAAAGGCAGCAGCGGAGGTCAGGAGGACATATGCCCAGCCTTCGGCGGTCAGGGGCATCGTGCTGAACCAGCCGGGGACGGCGTAGACCGCCAGCAGCTGCAGGGTTAAGCCCAGTGTGGCGGCCAGGTAGATGTACCTGTTGATGTTGAAGCTCCTCGAGATGCCCTTCAGGAATGGCTCCTTCTCCTTTTGGGCCTGTATGCCGTTGAACCACTGAGGCACCACCACGGATGTAAATGTAATGGCCACGGCCATGGGATAGGGATAGATGGCAAGGAGATGCCTGTAGAGGAAGAAGCTAATCCCCCCCATCAATATGCCAAAGATTAGGATCCGGTACATCTGCTTCAGGCCAAAGAACTGCTTCCCCGGTTTCACTGGGTGGTGTCCCATCACGTCCCCCTCCTTCTGTATGAATGGGAAGGTCTTGTCCTGGACGCCGTCGGTGACCAGGTTTATCCAGAGTATCTGGACAGGTAAAAGGGGGGCTGGAAGGCCAAAGAAAATAGACAGCGATATCAGGAAAAGTTGGTGGAGGTTGGTGGAGAGAAGATAATAGATTACCTTCCGGATGTTGTCGGCGATGACCCTTCCGCGCTCAATGGCGTCCACTATCACCTTCAGGTTGTTGTCAAGGATCACCATCTTTGCGACGCCCTTCGCCGCCTCGGTGCCAGCCCCCATGGCAATGCCGAGATCGGCGGCCTTGAGGGCCGGCACGTCGTTTACCCCGTCCCCGCTCACCGCCACGATCTCACCGTGATCCTGGAGGACCTTCACCACGCGGTATTTGTTCTCCGGCAGGAACCTGGCCAAAACAGTTGTGCGGCTGAGAGCCCTGTAGAGGTCTTCATCGCTGAGCGCATCAAGTTCGTTGCCGGTCATCACCCTGTCACCCTCGCTGAAGATCCCCACGGATCGGGCTACGGCCTTGGCTGTCAGCGGAAGATCTCCTGTAATCATCATCACCCTTATGCCGGCCTTCTTTGACACGGCCACGGCCTCGGCCACGCCTTCCTTGGGCGGATCCAGGAAGCCCACCAGGCCCACAAGCCTAATTCTCCAGCTGTCGGGGTTTTGCGAGTTCCACTCGCCCATTCCGAAGGCTAGGACCCTAAGACCGTCCTTCGCCATTCCATCCTGTGCAGACTCAAGGGCGGGAAAAGACTCGGCATTGACCGCCATCCTCCTCAACTCTTCGTATGCCCCCTTGACGTGCAGACGCCTGTTCCCCTTCACATCGTTTGCCGACCCCATAAGGCGCCTCTTGGTGTCAAAGGGGTACGCCCAGAGACGGGGGTTCTCTGCCCTTATTCGGTCGTATCCATCCACCCATTTCCCCAGGGCCACATCGATTGGGTCCCCGGACTCCCCCTTGGCATCATTGCAGAGCGCGGCCGCGTAGGCAAGCCCTTCACTGTCCAGTGTGTAGACCTCTGCGACCTTCAGCCTGCCTTCCGTTATGGTTCCGGTCTTATCGGACGCAATGACGGTGGCACTCCCGAGGGTTTCGACCGATGGGAGGTACCTCGTGAGGGTTTTCTTCCTGCTCAGTGCAGTTGCGCCGACGACCATGACTAGGGTCACAACGAGGGGGAGCCCTTCCGGTATGGCACTGACCATCTGGGCAACGAGTAGGTAGGCGAGGTCTATCAGCCCCCTCCCCTGGTAGTATCCGATTGCAAAGATTGCTGAAAGCAGCACCAGCAGAAGGAGAATAAATTTGCCTGCGAAGGCCTTGATTGCCTTGGTGAGGGGGCTCTCTGGGGAGGGTGCCTTTGCCTTCTCGGCAATGGATGCCAAGTAGGTTGCCCTGCCAGTCTTGACGACATAGCCCATGCCAATTCCCCGCACCACGGTCGTCCCGGAGAGGAGGAGGTTCTTCAGGTCGTATGCGCAGGTCTCCTTTGGCTGTAGGACTGTGTGGTCCTTTACCACCGGTATCGATTCCCCAGTGATGGTGGCTTCGTCGACTGTCAGGCCGCTGCTCTCGAAGAGCCGGATGTCTGCCGTGACCAGATCGCCCTCCGAAAGGACGACCGAATCGCCTGGGACTATCTCCGACGAGGGGATCGATGCGAGAGCGCCGTCCCTCTTGGCCCTTACCCTGCTCTCGGTCAGCTTCTTCAAGGCTTCTATTGAAGCCTCTGCCCTCACTTCTTGGTAGAACCCCAGCAGGCTGTTGAACATGATGAGGACAAGAATGATAAAGAAGTCGGTCCACTCGCCGATCAGGATTGTTATTGCCGAAGCAATGATCAGCACATAGATAAGCACGTTTTTGAACTGCCTCAGGAAGATTGTGGCCCTGGGTGTGCGTTCGTCCTCCAGCATATTCTTCCCGTACTTCTGTACACGCATCGAGGCTTCGGCTGCAGAAAGCCCTGCCTTGGTGGTCCCCAGCATCGCTTCTATTTCAGGAACGCTGAGGCACTGGGGTTCCGAGGACATGTCATAGGTTAACGGGCTGTGTGAATTATCATTTACGGTTCAGAAGCCCATAGGAATGGAATTGCCCACAACGCTCCATTTTTCGCTGGGAAATTCATAAAATCAGAGCACGTAGGAGAGCAGATTGAAATAGAGGAGGACAACGCATATCACCACCGATATCTCCTGCCTGATCCCCTTGGCAAGGGAAACATACATGGAGAGGAGGACGATGCAGACCAGCTGACCCAGTGCCAGGGCAACCGTATTTATGTAGGGGTCGCTGACGCCCAGGATGGGCACAATCAGCGTCAGCAGGAGCGGTGCCCGGGAGAGCAGTATACCATTCAGCAGGGGAAGCTCGCCGCCGATCCGCCTGGTCAACAGATAGGAGAGAACCTCCAGCACGGCGAAGAGTAGGGCGACGTTAAGGGGGACATACATCAGCAGGAGTGGCGTGTCGATGGAGACCGAATAGCCCAGAAGAAATGGCCTGAAGAAGTAGATATAGCAGACATAGAACTCAATGGCGATGACGGCGAGCCCGAGCGGGAGGAAGAGGATCGGGCGCGATATCTGGTAGACGAAGAGGTTGTAGGGCATGAGCCGGCCCAGGGAGGACTTTGAGGAGACCTCCTCCTGGAAGCTCTTCCTGTAGATCCCAAGGCCCTTGTCGGTTATGGAGTATTCGCCGCGGGCAGTTTTGGCCACATAGCCCTTCATCAGCTCAAGGTGGTAATAGACCGTGGTCACGCCTATCTCAAGCTCGTCCGCTATCTCCTTTGGCGTGGCCACCTTTTTGGAGGAGAGGATCTCGAGGATCTTCCTCCTATGCGGATTCTTGAGCACCTCGTCCATCGGCTACCCTCGGTCCCCAGATAGCCATCGAATCTCTTAGTTCAAATAAGCTTCTTTTCGCCAAGCGCCCGCCGGATTCGCTTGGTCGCCTCCATCAGCTTTTCCATGGAGTTGGCATAGGAAATCCTGATGTTGTCTGAGAACCCCCCGAAGGACTCGCCCGGCGTCGTGCTGACCCCTCCATCAAGGAGGAGGGCCGAAAGCTCGCCCCCGGACATTCCCGTCTGCGTCACGTCGGGGAAGATGTAGAATGCCCCTGCAGGCTTCGCAAACCTGAACGGACCCATCTCCTGGAGGGCGCTGCAGATGTATTCCCTCCTGCGCCTGAACTCCTCGACCATGGGCTGCACGGGTGTCTCTGGGTTGAGGGCCTCCAGAGCTGCCTTCTGGACAAATGAGGTAGGGGAGCTTGCCGAGTGCTGCTGCAGCTTGTTTATTGCCGAGGCCACTTCTCTGGGGGCGGCGGCGTAGCCGAGCCGCCAGCCGGTCATGGCGTAGGCCTTGGAGAAGCCATTGACGGTGATGACCCGGTCGGCCATCCCGTCCAGGGAGCCTATGCTCAGGTGAGATCCCTCGTAGATGAGCCTCTCGTAGATCTCGTCCGCAAGAACCATTATTCCCCTATCCGCAGCCAGGTCGGCGACGCCCCTTATCTCGTCAGGTGAAGAGACATGCCCGGACGGGTTGTTGGGCGAGTTGAGGATGATCATCCGGGTCCTGGGGCTGACCGCTTCCTTCAGCCCTTCGATGTCGATGGCGAAGCCGTCCTTGGAGGGGACAGTGATCGCCCTGCCGCCGGAGACGGTCACCATCTCCATGTAGGAGGGCCAGGCTGGAGTGGGCACCAGGACCTCGTCGCCTTCGTCCACGAGGGCCATTATGGAATAGAAGAGAGCCTGCTTCGACCCAGGCGTGACGATGACGTTGACCGGCAGGGCCTCGATGCGGTTCTCCGATCTGAGCTTCAAGGCGATGGCAGCCCTCAGCTCCGGGATTCCGGCGGTGGGCGTATAGTGGGTGAAGCCTGCTTCGAGGGCCCTCTCGGCGGCCTCAATGATGTTCTGCGGCGTCTTCATGTCCGGCTCGCCCACGTCCAGCTGGATGATGTCAACACCTCTTGCCTGGAGCTCCTTGACCCTGTCCAGCACCTTCAGGGTGCCCGACTCCTTCAGGTTAGTGATCCGCCGTGAGAATGCCATTTTTTTCACGGGGAGATATTGAGGGCATTCCCAATAAAATGTTA
>CAYZHK010000044.1:0-12687 GCA_964477685.1 uncultured Nitrososphaerota archaeon
CTCTGATTAGCGTTAATCAAAAAGGCGGCTAACTAATATATTTTTAGTTTCTGCTGCGGCTACTCCACCTTGAGCTGTTTGCCCCGCACCTTCATGGCCTTGTCGAGGCAGACCTCCAATACCCCGTTCTTGTAGGTCGCCTTGGCGGTGTCGGGGTCCACCTTGGATGGCAGGTCCACCTCCTTGTAGTAGCGCCTCCGGTCGCTGGGCACCGAGATTGTTAGGCCCAATTCGGTTACGGACAGGGCTATATCGCCCTTCTCGACGCCGGGGAGCTCGGCATAGACCTTCACCGAGTCCTTGGAGTCAATCACGTCCACCAGCGGCTCGATCTCCTCGGTCAGCTCCGGCCCTTTGAGTCCTGGCTTGACGTTGCCGAACTCGTTGACGATGGGCTTCCCGTCGTTGTCAACGGATATGGAGAAGCCGTAGAATACAGGTCCTTCTCCCTCGCCCAGCTGCTTCATGGCCTCGTTCATGAAGCGGCCCATCATCCTGAAGCGTTCCATCATCTTGTCCATGTCATCGAAGTCCCAGATGGAATTGAAGGAGGATGGTTTCTTCTTTGGCAATTCTGCCACCGCTTAAGGATTTAGCACCGCGGAAGAAAAATATTCTGGTTAAAAAAATCAGATCATCTTGGCCAGGAGGTCGTTGATTCCCTTGCTCCTGTAGCCAAGCTCGCCGCCTGAGGTGACATGCCTCTTTATGGACCTCTTGAAGCCGCCGCTGGGGGGTGTCAGCCTGAAGGTCCCCTTTATGCAATCAGGCACCTTGCCTTCGGCCATTGTTCGCTCAGCCAGCTCCTTCATGGTTCCGAGGTTTTCCTTCCGGAGGGCGTCCTCGGTGATCCGGGCATCGCCGGCCATCCTGCCCCTCTTGGCCAAGAGGGCTTCAAGGGACTCATCCGTCAGCTCGCCCCAGGTGGCAAAGTCTGTGATCTTGTTGAGCATCCCCTTGTTGGAGGGTGTGTCCTGGACCAGGACCGCGCTGTGCTTTGTGGGTAGGTTCATTCTTTTCATGGTCTCCAGGACATCCGGGTGAATGCCGATGTTGCCTCGGAGCCTTATCACTAGGAATAGGGTCATTTCTTGCACCTCATACCTTGAACCTGTAGGTGTTCTTCAGGGCTTCGTAGACCGCCCCGGCGAAGTTGATAGTGGTCCGGGTCTCCCCGCGCGAGACCACCCAGGCGTCCTTTATCCCCGCAAAGGTGAGTATCATCTTTGCCACATTGGCCCCCACAAGGCCGATTCCCTTCGGGGCGGGGATGAGGATCACCTCAACGCTCCCGTTCTTGCCTTTCACCTGGAAGGGCAGGCTGTGGGGGTTGCCGCACTGGCATCCCCAGTTGCCGCATCCCCTCCTGACGGGGGTGATGTTTAGCTTGGCGTCTGCCACGGCCTTGTCGATGGCGAACCGCATCTGTTTGGACTTGCCTATCCCGATGCCGATGAAGCCGTCGCCGTTCCCGACGACGACCCCGATCTTGAACTTGGTGATCTCGCCGGCGTCTGTCTGCTTCTGGACAATGTTTACGTCGAGTACCTCGTGTTTGATCTCTGGTAGGAGGGAGTCGATTATCTGTGGCTCCTTTATCGGGATGTTGTTCTCAAAGACTTCCCTGATGCTCGTGACTTTGCCCTCGAGGACCTGCTTGCCCAGCGTTGTCCGAGGAACCCATGGTGTCTCTTGGTAGCTCACTCTATTTCACCTTCTGCGCTATCGTTTCCTTTACTTCATTGAAGTGCTCCACCAGCTTCTCCGGGGGGATACCGCTGGAGATGTACTTGGAGAAGTAGGACTGATACTTGGCCGGATCTTCCTTCTGGAGCGCATCCGCATGCTTGGCGATGTGGGAACCGTTGATCCTGTTGCCCTTTGGAAGCACCTTCTCGTCGTGGGGGATCTCGACGCCTCCGTCGATGGCCCCCTTCATCGCCGCAAAGAGCCGGTTCTCCTTGGTAAGCTTGTAGCGGTTGAGGTCCAGTATGGCATACTTGAGGTCCTTTGCGGATGCCCTCTTGCCCACCAAGAAGCCTGCCAGGTAGGATGCCGGGAGGTTGCCCGTCCCCGCTTTCCAGCCATACTCCTTCAGCTCGCTTGTGCCGGCATGGGCCAGCACCCTGTCGCCCTCTATGGTCGACTCAATGAGCTGGAGGTTGATGTTGTTTATGCTCCTCCTGACGACCAGCCTCAGCTTCCTGCTGGATATGAGCTTCTTCCTCAGGTGATAATCGGTCTTGCCTTCCCGCCTTCTGCGGAAGGCAACTCTATAGATGGTACCCTTTGCCATTTGGTTATCTCCTCGCCAAACCCTTTTCCTCTATGTAAGCCTTCAGCTGCCTCTTGTCGTGGAATGCACCGCCCTTGGCCTTCAGGTACAGCGTCCTGTAGATGGCTGGGGTGATGATCTTCCTCCTGCGCATGAGGCGCAGAAATTCCCTCATGGAGCGGATCCTGTGGATCCACTCGTCGCCGGTGACAGGACCCTTCCTGGTGCCGGGCCCCTTCTTGAGGCCCTTCCTCTTCTGCAGCTGCGTCTTCCTGGACCTTCCTCTGCTGACGCCCACCTCAGGCCGTTTCCTTATGGCTCCGTCCCTGATGAGGGACCTAATGTCCTCGCGGGTGATGGCTATGCTGACATCCTCAAACCGGTCGGGATCTATCCAGACCCGCCCTTCGCCGACCTTCATAACCTTGGCTGCGATGCTCTTCTGGATCCTAAGGCTCATTAGTCATCTTCCTCCTCTCCTTCACCCCCCTCCGGAAGGATCTCCTCAGCCTCTTCCGGAGGTTCCTCCTTCTTCTTGGCCTTGGTCTTCTTTGGCTTCGGCTTCGGTTTTGGCTTTGGCTCTGGCTCCTCTCTGGCCTCCGCCTCAGTCTCCTCCTCTTCCTCTTCCTCTTCGGCCTCGGCCTCCTCCTTGACCTCCTCCTTTGGAGCTTCCGCCTCCTCAGCCTTGGGCTCTTCGACCTTCAGCTCAGAGGAGCGCATGTTGAGAACTGTCAGCTCGAGGGGCTTCGCCTTTTCGAGGATATCTTTTCTTTTCCTCTTGCCCACCAGACCTGAAATCCTGACAACCTGGGTCTCCTTGTCCACCTTCGCCAGATCCTCCACGCGGAAGACCATGACCTCGGTCTTGCCGTCTGCGCGCATGCTCCTCACTAGGGCGGGTCCCCGGTACCCGGTCTCCACGATGGGAGCACGGCTCCTCTTCTTGAGGCGCATCTTGGACCTGATTCCCTTGCTGCTCCTCCATTTCTTGCCCAGGCGCGGGAACCTTGTGTGTTCCGATCTAATGAAGTCGGGGCGCCCGCTGCCAATCTTTGCCTTTTCCCTGAGGGCTTTCCTAACCTTCTCCGTCGGGGCGCGCTTCATGTTCATCATGCCCTCCCTGAAACATAGACCCCGTCCTGGAAGACTCTGGGGTCCATCTTCTTTACGTGGGCGGCCATGTGTATGTTTGCCGCGGTCTGGCCCACATCATCCTTGTCAACGCCCTCCAGTGTGAGCTCTTCGCCCTGGACCGCCACGCTAACGTCCCCCACTATCTTGGCGATCCTCTTGGACCTCTCACCCATGAAGTTCTCGATGAAGACGCTCTTGCCAGCCACCTTGACAGTTATTGGGAAGTGGGCATAGATGACCTTCATGCTGTAGGAGTGCCCTGTGGTGACGCCCTTGAACATGTTCTTCACGTGGGCCGCTATGGTCCCCACAGTGGCACTGAAGCGCTTCCCCTTGGCGGGAGCCTCCAGTGTGATCTTGCCGTCCTTCAGTCCCATTTTCAGCCTCGAGTGGGCAAAGTCCTTGCTTATCTTGCCCTTTGGGCCGGTGACCGTCAGGACCATCCCGTCCAGGGATGCTTGGACTCCATCGGGGACATCAACGGTGATTGAGGTGTTTGCCATGGTCCATCACTCCCTAGTAGACGTAGGCCATCAGCCTTCCACCGGTCTTGCTGGCTATGGCTTCCTTGTGCGTCAGTATCCCCTTGGGCGTGGTGAGTATGAGGATGCCGATGTCCGTGGCCGGCAGGTACTGGTGAGCCCAGTCCTCCAGCTCCGTGTAGGAGACCGAGAAGTAGGGCTTGATTACGCCGCACTTGTTGATCCTGCCCAGCAGCTGTATCCTCAGCTTACCCAGCCTGCCGTCGTCTATGAACTCAAATTCGCCGACGTAGCCGGATTTCTGGAGAACCCTCAGGACGCTGGCTATCACCTTGGGGCCAGGCGTCACGATGCACTCGCTTCTCCCCCTCTCTTCGCTGTTCATTATGTTGACGAGCGCGTTGGCAAGCGGATCTTGAACCCACATCTTGACCACTCCACCTACATGTACTTCTTGAAGCCCAGGCTCTCGGCAGATTCGCGGAAGCACTGCCTGCAGAGGTTCAAGCCGTATCTCCTGATTATGGTGCTGCCCTTGGAGCCGCACCGCTTACAGCGCCTGCTGCCTTTCCCGAACTTCCTCTCCTTAGGCTTTCTATACTTACCCATTTGTCTAGCTCTCCTTTAGCGCGATCCCGTACCTCTTCGTCAGATACTCCATGGCCTCTTCCTTGGTTACCCTGTGCCTGCGGCCTATCTTCGATGGGTGCTCCATCCTCCGGGCAACCCGGTAGCCGCCCCTTTCCAGCACTATGCAGACGTTCATCCCGAAGATGCCGAGGGTTGGGTCGTACTTGGTGCCGGGTATGTTGATGTGCTCGTTTATGCCAAAGGAGACATTGCCATAGTTGTCGAAGCAGCTGGCCTTGATCTTGTTCTTCGTGGACTCGAATGCCCTCTTAAGAAATTCGTCCACCGCGTCGCCCCTTAGGGTGGCAACGCAGCCGATGTTCTCGCCCTTCCTGAGGCCGAACTCCCGGACGGCCTTCTTTGACTTCCTTGGGCAGGGCTTGGCCCCGGTGAGGGACTTGAGGACGGTCATGGCCTTCTCTAGCCTCTCTCCGCCCTCTCCCACTCCCATGTTTACGACGACTTTCCCAATCTGTATCGCTCGCATGGGGTTCAATTGGCCGCTTGTGGCGGCCTTAGCACCCTCGGACATTCCTATGCTACCTCACTTGTGTTGATAATCGGACTCCCTTTACCAATCGGGAATAGGTACTTAAGGGTAACGGTGGACTCGACGCCGCCGATTGACACCCTGGCAAGCCTCTTGGGGCCCCTGTTTTCCGGGGTATCGACGAGGGTCCCGTACTTCCCGATGTGGGCTCCGCCGATGATCGAGATGTAGGTATCTGCCTCCAGCGGTATGCGCTCCAGGATCTCGCCACCCGGGATGGAGATCTTCAGCACGTCGTAGAGCCTGTACTCCAGGTTGATGTCGAACGGGTCCTCCACCTTGATCGATATGGACCGACCGTCGTGGGTGTTGAGTTGGACCCTCTTGCCGCCCAGGGTCCGCTTGCCGGTGACCCGGACCAGTTTGAAGGAGGCCTGCTCGGGTGAGATCTTCATCAGCGAGAGCTTCTTGAGCCTGTCGGGCATCACGCGGTAGTAGGTCTCTGCGGGCTTCAGGTAGATTATGTCCATCAGCCCGATGGGGAGCTTGTAGTCCTTCCGCACCTCCCCATCTATGAGGACCTTTCCCTCCGAGAGCATGCTCTTGGCTTCGCTCACGGTGGTGGCGTAGCCCAGCGTGTCCCTTAGGACCATCCCCAGGGGGATGGAGTCTGCCAGTGGGTGGGGACCGGATGCTGGCCTGATAGTGAAGGTCTTCTCCTTGATCTTGACCGGCCATGACCTGGGGGCCGGGTACGTTTTAAGGTGTCGTCTCATTTCTCATCTACTCCTTTGATTTAGCCTTGGACTTCTTCTCTTCGAAGGATTTCTTTCGTAGCTTGTCGGAGAGCTCCAGCTTGATTATGGTTACCTGGGAGGGGGATATCAGGACGTTCTTTTTTGTGCCGTCCATCTTTGACATCTGGACCCCCTCCACGGTGATCTTCAGCAGTGGGAGGTCAAGGTGACTGATCTTGCCCTCGTGGCCCTTGTAGTCCCCCTTGGCTATGTGGACGGTGTCGCCCTTGCGCAGGTAGGCGGCCCTGACCCCGTACTCGGAGCGCAGGTCTTTCGAGAGGCCGGCCACCATCTGGCCCTTCTTGGCCTCGGCTGCGTAGGCTTTCTTCCTCTGGACGTTCGGCTTTGTGCTGGTCATTTTGTAAAACCTCACAGGATTATCGAAGAGAGGCCGGCCACCTTGGGCCAGCGCTCTGCGGCCTCCTTTGCCACCGGGCCCCTGATCTCGGTGCCCTTGCAGTCGCCCTCCTCCGTGACTATGACGCCGGCATTGTCCTCGAACTGTATCCAGGTTCCGTCCATCCGCCTGAAGGGCTTCCTCTGGCGGACAATGACCGCATGGAAGATCTGCCTCCTAACCTCAGGGGTGCCCTCCTTCACGGAGACGATCACCTTGTCGCCCACTGAGGCTTTGGCGAGCCTTCGGATCCTGGTCTTGGTCCTGGGAACCCCGATGATCATGACGACCTTTGCGCCGCTGTTGTCTGCGCACCTCAGGAGGGAGTGCATCTGCAGGCCCGCGCTAATTCCGGGGCGGTAGGTGATTCCTCCGCCGAGGCCCTTCCCTCTCTTCGCCAACTCAGGCACCACCCATCTTCTCTATGACCACAAAGGAGACAGTCTTGCTGAGCGGCCTGCACTCAGCAATCTTCACGATGGTGCCCTTGGACGCGCTGAGGCATGGGGGGTTGTGGGCATGGATCTTGGACCTCTTCTTTGCAAACCTCTTGAACTTCTTGAACTGCTGCAGGTAGTCAATCTGGACCACGACGGTCTTGTGCATCTTGTCGCTGACCACCTTACCCGTGAGGGTGTTGCCCCTCGTGGATAGTGTCCCGTGGAACGGGCAATTCTCGTCGTTGCACGAGCCTGGCTTTATCTCCTTTTGACTTTGTGCCATCATTTATTCCTCCGCTGTAGCTTTTTCAACCGGTCTTCCGGACTGAGCGCGATCTCTGAGCCCTTCACCACTACCTCCCCGGGGAGGTAGAAGGCGAAGGTGGATATGGCCTTGGGGACCACCCTCCTGCCCAGGGCAGACGAGATGGTGAGAGTGTGAGCGGTCTCGTCGACCACGGTCCCCTCCATCCCCACCTGGGTCGGGTCGGTCGAAGAGATGACCTTCGCCCTGCGGCCCACAAGGTTGTGGTAGATTAAGTTTGAGCTGTTGACTAGCACCCAGAGGCCCCCTCACTCATCTTCCTCTTCTTCTTCGGCCTTCGGCTCCTTTGCCTTCCTGGGGGCTTTCTTCGGGGCCTTCTTCTCCTTCTTGGGCTTCTCCGCCGGAGCCTCGGCTTTCTTCTCCTTGGCCTTGGCCTCCTTCTCGGCGGGCTGCCTCTTTAGTCCCAGCTCCTCTTCCCTGGCGATTGTGTTGAACCTGGCAATGGCCTTCCGGATCAGGCGTATCCTCGCGGGGTTCTCCAGCGAACCGCCCATGGCCTTCGTTGCCATGAGCCCGGAGAGCTCTGCCTTCAGCTCCTTCACCTTCTTGCCCCGTTCTTCATTGCCCATCTTTCTGATCTCGTCAACGCGGAGGATGGCCATGGGCTCTCACTCCGCTACCTTGGGTGGCGATTCCACCACGCTAATGTCGTCAATGGTCTTGACGGGAAGGTATATGTTGACCTTGATGCCAAAGGACCCAGGCTTCATCAGGACATAGGTTACGGCCGAGTCCACGGCATACTTCCTGGGCTGACCTGCCTTCAGTATGGCCCCTGTCCTGAACTTCTCGCACCTCGAGCGCTCGGTGGAGAGCTTGCCCCTGATGATTATCTCTGCCCCCCTGGCCCCAGCCTCGGAAATCTGCCTCAGGGCAATGAACGCGGCTCTCCTGAAGTGGATACCCCTCTCCAGGGCAGATGCGACCCTCCCGGCCATTATCCTGGCATTCAGCTCTGGGGTCTGGACCGGGATCACCGCTATCTGCGGATTCTCCAGGCTGTACTTGGTCTCCATTATGTGGGCGAGCTCCCTGATGGTTGTGCCCTGCCTGCCTATGACCAGGCCCGGCCGCTCCGCATAGATGACCACCCGGTTGCCCAAGGGGGTCTTCTGGAACTCAACGCCGGCGTAACCGGCCCTCTTGAGCTCGTTCCTCAGATAATTGTCAATGATCATGTTCTTCGAAGCCTTGTTTATAAAAAATTTCTGGACGCTCATGCGCTGATCTCCTCAAGAATAATCTCAACATGCGTCAGTGGGTGGAAGAAGGGGGTCGACCTGCCGTGGGCTCTCTGGATGTAGTTCTTCATCCTGATGGCAGCCTGGGCACAGGCGTGGGTGATACGAAGCCTCTCGGTGTCGAGGCCCTTATTCTCCGCGTTGGACTTTGCGTTCTTCAGGACCTTCAGGATCTCTGTGGAGGCGTTTATGGGGTACCTCCCGGACGGGATGCCGAACCTTCCCGAGATCTCTCTGTGGTGCGGCACGTTGGAGTTGAAGCGCCTGTAGGGGACGCCCTCTTTCTTCTTGATTACGAGCTCCAGGTACTTTATCGCGGCGTCGACCTCCATGCTCCTAATGACGTCGCATATCTCCCTGGCCTCCTTGGGCGAGATCCTGAGATCTCTGCCGCTCGCCTTAACCATCCGGTCAGGGTCCATCTGTGCCGTCGAATATCCCCACTCAGGCATTGCCAAACACAACCGAGTCCTTCTATGAGCTGAATCGCAAGTTTAAAACTTGGGGGGTCTATAAAAATCTTTCCAAGATATGAAAAGAAGAGGGGTATATAAAAAGGGAAATGGGGGAGGGGCTACTTCAGCGGTATGAACATGGAGCTCCTCGTGGCCTTCAGCCCGGGCGCGCCATGGGTTACCTTCCCGGTGGTTATGGCGAATTCGCCCAGGTACTTGCCGATCATCTCAGGCTGTATCTCCACTGGAACGAACTCCTTCCCGTTGTGGACCGAGATGGTGAGCCCCACCATCTCCGGAAGGATTATCATGTCCCTGCAATGGGTCCGGATGACGAGCTTCTTCCCCTTGGCGGAGGAGGTCTTGGCCTTCCTGATGCGCTCGAAGAGCGACCTCTGCTCGGGGGTGAGGCCCCTCAGGAGGGACCTCCTCTGCCTGCTGGGCAACAGCCTTATGAACTCATCCATGGGCATGCCCATCAGTTGGTTTATGGTATATCCGCGGTAAGTGAATTCTCTCATGTCATGGCCTCCTCACAGATCACTTCTTGATCCGCCCGGTCCTCCTGGACGCTATAATTCCGACCTTCTGCCCCGGGGGCGCATTCCTGCTGACTGGCCTACCGCCGGTCGGGTGGTTGCCGCCGCCGTGGGGGTGGGCGTAGGGGCTCATTGCCTTTCCGCGCACCCTGGGATACTTGGCCGTCCGGGCCCTGTACTTGTGGTAGTTGTTGCCCGCCTTGAGGACAGGCTTCTCGGTCATGCCGCCCGACGCAACTATGCCGATTGTTGCCCTGCACCTGCCGTCAAAGGCCCTGACGGTCCCCGATGGGAACTGGACCAGCGCGGTCTTTCCGGAGTGCGAGACCAGGGTGGCGTATCCGCCGGCGGACCTCACGAACCTGCCGCCGTCGCCGGGCATGCCCTCGATGTTGCAGATCATGGTGCCTTCGGGTATCTTCTCCAGCGGAAGGACATTGCCCACATCAATGAAGGCTGACGACCCGAACATGAGCTTCTGGCCCACATAGATGCCCTCAGGGGCAACCATCAGGGTCGTGGCGCCGTTGTCCTTGACAACGGCCACCGGGGCGCCCCTCCCCTGTTCGTGGATGATATCCTTGACCGTGAACTCCATGGAGGAGGACCTCTCCTCGGGAAGTGTAACATGGTACCTTACCTTGCCAACCTTATTCCAGGACGGGGCAAGGAAGACTGAGCCTCCCCTCCCCCTCCTCTGAAGAACCTGTCGCTTTCCCACTTTTCACACCTACAGTAATCCTATCTTCGTCGCCAGCTCCGTGGCGCTGGACTCCTTCTCCAGGGCCACGACTGCCTTCTTTTCGCCGGTTGTCCCTATGGAGGTGTTGACCGACTTGACCTTGACGCTGTAGAGCTTCTCCACGGCTGTCTTGATGGCAACCTTGTTGGCCTTCTGGCTGACGATGAACGTGAGCTTGTTCTCCTTTTCAAGCCGCTCCAGGGCCGACTCCGAGGAGACGGGCCTTATGATGATGTCGGTGGATTCTTTTGTGGACAATTTGCCTCACCTGTCATCCATACAGCTCGTCAAGCTTCTTCAGCGCAGACTCTGTCCAGAGGGTGAGCCTGCCACCGTGCCCGCCCGGGGCCAGCATCTCAGTGTTCAGCAAATTTACCTCCGCAAAGTCAACGCCCACAAAGTTGCTTGAGGCCAGCCTGAGCGGCGGGTTCAGCTCATCGGTCACCAGGAGCAGCGACTTGGGCTTCACCCACCTCCTCCCGCGGGTCTTGCCCCTGCCGGACCTCTCCTTGACTCCGTTCTTTGCGCGCTCTGTGTCCTCCCATAGGGAGAGCTTCTTCAGTAGCTCGCGGAAGTCGGAGGCCTTGGCCAGCGACTTAACCTCGTCGGTGACCACCAGCGGGAGGGCTGTGCCGTCGCCTATCAGGTGGCCGCGGCCCTTCACCAGGTCCTTCGATGCCGTTGCCGCTATGGCCGACCTCAGGGCAAGGCGCCTCTCCTTGATGTTGATCCTTTCGTGGTAGATCTTCTCCAACCTCTCAGGGAAGGCCCTCCTCCCCCCGATGACGTTCGGGACGAAGGCTGCCGGACCGCCCCCCTTTGTGCGGGGCACCCTCGCAAGGTCTAGGCCGACGCCGAGGCTCTCGGCGCTCGTCTTCTTGCCTGCCATTGGATCCCTTGTCTTTGGCTGGATCCTTGCGGACTGCATGGACACCACAGCCCGCCTGATGAGGTCCGGCCTGACCTCGGTGGAGAATACTGCCGGCAGTGGGATCTCGCCCTTCCCCTCCCCCTCCAGGGAGAGGACGGCCACCTGCTTCGCTTCCTTGGCGTGCCTCGGCACTGCTAGACCCCCTGCTTGGATGCCAGGTTGATGGCCACCAGCTTCGGAGCTTCCTTCACGACCTTCTTTGCCCTGACCGGAGCCCTGAGCCTGATGAGCCTCTTGGTGGGGCCAGGTATGGTCCCCTCGAGGATGAGGTGGTCGCCCTTGACAAGGCCGTAGTGGAGGTACCCGCCGGAGACATTGATCTCGGCCGGGTTCTCACCCACCTTCAGTATGAGCTTGTTGTATTCGGTCCTCTGGTGGAAGCCCATCTTGCCGGGCCTCGGTACTGTGAACATCATGTGGGGCTTTGATGGGCTGATGGCCCCGACGACCCTGTGGCCCTTCCTGTGCTTGTGCCAGTTGGGCATCACCTTAACGCCGAACCTCTTGACCGCGCCGGCGAAGCCTTTGCCCTTGGTGACGGCGGTGACATCAACGACGTTGCCTCCGGCGAATAGGTCCTTTGCCCGGACCTCCTTCCCCAGAAGCGAGCTGGCATACTCTATGGCTGCCTTGGGGTCCTCGCCGCCTATGCCGATCTCCAGCACCTCGGGGGCCTTCTTGCCGGTCCCCGTCTTCTGGGGCTGGGTGAGGGCAAGGGCCCTGATCTCCGAGATGTCGGTCAGCCTCCCCTCCAGCTCCTTCTGGGCCGGGGCGGGGTCGTAGTCCTTCGGCGGGTTAATGGTCCTCTCGGCCTGCTTCGGCAAGGTCTTCACGTGGACCTCGCCTATGGACTTCAGCCCCTTGGGGGACTTTGCATAGGCCCTGTAGCCGAAGAGGACGAGAGGAGGGGTCTCGACCACAGTAACTTCCCTCACTACTTCCTTCCCGAAGACCGGACTCTTCTGCCTGTTGTCGACCAGGATGAGATGGGTCGTGCCCACCTTGTAACCAGCAAAGCCCAGCAGCTTCGGAGCACCAGGAACCTTTGGCCATGTCCTGATCCTCCCGCTGATTCGCCTGGCCCGTACCCTGGGGTAATACATCAGCGAGCCTCGGCGCGGGGCGCTCTTACTCTTATGTCCCATCGGTGAACCTCCATTCTAGAGTGGCTTGTGATTAGCCGTATTTCCTCAATATATTTCTATCCCTTCAAGCCGGGTTTCATTTTTTAAGCTATCGGTCTTGGGGGATGGTCGATGTGGAGATTTCGATGGCCCGCATGACGGCCAGGGTGATGACAACGGCCTCCTCGGTCCTGACGGTGGCGGTCCCCTGCTCAGGGACCATGTTGACAACCACGTCGGCGAAGTCTTCGGGCTTCGCCCCCTCCCTGGCCAGGATCTCGTTGAGGCCCTCCCCCGGTGAGCCGAAGAGGATCGAGATGTGCTTCTCCCAGGTCATGGCGGCCTGGATCTCCCCGGCGACGGCTGAGAGGGGCTTGCCCAGCCGCGAGGTGGCTATGACATAGCCATTGGAGCCGCCCCGCATCAGCGGGGAGAGGGCCCTCAGCTCCAGCCTTGTCTCGTAGCCCCAGTAGAGCGGCACTTCCGATTTAGAGGATGGGACCCACTGCCCGTCCAGGTGGCGGAGGGTCACTCTCCGGTTGGCCGGTAGCTCCGAGGGGACCTCCACCGGCTCCTTCAGGCCGATCTCCACCTTCGAGGCGCCCTTCCCGGACCTGAGGACATAGCCCTCCCTGAAGAGGGGGTTGTCACTCCCCAGCGGGTGGTGGGGGGTCCTGAGCGGGGG
>CAYZHK010000045.1:0-12644 GCA_964477685.1 uncultured Nitrososphaerota archaeon
GATCATATACCTTGTCAATGGGGCTGGCGCGTGGGCTCATATCGGCTGGTGGGGCATAGTGCTGGGCGGCATTGCATGCGCACTCACGTGCGTCGACGGATTTTGGTTGGCGCTGAGCAGGCTCTTCTATTCCCTCGGACAGGCAAACCTTTTCCCCAAGTTCTTCGAGAGGCTTAACTCACACAGTGTACCCGGCATTGCGAGCATGGTGGTTTTCCTTGGACTCATCCCGATGATTCTCTTCTCAGGGACATCCTGGATCGCAACCCTCTTCGTCATAATGGGCATTGCAATCGCCATTGTCTATGTTGGCGCATGTGCTTCGTTCATCCAGCTTAGGCGCAAGCATCCGGAGTGGAAGAGGCCATTCAAGGCTCCCGGCGGAATTGCAATGGGCGCCCTTGGTCTTATAGGCTCTGGCTTCTGTACCTACTGGTCCATGGTTGCCCTCACCCCAGCCGCTTACGGCGGTTCCAACGTCAGCGAGGTTCTGGGCGGTTGGGATGGTTGGATCCTTATCATAGCCTACATGATCGTCGGTATACTCGTCTACTTCTTCATGCAGAGCTACCGCAAGAGCAGAAATCTCGAAACAAAACTGTGCCCAGAGCCAGCATGCGAGTTCGAGCCAAAGCACACATCCGAACCAAGGAAGTCCTAGTCTCATCCCCTTTTTTTATTTTTTCACAACCAATGCAGACTTTTTTCAAGACAATAAAATACAACACTAAAGGCCCCCTCTATTGGAAAGGTATTGACTTCATTAAGCTGCTCATTTCATCTTGGCTATCGGTGCCTTTGGCGCATCGGTTGCCGCCACACCTCTCTGCATACTGGGCTGATTGCCCCGAGGTATGGGACTTCAGATCTCTTCGGGACAGGAAGAAACCGCAGCGGACCCTACAGCAAGTTTCGCCTTCATCGCTTCCTGCCTAATCCTGGTGTTGTCGGTGTGGACCTTCCACGAATCTGCGAAATTTGTCTCACCGCATCTTGGGCAGCGTGAGGCTATTCTGGGCGGGCTTGAGCTCATGCCTAGGTAGTTCTGCTCGGTTTCCTTTCCGCATTTTTTACAGAACAACAGCATTGAGAGGTCTCCCAATAGGCAACAATTCGTTGCTGCAGTCGACCTTCATAACACCATTCGGTCTCTTATAAAATGTGGTGCGGGGGCTGGAGAAGAGTCCATCAATTCTAAGCTGCATAGACCGCTGGTTCAATCATCAATTTGCACTTCATCTCCGATTATGGTCACTTTGTACTTCCTGAGCAGCTTCTGAGCCGGGCCTCTCAGAACCTCGCCAGTGATTAGGTCGTACTGCGAGCCACAGCAGGGGCAGGTGATGCCCCTTCCCGAAATCTCGCCAAAGGCCACATTGCAGCCCATATGGGTGCACTTTAATTCCAGCACACTTACCTCATCCCCCACCCTCGTTGCCATCAGGGGGTGCCCGTTGCCTGTTGGTGGCTCGATTATACCCCCCTCCGGAATATCTGCTTTTTTTATCGAAATTATCTCTTTTCACCACCCATTCCGGCATGGCTGATCATGCCGCTTCCTCCTGGGCACATCAGCATTCAACATTGGTTATCCAATGCAAGCTAAAAAATCATGCATGTTAGCGATTGTTCAAAGTTAGTAATGATCAGTCATGGCAGTGCTAGGTAGACAGCCTCGTGTTCCGAAATAAAACCCAGGTGAGCGCCTAACGCCATGGCCAGCTCTCTACATCAATCAGCCTTAATCACCAAACCTGGTAGACGAATGGTAGCCAATGCTAGGGCGGCATGGTAACCGAAAGCCCGTTGGTCATGATCTTGAAGCAGTCGGGAGTCAGGGTCTTCCCAACCATATATTGATACCCGCAATCGAACCAGTTCTTCAGGAATGTAGTCCAGACTGGACCAAGTATATGGGTGAATATGACTCTGTATCCGCCATCGTAGAGCTGCGTAATTTGAATCGTTCCCCACCCCATGCTCTCATGCAATTTGAGCATATGCAGCAGTGAAGGGAGGTCCCGTTTCAGCCCTCTCAGCTCTGCCCATATCTTGAAAGTCTCGTGGCATCCCTCTCCAGTTGATACATCCAAGGCGCCGGTGTTGATGCTGTTTAGGATCAGTAGAAAATTGGGATAGCTTATGTGGATTAGCCCAACGTTCTTTGAAAAGGATGCGACGTTAACAAAGTACTCAATTTGTTCCTGGAGCAGGGCATTTACCGATGTCTTGCGCTCGTTTGCCACCTCGTGAATTTTTTTTAGCGTTTCTTCCTCAATGGCAATGCTCCTGATGACCATCTTTTTTTTTGGGGGTGGATTGTTGCGCATCGAAAAAACCAGATGGCGCTAATCGTTATACATTGCTGCGCTCTTAAGTATTGGTATAAATTGTTATTGTTTAACAACGGATATTGTTTATTAATAATAAATCTTTTTAATTAAAATGATAAACGTTATTTGGGGGGGTTTAGGTGGGTCGCATCGATGCGATCATGCAGTATGACGATGATGGGCTGCCATGGTCCTATCGCATTGACTCCATATGGAGGCTAGCAGAATGCCATGGGGTGGATGTGAGGGTCGAGAGGAAGTCTCCAGAAAGGGAGTTGGGGTACTACTCGATTACCGTTTCGGCAGATGAGGTGCTGCCCATCAGGAGATTCATCACAAGCCTCTTCCTCCACATTGGCGTGGCCGATTCTCCCATTTTCTATGTTCGCGCCAAGAACATGCACAGGCTCCCTGGCTTCTCCAAGAGGCTTGCGAAAACCCCCATGGAAAACTTCGCAGTATCGAATGCCTAATCTGCCACTCACCGTTGTGGGCGATCATGTGGAGATTTTTCCGCTTCGCCACAATAATAGCACAACCACAGATACCACTGCTATGGTACCAATGGCAGCGTAGATGCCATACTGCGTTAGCCATGAGGGTCCTTCGCCGCTTGGCTGAACCTGGGCATCCGCCATGGTTTTCACTGTTACCTCCCCCGAGTCCTGGAAGAGTGCCCCTGTGTCATAGACCCGCACCCAAAAGTAATAGGTGGTATTGGGCTTTAGGTCGGTCGCGATATAGAACATGGTCTGCCTGTTCGTGATCTGGGCGAGGGATGCCCCATGGTATGGACTCTCTGAGACATAAACCGAATAGCTCTTGAAATCCGCAGCTGTGCTTGGATCCCATTCTAGCAGCACGCTATCAGCTGTCACATTGGTCGCCGTGAGTCCTTGGACGGGCGGAGGATGGCCATTTATGGCAATGCTGTAGAGGGCAGCCGGCGCCCCTGATGGTGATGTCGCAGTGTTGTTCCCGTCGCTTGCCACAATGTAGTACTCTAGTGATGTGTCATTGCCCATTGGGGCAGTGAAGGTGGCATTGTAGGAGTCTATACAATCGGGGCACTTCATCAGATCAAGCACTGCAAACTGAGGCTGCCCCGCTACACGGTAGTATGCCCGGGCGTAGGCTACCACCGTGTCATCCATGATTAGGGCTACAAGGGTGATCTGGGACCCTTCGTCGCCCCGGATGGGAGAAGAGTGCAATATTGTGGGGGGTGTCAGGTCGGTGGAAACCGTGAATGAGACACTGGCGGTCCCCATATTCAGGCTGCTGTCATTAGCGTATAGCATGAGAAGGTGCCTACCCACCGAGAGGCCCTCGAGGGTGGCTGTGCCATTGACGGTTATGGGCAGGGCCCCATCGATGCTGTAGCCGGTCCAGACCACAGTCTCGCTTGCATTCCACTCGATTTCCAAGGCTTGAACATCATAGGTCACGTTCCTTGGGGAAACTATTGTAATCGTGGGAGGAGTAACATCCGCGGAGCTTGCCTTCGTCTTGACGACAATTTCGTTCGAATTCGCGTAGGTTCCTTCATTGTTATAGACCCTGACAATGAAATAGTAGGTTGTGTTTTCATTCATCCCGCCCGATGATAAAGAAGTGCCATTCTGGGCGTAGATGTTCGCCACCACGGTACATGAGCACCCATAGCTCCAGGAGGTTGTGGTCCTCCGCACCTCATACCTACTGAAATCAGTATCATTGCAGCGCGACCATGACAGGAGGGCAGAGTTCTCAGCGACGTTGGTGGCGGGGGAGAGCTCAACAGCCGTGGGTGCTGCCGATGGCTGGACCATGATGGATATAACCGGGCTGATGGTTTCTGCGCTAAAAACCATCATCATCACAATGGGTAAAACCAAGAAGGCAGCTTTACTCATGGATACTGTCCCGCAAGGTGTTACATGTTATATTTGCTATATAATAATTGTCAATCGCTCATGTTCGGAACAGCGATCTCCCCTAGCCCACCACGGTCATCCACTTCCGTACCCTCCAAGACTTCACAAGGCCGTTCAGGACATAGGGATCTGCCAATGCGAACTCCTCTGCGGCTTTGCCTGACGGTCCGTTGAATACCAGCACAGCCCCATCGGCAGGGTCCGCAAGAGCCCCTGCCATTACAAGCTCTCCACGCCCAAGGGACTCGTGGACTTTCTTGAGGTGTTCTTCACGGTAGGGGGCCCTCCTCTCAATATAGTTTTCAACAACATCGTAAAGCAGTAGGTAATGCACCGCTCCATCCCTCCTGGCAGTAATCGCCATTGGAGAAATAATAAACTTGCCTACTTTTACCTCCCATAGTTCAAGGGGTCATGGTCCAAGGCGCTTCCTGGAGCCCGGCAATCTCGGGTCTGCAGGCACCATTCGGGAATGCTTCGGGTCGTAGATGCCGGATCAAAAAAGTGTTTAGGGGGTTGTTCCCCAATTGGAATGAGGGAATGAAAAATGAAGACCGACGTAGAATATCTTAAATACATGTGGCCGATGCGGACTTTTCTCATCACAGCAATGGGCAAAAATGGAAAGCCTAACATAATCGCGGTCAGCTTTTGCATGCCCGTATCCAAGACCCCTCCCCTCCTGACCTGCGCCATAACGAAGGGGGCCCATTCGTCCAAGCTAATTGAGGAGGCCAAGGAGTTCGTGGTCAACGTGCCGACGGAAAAGTTGAATGAAGAGATAGACTACTGCGGCTGCCATTCGGGGAGAGACGTCGACAAATTCAAGGTGACGGGCCTAACCCCGAAGCCTTCCCGCAGGGTCAAGTCTCCCATCATAGATGAATGCGTTGCTCACATGGAATGCGAGCTGAGGCAGGTCATCGAAACGGGCGACAAGAAGATGTACGTGGGTGAGGTCGTGGAAGCCTATGCCGACGAAAAACTTGAGAAGGGAAAGAGGGCAGTTAAGTACGCCGAGGGCGACTTTCCCACTAGGGTCTATTCCATAAGGTTTGTGGAGTAGGGCGCCACCTTGCCGAGGGCTGTACGGAGCAGAAGCCAATGAAATACAATTTTCCAGCCGGATTCCTGTGGGGGACCTCCACGTCAGCCCTGCAGATCGAGTCCTCCTCGGCCGAGGGGTCATGCCACGACTGGAAGGGCTTCAGGGCCAGGGACGGCTCTGTCCTGGACGAGACCATCAACCACCAGTCCCAGAGGGAGTCCGACGCTGCAATGATCGCCTCGCTGGGGAACGCCTACAGGGGCGGTTTCGACTGGTCGAGGCTGCAGGGGGGTCCCAAGGAGGAGCTCAATGAGAAGGCAGTAGGCGAGTACAGGGGGTTCTACGGCGGGCTGAAGGAGAGGGGTGTCCACCTGATGCTGGTCCTCCATCACTTTGCCAACCCCCAGTGGTTCGCCGAGGGGGGCTCATGGACGTCCAGCCTCGCCCCCGAGATCTTCGATGACTACGCCAAGAGGATGGCCGGGGCCTTCGGGGATCTGGCCGACACGTGGAACACCGTCAATGAACCCTCTGGCCTTGCCACCATGGGCTACCTGCTGGGGGGATTCCCCCCAAGGAAAAGGAACCCCATCGCCTTCTGGAGGGTGCTCGGAACCCTCGAAAGGGCTCACAGGCTCGCCTACAGGTCCCTCAAGGACGCATGCCCCGGCGTGCCCGTTGGGATCTCCAACGTGACCATGAGCTTCAGCCGCGAGAACCTGCTGGGAGCCATACCCCAAAAGTTTGCAGAAAAGGTGCTGATGGGGAGCGCGGACCGCTTTGGCGAAGTCGACTTCATAAGCTTCAGCTACTACGGGAGGGTCTCGTTCGATCCCTTCCCGATGACGGGCTTGGGCGCACCCGAGAAGCTCGACAGGCAGGGGCGGGAGCATGACAGGATGTGGGAGTACTACCCACAGGGGATCAGGGAAGCTGCGATGATGTACCACCAGAGGTACGGAAAGCCCATCATCGTGACTGAGAACGGCTGCTGCACCGACAATGATGCCCAGAGGATCAGGAGCATCGGCGACCACCTCAGGCAACTCCGCGGGGCGATGCGAGAGGGGGCGGACGTCAGGGGCTACTTCCACTGGTCCACCTTCGATAACTTCGAGCTCCAGCTGGGTAGGAGCTACAGGTTCGGTCTCGTAGGGATCGACTATGGCACCCCCGAACTGAGGCGGGTCCCGAAACCCTCAGCAGCCTACTATTCACAGATATCAAAGAACAACGGCCTGGACTGAACCGGCCATTGGGCCAATTACTGCCGGTTCAGCTTCCTGAGGATCAGCTCATTCTGCAGGATTATTATTCTGCTCTGCTCATATACTGCGCTCCCCTTGTCCATGCTGTCCAGGCGCTCAAGGCTTGAGCGTATCTTTTTCATGAGGTCCTCGTCAGTGGTGGATTCGGTGAAGAGTATGCTACCTCTACCTGACGTTGGCCTCCCGGGAAGGGTATCCTGGGCATCATCGGACTGGGCCTCCGTGCCGCAGACAGGGCATTTCTCCCCCTGCTTTAGCTCCGTGACGCAGGTGCAGTGGGGATTGGGGCAATAGTAACCGCTCTTACCACCGCTCCCGCTGCTCCCCGAGATCTTCGGGGCCTTCTTCTTGGAGGCTGACAGCGCCATCGCCTCCCGCAGGCCGAAGGCTTTTACCTCAGCCCCGCAATGGGGGCACTTCTGCCCCTCCTTGAGGGGTTGATCGAATTCGCATGAAGTATTGGGACACGCGTACACTTTGCCAAAGAGCGGCATTCTCTCACCAATCACACCAACACTCTTTGCCCAATATATTTTTTTATCGGGTTGTGGGTATCGCCATGCTTTGCCATGGGATCGATGACACACCCTGCCAATTCCTTTGGGATCTTGCTCAGAGCACCCTTAACAAAGCTTTTTACTCCGCTGAACGAAAACAACTTGAGGAAAATGTAATGAATGCTGAAACAACCAAGATCATGGGCGGAATAGGCTCACTTTTGATGTTTATCGGTGCCATTCCAATCCGCTTTGCCAGCATAATCTCCTTTGTGGGGCTGATCCTCCTCTTGGTCGCCCTGTACAGCTATGCAGGCATCTACCGAGAAAGGGGGATTTTCAACAATTTCCTCTACGGCATCCTCATAGGTATAGTCGGCGCAGTGGTGGCGGCTGGAGTGGCCATAGCCACGGTTCTGGCTTCGCTAATGACTCTCCTATACGCGCTCTACCCCGGGTGGAACGGCGACTGGATGGCACTCTCTGGGATGACGCCAGACATTTCCAACATCACGCCGGGCAACATCCTGCCCCTAGTGGGCGGGCTGATACTGGTGATAGTGATAGCTTGGGTAGTCATCATAGTCGTAGCCATTTTCATGAGACGCTCGTTTAATGCCTTGGCGGCTAAAACGAATGTAAACCTCTTCTCGACCGCAGCTCTGATTCTGCTGATCGGCGCATTCCTAACGATTCTTGCTGTCGGTTTTCTCCTCATCTGGATCTCGTTCCTATTGATAGCCATTGCCTTCTTTAAGATGAAACCTCAGCCGGAATACACTGCGCCTCCGGTGGCTACTGCCCCGCCAGCCTCAACAACAGCATGAATCCCCCCAAACTCCCCTTTTTTGTCATAGCGCTGGGCGGAAAAATTCACCATTTTTCCATGCCAACTCAGCATGGCGGAGCCTCCCCCATCGAGCCTAGGCAGCAAAAGGACTTGGATTGGGGAGAGAATAGGGCAAGATTCTGAAAAACTATTTAATAGGCATCCTATGCTTCTACTTTGTGTGAATGGGGAGCCAAAGCTATGGGAAAGAAGCTCGTGATGCGCCAAGACACAAACTATACTCCCTCTGCGGTTTATGGCTTCGAATGGATCGAAGACCTTCCGCTGCAGAAGTCTGGCGCACCCAAGGGCGAACCCTTGAAAAAGCGCCTCAGCAGATCCTGCCTCGCAGGTATGGCTTTTCTCATGAGGCACTCTCCGTTCATAAGAGCTTGGCAGAGGTAGCTATCTCCATAACAATGACCTCTGCCATCATATTTACGCCATTGATGGAACTGCCGGCGAGATGGCATGGGAAGCATATTAGTGAGATTTTTTCAGTAGGATGTGAGAGAAATGTGTTGCAGGATGAGCGGCTCCTTCAGGCAATATTGCATTGAGGAAAATGAGAGGCATGAAAAATTCTGCAGGGCTCACGGGCTTATGGACAAAGGAAACCGTCTCCTCCTCGATGTCTTCAGGGAGAACTTCAATAAGAATGAGCCTGACTGGTCGCTGGGGGTCAGCGCTGTCGTCTCGGCGGCGTCCCATTTCGCGACTATCCACGAATGCTTCGGTAACCTGGAGAAGGCCAGGCAGTACTACTGGCTGGGGAGCCACGAGTGGAACTACAGGGGAATCGATTACCCCAGCATGAAGGGCGCCAGCCACGTCCTCAGGATTAAAGGGCTGGTCGACAGGATCATCCGCGCCGATGACCTCGTGACCCAGCAGCTGCCGGCCGCCGTCTGTTGCGAGAGGGGCGGCAACCGGCAAAGGGCTGCATAGCTCTATGGATGGGTGGCCTGCCTCAGAGCCGCTTCGGACGTGGAATATGGCCTATTCATCGCCAGCTTTGCTGGCAGAAGGGGCTTCCATGAGGCATGGGGGCGAAAAACCGAACGCGCCTACGCCCTGGCGTGCCTGGAGCGGTGGGGGGAAGCGCTGGACGAGTTGAAGGGGGCAGAGAAATGGCTTGCGAATGATGCGCGGCCAAGGGGGGCCCATGCCTGGCGCAATTACTTCTGGCTGCTCCCCGCAATGCGGGCAACGCTGCAGTACCAACTGGCCCCTTCGCAAAGGAACAGGGACGCTGCCGCAAAGGGGCTGGAGCCCAGCATACTGAAGTCTAGAAACCACAGCCGCACGCTCGCACTTCTGTTCTACCTGCACAACCTGAGAGCAAAGCATCCGGAATCATTTGACCAGTCCTGAGGGTACAGCGCTATCTAAGGGACCTTGCTGAGGACTATTATCTTGCAGTCATACTGCGAGATTTCATTCAGCGGCGGCAACACATACACCATGTCATCATCATTTGTTTCTATCGTGTCCCCGGCCTGTGCGGGGATGATTGAAACCCGGTATCTCTTCATGCATAATCACCATTAGTAAGATTAGATAAGCCTCGATTATTACGGTTATTCCCCACCGTTTCAAATCCCCTTTTTTCAATATGCTGGCATACCCGTCGCGACCTTGATCTTTTTCCACAGGACAATTGTCAGAAAAAACATCATGGTATGATGTAGGGCGAGAGCCACTCAACCAATTGCGCATTCGTAGGTATGCAGGTGCCCCTAGACTTTGCGAACTGCTGCATTATGGTGAAGAGACGATTAAACTCGATTTCACTCTTGCTTCCAGCTTTTTCTAGGCAGTGATTTACAAAAGAGGCTGCTTGATATGGAACCCTTATACAGGTGGTCAATGTGTTCAGTCTGCCGGTCTTGTAGTCATACTTTCTGGAAAAAGTTGGGGAGTTGCCTTCAATGTGGTATTTGACATCCTCGTTCCATCCTAGGATGTCGAGGAAATGCAGCAATCCTAGCAGGCCGGAAGGCCCGATTTGGCCAACCTCCCTTTCTATTTCATCTATCATCTGAACTATTCTGGGGCTGGGTTCGTACCTAACAATGCCCGGTATTTTTTCAACGTGGTCAATCATGTATGCGTTGCGGTAAACGATGGCCAGCAATGCCTTGAAGGCTTCGAAATCGACCACTGCTATCCTAGATAGGTTGCTCCACAGGTCGTCGAAAGTTGGTCTGGTTCCAGAGTCGCCAACCATAGGCGTCATATCGAAATCATTGTGCCTTGTTGGGCTGGCAGTCTCCTTGCCCGGCTTAAAAATAAACCCTAGCTCCATTAGGCAATATGGTTACAAGGTGATGGTGTGGGGCTCCTAAGGTTCCGCTTGACCATGCCGTCGACTCCTCTAAACGCTTCAGTCTTTTAGGCAAGAGAATTGATTTTGTTGCCCTCCCCTTCTGGATTCTAGTGACGAGAAGGTCCTTATAGGACATGCCTACCCATTTACTCAAAGTTGTATCTAGGCGTTGCCCCTTCCAAACCCCTAACTGGTCTGAGTATTAACTAGAATTATTTCTCTGCCACTCACCTTTTTCGGCCTGGCTTGGAGAGGATGACGATTGACTCATAGCGTATCATGCCTGCTTGGGACTTCTCCAACTGCCTCGTAATTGTCCTGTCCTGGGTGAAACCAAGCTTTTTAGCGATAGCCATCAGGATGACATCATTCTTTACTTCCATGTACCTACCATCGAGCTTGTAATGGTTATTCCCGATGACTATGGCACACTTGGCTTCCGGCTTCATGACGCGGAGCATCTCCTGGAGCGCCATCCGCATATCCTTGAAGAATTTGTAGGAATGAAGCCCCTCCTTTTCCCTACTGTACTTCTTCAATTCCGAGATTACTTCCTTCGCCTCAGGGGGAAGGTTGGAGTACCCAGCATTCTCCTTGCTGACCTCGCCTGCTAGGGTATCAGGATAGTACTTCTGGCTCGGGTTGCCAATCATATTTTCGCTGAGCGAGGGGATGTCAGTAAGCTCCAGTAGCGCCAGTTGGGGATAATCATTCTTGATGTAGTCAAGGGCTGTGCTATAGGGCGGGGAATTGACTATGGCGTCGATGGAGTTGTCAGGCTGAAACTTCATGTCCCGCGTATCTCCGACATGCGTCACTGAAGAGCCGAGCCGTATCTTCAACGTCTGATTCAGCCTGTGGAAGATGTAGATCCTCAGGTAGAGATCGTACAAGCGCTCCGAGAGCACAACATGGAACTCATTGCTCCTCCGCCTCGCCATGTCCGAGATGGCCCCGCTAAGCCCAAGAAGCATGAAGTCGCGTATCTTGTTGTCCCCGATTTTCTTTATAATCTCGTGGGCAATCAGAACTCTGTCAATCACATCAGCAGGGATTAGAACAGTGAGCTTCTTCGGAACAGCTGTCCTCCTCTTCTCGAACGATGCTGTATCATAGTCAGGTGGAAAGAGGAGCTTGGAGCCTCCCGATGTCTTCTCGTAGCTGAGGAACGCGCTGGAAAGTTCTTTCAGGTAGCTTTCCATGGTTTTCTTGAGCTTTTCGGGGGGAATGGAGAGGGCATCGCATTTGACCTGCGACATAAGGACTGAAAGTGGGTTTATGTCCACTCCTCGGCTGTCCAAACCCATCCATGTGGCCTCCACTAGGGTTGTGCCACAACCGGCGAAATTGTCCATCGCCGTCCCCTCCTCTTCTGGATATATGTAGTTGAGGAGGGCCCTCACCATCTTTGGGTGGAACCTTCCCTTGTAAGGGTGCATGTAATGGGTGATGTAGAGTGATGGCTCCTCCCTCACGGTGAAGTAGTCTTCGAGCCTCTTACCAACCTGCATGGTGACAGTGGCTGGTATCCTGTAGAGGTTCTTGGTGAGGAATGCAAAGAGGCTCTCCACGTTCCTATCCACCTCCTTTTCGTTGCGGCTGAGCTTGGAGATGTAGTGTGACTTTTCGAGGAAATACTCGTTGGTTATGAACCTGTAGAGGGTATACGCCTTTCCCGGAAAGACCTGCACGTTCCTCTGCTGCTCACCCGATGGGAACATCCTCTTGAGCAGCCTCTCCCAATCGCCCGACTCGGCTACCACAAGGAATTCGCGAATATATGCTAGCCTGTGGATCAACAGCGACACGTCGCCCACATCTCGGGTCTTGGCATAGAAGCCCTGGCATCTGCCATAGGGGATCTCGTGGGCCATGATGTCCTGGACCGGCATGTCCCCCTCCATGAAGTCCCGGAAGGGCGTCCTGCCGAGGATGTTGGCGAAGTTGCTGACTCGCTCGACCTTGCCGAAGAGGGACTGCAGCTCCAGCTCAGCCAGATCGACCTCACTCCCAGACTCCTCCTTGATGCTGTTGAAGAGCTTGAAATACCAATGGGCCACAGGCATGCCTCACAATTATTTACCAAGGGTTATTAAGAATGCCCCCAACGTGCTTTACTCAATATTCTCGAGCCAATTGGGTGTTTTCCTGGCCACAAAAAAGAATGGACTCAGTTAATTGAAAAGTGCCGGTATTATCCCGCCGCGATGCGGCTATTTCGACACTACTTCCGTGGGCTGTTCAGATCTGGCAGCTTCGCCCCTGCTCAGGGAGAGGATGAAGGCGATTGCCAGCAGCACCAGCGATATGTAGAGGGCGGAGTCGATGCCGTAGATAAAATCCTGTGCTATCCCGCCCGTCAGGTTTGTGGTACCAACGAAGATCTCGAAGGCCACCTGGCGAGGTATGGTGGCGGCCGCCACC
>CAYZHK010000046.1:0-12525 GCA_964477685.1 uncultured Nitrososphaerota archaeon
GGGGAGGGGGTCAGCTGCAGGAGGTCGAAGGTGGTGCCCGAGGCGGTCCTGATAGGGGTGGAGGGGCCATTTGAGGTGGCGCGCCGGGGGAGGCCGGTGGTTGCGAGGAAGGGGGCAGCCGAGGGTGTGATGATGGGAAGCAAGCTCTACGGCCCAGGAGTCCTGAGGACCGATGGCTACAGAATAGGGAGTACTGTCCACATCACGGATATTCACAACCATGTGGTGGGGAGCGGCCGGGCGGTGATGCCGCCAAAGAGGACCAGCGAGATCGTCAAGGGCATGGCAGTGGACACGGTGGAGAGCGTCTACAGGCTACCTCCCCTGAGGGAGAGCCGCCTCTATGCCCTGGGCAAGATAAGGGAGCAGAGCCTCCCGGCCATGATAACCTCACGGGAGGTCGATCCCAGGCCCGGAGAGACCATCGTGGACATGTGCGCCGCTCCCGGGGGCAAGTCCCTGCACATGGCCCAGCTGATGGGAGGCAAGGGGAGGATCTATGCATTTGACCATTCGGAGAGGAGGCTGGAAGCCCTGAGGAGGGATGCCGAGGCGCTGGGTGCCTGCAATATAACCGTGGAGTGCCGGGACTCGCGCTTCCTGAAGGGCGACAGGCCCGATATCGTTGCCGACAAGGTGCTGGTGGACCCGCCCTGCTCAGCCCTCGGCGTCAGGCCCAAGCTCTACGAGGACTGCACCCTCAGGGAGGTCCATGGGGTGGCAGGTTACCAGCTCCAGTTCCTGTCCGCGGCGAGGGAGGCTGTGGCCGATGGCGGAACCATCGTCTACTCAACCTGTACCCTGAGCACCGCTGAGAATGAAGAGGTTGTGAGGAAGGCCGTTGCCTCGCTCGGGCTGGAGCTGGTGCGCCAGAGGATATTCATCGGGGAGCCGGGCTTTCTAGTGGGCACAGAGGCGGCACAGAGGTTCAGCCCGGACAGACTGGAGGCCCCAGGCTATTTCATTGCGAAGTTCAGGGCATGAGCGGGGAGCCGGGGGATCGGTGCCCCTACAGCTTCTTTTTGCTGTAGACCTTCCGTTTGAGGGAATGGCCGCAGACCTGGCAGATGTTGGACTTGAGGGATTTCTCATAGGTGGCGCCGCAGGCGGGGCAGTAGAGGAACCACCAGAATTCCTGGGAGATGCCCTTGGTCATCATGGGCCTAAAGCTGATCTCCAGATTGGTGCAGAGGTTCTGCAGGCTGTAGTCATCGCTGATCACCGTAGGCGCCAGGCCCTCTTCCTTCAACTCCAAGGCCAGGGCCACGACCTCCATGTCGGTCTCCGAGAGGACGGAGAGGTCGCCGGTGGATGTGGCCTTGGCGCGGACCCTTTCCTTGTGCTCCTGCTTTGGGGACTTGATCTTCAGGTACCCCGATGATATTGACAGGTCAGTGACGGTCTTCGCCCTCTTGCCCTGGAGCTCTGCCTCCACCCTTGGCGTGGCGTAATGGTCGCCCTCAACGAGGCGCGGGTTGAAGCCATAGATCATGGCCGATGTGTCCAGAACATAGACCGGTCTCTTTTTGGACATCATCAGACCTCTAGGCCTGTTTTGAGCTTTTCCCTAACCCTTCGGTAGAAATCGGGCCTGCTCACCCTCATGAAGACTGCGCTCCTCTCTGACCTTTCCACCACCACTGGCTTCCCGAACTCCAGGGCGATGGAAACCTGGCCATCGATGATGAGAATCCCCTGCGCAGCCTCGGGCATGACCGTTATCTCAACCCTGGAGGAGAGTGGCAGGACGAGTGGTTTGAGCCCAGAGGCGAGAGGGTACATGAAGACGATCTCCATCAGGTCCAGCTGCGAGTCGATGATTGGCCCGCCCGCGGAGAGGGCATAGGCGGTGGAGCCGGTGGTGGTTGAGACGATCACGCCGTCAGCCCTCCCCCTGTGGAGTGGCTCCCCGTCCTTCGCGACCATCAGAGACATGACCCCTGATGGCTTGGAGGTGCAGACAAGGGCCTCGTTGAGGGCATCGGGCAATGCCCTGTTGCCGTAGGATACCTTGAGCTTCGATCGGTGTTCAAGGAAATATTCCCCTGCAAGGATCCTTTCGAGGGATGCGATGGCGGAGTCCGGCGTTGTCTCGCAGAGAAAACCCAGAGCCCCCAACTTGACCCCCAATATGGGGGTGTCCACTGAGTACTCGGCTGCCCGCATTACTGTACCATCGCCTCCGATTACAACAAGCAGGTCTGCCCAGCCCCTAGCCCTCTTCTTGGAGCAACCTGCAGAGCCCTTGGCAGGGATGGCGAATGGGAAGGTTTCCACCCCCTTCCCCTGGAGGAATGTGGCTATCTGCCGGGCCGCCTCTGACGCCTCGTCCGACTTTGGCTTGACTACGATGCCAACGCGAGAGATCCTCAACAGAATTCACCCATATTTCCAAAAAACGGGCTATGCAACTCACTATACCCCGCTTAGTTTTAAATAATTGTGCAGTTTTCTAGTAATTGGTGATTTTATGGGTGAAATGACGCCGAGAAAACGCGCCCTACTCTGCATGACAGGCAACAAAGCCAAGGCAGACAGGATAAGCTGCTTGGACCCGCTGACAACAGCCACCGTCGACCAGATGAATGCTGTCGGTGCACCATTCCCAGAAGCGCACACTGACCCTGATCTTTGTTTCAAGCTTGCTGCCGCTGCATGGACAGTAGTCGGGCTGGAGGGTTTCAAGCTGCCCTTCGACCTCTGCATCGAGGCGGAGGCCTTTGGGGCGAAGCTGAACTGGGGGAGAATCGACAGGCACCCCAGCGTGGAGACGCATGTCTTCAATGACATGAAGGACCTAAAAGTGCCTGAGAACATCATGGAGAGGGGCAGGTTCCCCCTGAAGCACAAGGTTGAGGAGAGGCTGAAGAGGGAGTATGGGGACTACCTGCCTGTGGTTAACCAAGTGACCGGCCCCTTTACGCTTGCAGGGCACCTCTTCGGGATAGAGAAGTTCTGTGTCTGGACAAAGAAGAGGCCGCTGGAGCAGGTGAAGGAGGCTCTGATGGAGATCTCCGAGCTCAACATTGCAGACTGCAAGGATGCGCTGAGGTCAGGTGCGGATCTTATATGCATAGCTGATCCTTCAGCTACCTCCGACATCCTCTCTCCGACATTCTTCAGGGACGTGATGGTCCCAGTCTTCAAGAACATGACCAACAAGATCGGTGCACCCGTGGTTCTCCACATCTGTGGAAATGCCTCGGGGTACCTGCCCTACATGGCAGAGACGGGGATAGACATGTTCTCAGTCGACACCCAGACGGATGTTGGCTTTGCGAAGGCGATACTTGGCAACAAGGTGGCCGTTGGGGGTGGAGTCCCAACCATCACGGCGCTCCTCTTCGGGACGCCTGACAAGGTCAAGGAAGCGGCCATCAGCGCAATCAAGAGCGGTGTTGACATGCTGATGCCGTCCTGCGGGATACCCCCAAGGACTCCGCTTGCGAACTTCAAGGCGCTGGTCGATGTGGCCAAATGTATGGTGTATGTGTGAGGGTGAGAGAAATGGCAACAGAAAAGGAGATAATTGACGGGTTTGTGAAGGCAATAGTCGAGGGAGACGAAGATAGTGCCGCCAATTGGGCAAAAGAGGCGGTCAAGGCCAATATGGATGCCTACACGCTGGTGACGAAGAACGGCGGCGACGCAATGGGCGTCGTGAACACAAAATACGAAAAGAAGGAGTACTTCGTGCCCGAGGTGCTCTGCGCTGCCAATGCGCTGAATGCGGGCGTCGCAGTCCTGTCCCCCCACATGAAGGTGGACAAGACGACAACGCCAGCGGTGGTTGTTCTTGGCGTCTGCGAGGGCGACATCCATGACATCGGCAAGAACCTCGTTAGAATCATGCTCAGCGCAGCCGGCTTCAGGGTCATCGACCTCGGCAAGGATGTGCCGCACCAGAAGTTTATCGATACGGCAAAGGAGAACAAGGCAGACATAATTGGGATGTCGGCCCTGATGAGCACCACCATGCCCGGGATGAAGAGGGTAATCACCATGATGCAGGAGCAGGGCATAAGGAACAAGGTGAAGGTCATGGTCGGCGGCGGCCCGGTTACAAAGGAGTGGGCCCTATCCATAGGGGCCGACGACAGGCCACACGATGCCTCTGCATCCGTGGGAGCCGTAAAGGAACTGGTTGCGAAGCTGAAGAACGAGAGAGGGCAGACCTGGTAGTCGCCCTCCACCACAATTTTTTTATTTTTTCTGTGGCCCCGCCGAATAATTTCTGTATTCCAGCCTATCCCTCAACGGATATGGCCCCCAGGGGGCATGCGGACACGCATTTCATGCACCTTGTGCAGAGGGAGAGCCAGACAGGGGTCACCCTCCAGAGCTGGGGGTCGTAGCGGTCCTGCTCCACCCCGATGGTTTCGTGCATCAGAAAGATGGCCGGGTCGCAGGCCCTGAGGCACTTCGTGCAGCCGCGCGGGTCTATGCCAACGCCGTCTCCGCACTTGGTGTAGTCCACGGTGATCTTCGGGCTCCCCATCTCGACCACCTAGTACCCCAGCGACGGGAACTGCTGCCTCGGAAGGAGGCTGATGGCATCGTGCTGGCACGAGTGCCTGCAGTTTCCGCAGCCGAAGCATTTGTTAAGGTCGACCATGACCCTCCCCAGTGAGGGTATGAACCTCAGGGCACCGAACTGGCACATGGAGACGCACTCCTTGCAGCCCTGGCAGAGGTCGGGATCGATGGAGGCTACATACTCCGCCTTATATACGGTTTTAAGGCCAAAGTCGTTGCGGAGCCTCAGGCCGCCGCATTCGGGGTTCTCGCAGGAGCAGATGGCGTTGATGTAGGGGACCGGCTGGAACCAGACCGAGGCAACATAGCCCTTCCTGTTGTGCTTCTCGATCCTCCTCATGGCCTCTTCCCTGTCGATGCGGTAGACGTTGTCCTTGGGTATGAAGCGGGGAAGCTTCTCTATGACGCCGGAGAGGGCTCCAAAGTTGATGCAGCAGGCCTCCTTCACGCCCCTCTGCATCCAGCGGCACATGCAGTAGTTCTCGATGATGGGCTCGGCCGCAAGGTTCCCCAGTATCACCTTTGCGTCCTCCAACGGAATCACCTGTCCGAAGTGGCCGTCGGCCCTGACGGGGTTGCGGTTTTTGCTCTCACTGTGGATCATCCGCTCCGCCTGCCAGCGGAGGACCCTGCCGATTATGGGCATCTGGAGCTTGTGGCCTATGTCGATGGAGGATATGCCCATGATTTTGCGGATGTAGACCTGCTCGAAGCTGCACCACTGCTCGGTCAGGTAGGCCTCCATGTTCTCACGCTTGGCGAGCTCATCGGAATAGTTCCTGGCGTTCATGTACCATTTGCCGCCAGCCCCGTGTTTACTGCACCAATCGCACAAAGGAATGACCTCCCTCGTGGGATGACAATATATTCTTTCTCGTTGTGACAGCAGATAAATCTTGCCGAGTCGGGGCGGAGCGCAATTAGAATATAGGGTGAGGACAGAATAGGGAATAGTGGTTAATATGGAAAATTGGGAGTCCCTCTCCGACGACGCCACGGTAATAAACACTGCGGAGGCCATCAGGAGGAGGGGGATGGCGGTCGAGGTTGTGGAGTACAGGGTGCAGGCCCTCGAGAAGGTGAAGGCCATTATCCCCAAGGGGGCCTCGGTGATGACAGGCTCATCAACGACCTTGGACCAGATTGGGTTCATGGAGCACCTGAGGACAGGCAAGCATGGCTGGAAGGACCTCCATGCGGCGATTACCGCTGAGAGGAACGAGAAGAAGCGCCGCGAGATGAGGAGGAGGGCGATGACCGCAGACTATTTCCTGGGCAGCGTCAACGCCATAGCCAAAACAGGGGAGCTTGTTGCCTGCGACCAGACCGGGTCGAGGGTGGGGGCATACCTCTACGCGGCCAGGAATGTGGTCCTGGTCGCCGGAACCCAGAAGATAACGGAGGACGTCAACTCTGCCATAAGGAGGATCCTGGAGTATGCCCTCCCCCGCGAGACCGAACGGATGATGAGCCTGGCGGGAACGGCCAGCGCCCCCAACAAATGGATAATCGTCGAGAGGGAAGTGCAGCAGAACCGGATAAGCCTGATACTGGTGAAGGAGAGGCTTGGTTTCTAGAGCGCCATGGGGCGCTTGAGATAAGATTTATTACTTGAACCACCATACTCACATCAAAAGGTCGGCAAAACATGTCTGTCAAACCGGTTGAGATAGCGGAACTCAAAGAGGGCAGCTTCGTTGTGATAGATGGCGTAGCCAACAAGGTAGTCTCCCGCGATAAGTCGAAGACCGGCAAGCATGGCTCAGCAAAGATCAGGATAGTGGCTATAGGCATCTTTGACGGCATAAAGAGGAACATGGTCGCCCCTTCGGACACGAGGGTGGAAGTGCCCATCGTGGAGAAGAAGGCCGCCCAGGTCATCTCCATCACGCCAGACACGGTCCAGATCATGGATCTCACCAACTATGAGACCTTTGAGGTGAAGAAGCCCCCAGAGGAAGAGATTGTCTCCAAGCTCGCCTCCGGGGTAGAGGTGGAGTACTGGGACATACTGGGCGAGAAGCATATTGTGAGGATCAAGTAGGCGCCCATCCCCCTTTTGGACGGATTAAATCCTTTTTAGGGAGCAGAGAGTCTCTTTTCAGCAGGTGCTCAGGATGGTACTGGACAGCCTCAGCGGCGCTCTGGGGAATGCCATAAAGAAGGTAATGAGGGCGCCGGTTGTGGACGAGAAGGTTGTCAAGGAGCTTGTCCGGGACATCCAGAGGGCGCTGATTCAGTCAGACGTCAATGTGAAGATGGTCCTCGAGCTGTCCAAGAACATCGAGAAGAGGGTGCTGAGCGAGGACCTCCCGTCAGGCATTACCCGCAGGGAGCTGACCATTAAGGTTGTCTACGACGAGCTGGTTGGGCTCCTGGGCGGGGAGAGGACCCAACTGCCGAAGTACCCCAGGGGAAGGCAGACGGTGATACTCTTGGTGGGCATCCAGGGGTCCGGCAAGACGACGAGCGCCTCGAAGCTGACGTGGTTCCTCAAGAAGCAGGGCTACTCCATAGGAGTCGTCTGCGCGGACAACTTCCGGGCTGGTGCCTACGACCAGCTGAGCCAGCTCGCCGAGAAGGCCGGCGCCCAGTTCTACGGGGAGAGGGGGAACAGGAACGCCGTTGAAATGGCCGCCAACGGGGTGAAGCAGATGAAGGAGGCAGGCGTCGAGATAACCATCGTGGACACGGCCGGAAGGCACAAGAACGAAGCCGACCTCCTCAGGGAGGTGAGCCAGATCTCCGCCGCTGTCTCACCGACAGAGATAATGCTGGTGCTGGACGCCACCATCGGCCAGCAGGCCATGCAGCAGGCCGAGGCCTTCAACAGCGCCACCAGGATAGGGACGATATTCCTCACCAAGCTCGACGGCTCGGCCAGGGGAGGGGGAGCCATCTCGGCCGTCGCTGCCACCAAGGCGCCAATCAGATTCATCGGCACGGGGGAGGGGATCGAGGAAATAGAGGTTTTCAACCCCCCGCGCTTCGTCGGGAGGATCCTCGGCATGGGGGACATCGAGGCCCTTGTTGAGAAGGTCAACGAGATGCAGGCTTCCTCCTCGCTCAGCAAGGAGAGCATGTCGGCAATAGCCTCGGGGAGGTTCACCCTCAAGGACCTCTATGCCCAGATGCAGGCCATGAGGAAGATGGGGCCCTTGGGGAAGATACTCCAGTCCATCCCGGGATTCGGGGCCAACGTGCCAAAGGAGGCCATGGATGTCACCGAGGACCGGATGAAGAAGTGGATGGTTATAATGCAGTCCATGACCCAAAAGGAGCTGGAGGAGCCGTCGATCATTGACGGCTCCAGGATAAGGAGGATCTCCCGCGGGTCCGGGACAACCCCCAGGGACATCAGGGAGCTCCTCGACCAGTACCGGATGAGCAAGAAGATGATCAAGCAGCTCATTACCAAGCAGAAGAGGATGCCGGGCCTGAAGGACCTGGCCACCTCCAAGAGGTAGCCCCCTTGCGGCACATGGTCCTGTTGGCCCCCTCCGGGGCTGTCTCCTCGGCGGATGCGGGGCACATCAGCCGCTTCGTTGTGGGGGCGCTCCTCCTCTCCCACGGAGCCAGGAGGGATGTGAGGCTCGACCTGGTCTTTGACGGTAAGATGTGCATCAGCTTCGATGGCGCGAGCATGAGAAATGTCAGACCGGACGAGCAGTCACTTTCGGGGATACTCAGGGCGGGCCTCAGGAGGCTGAGGGAGAGGAGCGGGGGGCGTATAATGCAGGGAATAAACACCCACAGTCCCACCTTGGCAGAGCTGCTGGATGGGGCAAAGGGAGAGAGGTTCTACTTCGGAGAGAGGGGTGGAAGGTCTCCAGGGCTTGGCGGCGATTTTTGCGCGGTCTTCCAGTTTCCGCGCCTGGAGGAGGAGATTGGGGAGGCCATGAGGAAGATGGGCTTCCAGAGCGTCGGCATGGGGAAGTGCCGGTTCTTCCCAGACCAGGCGGTTGTGGTGCTGAACAACAGGGCAGACAGGGTTCGGGTCCGGGAGTAGTCAGGCCCCTCATGGCAGGAGGGGGAGGACCAATGCTACGGCGGCCCCTGCGGCGGCTGTTGATATCGCCGCGGCAGGCTCCGCAGATCAGGTTTAAGTAGCTCCCATTGACCTTTTCATTGTGCGGTGAGGGCTTTGGGTTCCATCCTTGAAGTCGCAGCGAAGGTCCTCATGAAGCACCCCCTCTGCGACCCCTGCCTTGGCAGGCAGTTCGGAGGCCTTGCAAGGGGCGTCAGCAACAGGGAGAGGGGAAGGGCTGTCAAGCTACTGCTGGCCATGGAGGGGCATGCCGCCATGGATGCAGGGGATGAGGAGGGGAAGAGGCTATTGGAGGGGCTATCGGAGAATGGGGGCTTTCCCCCTGCCGCCTCAGTCCTGGGGAAGGAGGCGAAGGCTTCCGAGTGCTACCTCTGCGGCGGGATTACGGACCGGACAGGGGAATATGCGGCGGCCATTGTGGCTCTCCTCAAGCCCTATCGCCACAGGAACTTCCTCCTCGGCGTCAGGGTCTCTGGAGAGCTGGCGGAGAGGGAGGACCTGCTGAGGTCGGAGTTCGCCCTAGAGCACGGCGAGTCTCTGAAGATGGAATGCAGCCGCGAAATAGGCAAGGAGGTGGCCCGGCTCACCGGCAAGGAGGTGGAGTTTGCCAGGCCAGATATCGTTGTCACGGTGGACCTACCCCAATACCAGGCGAAGCTGAGGTCCATGCCCCTCTATGTGATGGGCAGGTACAGGAAGCTGGTCAGGGGCATACCCCAGTCCAGGTGGGACTGCGTCCACTGCAGGGGACGGGGGTGCGAGGTGTGCCACGGCACCGGCAAGATCTACCCCATATCGGTGGAGGAGATAGTCAGCGGCCCGATCCTGGAGGCGACGGGGGGGTCCGGGACCAAGTTCCATGGGGCAGGCAGGGAGGATGTCGATGCCATCATGGCCGGCAACGGGAGGCCCTTTGTGGTGGAGGTGAAGGACTCCCTGAACAGGCTTCCTGACCTCAGCACCCTGGAGGCCGCCATAAACAGGGCCGGGGGCGGGAGGGTCGAGGTGCTGGGGCTGGGGTTCTCGGACAAGAAGACCGTGAGGGGTTACAAGGAGAAGGCCAAGGTGGCCGAGAAGACCTACAGGGCGCTGGTGGAGGTGGGGCGGCCGGTATCCGACGGGGAGCTGAGGGAACTAGAGAAAGGTTTTAATGGATGTCTTTTGAATCAATATACTCCGCAAAGGGTACTGCATCGGCGTGCAGACAAGCTCAGGGTTAAAAGGGTCCATGAGCTCAGGGCTGCCAGGGCCGTGGGCAACAGGATCGAGCTGGTTGTCCGCTGCCAGGGCGGGCTCTATGTGAAGGAGTTCATATCCGGTGACGGCGGGAGGACCAAGCCCAGCCTCTCGGAGGCGCTGGGTGCAGAGGCCCGCTGCGTCGAGCTCGATGTGATATCCGTAAATGAGGCGATGTAGATGAAGCATTCGGTCGGCTACAGGAACAGGACCAGATCCCTGCTGAAGAAGGAGAAGAGGGAGAGGGGCCTCTCGCCCATCAACAGGATACTCAGGGACTATGCTGAGGGCGAGAAGGTAGTCATAAAGATCGACCCCTCAACGGTGAAGGGAATGCCCCACCGGAGATTCCACGGGAAGACCGCAACGGTCATCTCCAAGAGGGGGCGCGCCTACCTGGTCAACGTTCACATGGGCGGCTATGAGAAGGTAGTTATAGCAAGACCCGAGCATATATTCCCCCTAGGGGGGCAGTAGATGCCGAGGGAGATAGTCAAGGAGGAGGAGGTAACACTCCCCCAGGTCAAGAAGCTGCTGGAGCAGCGGAGCTCCGAGGGCGAGCTGAGCTACCTCCAGAGGCTGACCTACGAATACACGATAAAGTACTCCAAGCTGAGCGCTGAGAAGGCAGAGGAACTCTTCAAGAGGCTGAAGGAGGACGGCATCTCGGCATCCATTGCCTCGCAGATAGTCAACATCATGCCGGTCAGCGTCGACGAGCTCCGGACCATTTTCGCAGGGGAGTCCAAGCCGGTCCTGCCGTCGGAGCTGGAGAAAGTCCTCAGCGTGATAAACTCCTACCGGGAGTAGAATTTGTTAATCTAAAGTTAATGTAATATGTTTCGTCAGTACTATACTGTAGTGATGGACTATGATGCCCGACAGCCGGGAGCCCCAACGCAGGTTCGAGGACTATGCCTACGTGCTCGAGCACCTGCCATTCGGGCACCCCAGGGACACGAGGCCTCTCTACAGGAGGGAGGCGATGGTCCAGGCGGTTGGGGAAGACTACTTCACCCTCCTGGAGCTGATTCCCTATCCCGGAGCCCAATTCCAGAGGCGGGAGAGGATAGCCATTGGGAAGTTCGGGAGGGAGAAGATCGACCACGTCAAGAGGAGGATAGAGTACGATGAGCTCACCCAGAATGCGAAGGACGAGCTGCAGATTGTTGTGGAGGAGCTCGTCACCAAGAACGAGCAGCGCTTCGTCTCCTTCTTCAACAACTCTGGGCCCGTGACGACGAGGATGCATTCCCTTGAACTCCTGCCGGGCATCGGGAAGAAGGCCATGTGGCAGATCCTGGAGGAGAGGAAGAAGGGGCCCTTTGCCAACTTCGCGGAGATCCAGAGCAGGACCCACATCACCGACCCCAAGAAGGTGATACTGAAGAGGATCTTCGTGGAGATCAAGAACGAGGACAAATACTACATCTTCTGCAAGCCTCCGGCCAAAAAGGAGTTCTGAGGTTGGCCAGAGGGGCTCTGCTGAGGAGGACCGAGAGGGCCCTCGATGAGGCAGGCATCAGCCCGAGGCGGAGGCTGGGGCAGAACTACGTTGTTGACGAGGAGCTGATCTCATGCCTTGTCGGGGCGGCATGCCTCACCGGGAAAGAGACTGTGCTGGAGATCGGGGCCGGGACCGGCAACCTGACCCGGCCGCTGGCAGAGAGGGCCAGGAAGGTCATAGCGGTTGAGAAGGACAGGGCGGCGGCGCGCTATCTGGCGGAGATTCTTTCGGCCAGGATCAATGTTGAGGTGGTCGAGGGAGACATCCTCTCCATGGACCTCCCCAGGTCTGACAGGGTGGTCTCCAACCTGCCCTACTCCATATCCACGCCGGTCACCTTCAGGCTCCTGAAGGAGGGGGCCTTCGGCCTGGCGGTCCTTACCTACCAGACCGAGGTGGCCGAGCGGCTGGTGGCCCAGCCCGGCACGCCGGGCTACTCCAGGCTGAGCGTCATGGTGGGGCTTCTGGCCAAGACTTACCCAATAAGGAGCTTCCCCCCCGAATCATTCTACCCGAAGCCGATGGTGGGCAGCACCGTTGTGGCCATGGAAAGGAGGGGGGGCGAAGGGCTGGATACAGGCTCGCTTGAGGCAACGCTGAAGGCGCTCTTCTCCCAGAGGAGGAGGGTCCTGAAGAAGGCCCTGGTGGTCTACGCCAAGATAAGCGGGGCAGACAGGGCAGTGGCGATCAGCTCCGTCCGGGCTGAGCTGCTGACCAAGAGGGTCTTCGAGATGACTCCCGAGGAGTTCCTGGAGGTTGATAGGTGCCTGAGGGGAGCAGAGGCGGAAGGGAGAGGCAGGGGGCCTTCAAGATCGGCCGAGAGGTGAGGGATGGAGGGCTGATAGTCCTGGAGGGGGTCTACCCGCCCTCGGAGGACAGCTACCTACTCCTGGGCGCCTTGTCCCGTTATCCCGCAGCAAGTGTCCTTGAGCTCTGCTGCGGCACAGGGGTTGTAGGGCTTTCCGTGGCGCGGAGGGCCAGCCGGGTCGTCGAGGTGGACATAAGCCCCGTTGCCGTCAGGAATACGGTCGCCAACTACCGCAGCCACGGCTTGGCTGGGAAGCTAGATGCCGTGGTTGGGGACCTGTTCTCGTCCCTCCGGGAGGAGGGGTTCGACCTGGTAATTATGAATCCCCCTACATCGAGGACGGTGGCACAGCAGGGGATGTTGCATGGAGCGGCGGCAAAGGGGGGAGGG
>CAYZHK010000047.1:0-12245 GCA_964477685.1 uncultured Nitrososphaerota archaeon
GGAACGGGTCGGGAGCCATTTTGGGAAAGAGGATTGCTGGGGATCTGGGGATGGCAGTCATCAAACCTAGCCTCCAGGCGAAGATAGTGACCATGGAGGGGGGGAGGGAGGTGAGGCAGATACATTACGCCAGGCTGGGCGACGAGATCATTGTCAATGGTCATGCCATAGGTGTCTGCCTTTCGGATCAGGTCTTCCTCATTGCAGAGAAAGGGATCCTCGTGGACATAATGGGGGGAAAGATGAGGAAGAGGGAAGCCCAGAAGATCCGATTTGGCTCGATTTTAGACCTCATTGTCAAGACGGTGAGTCGTGCATGACGTTTCATCTTTTTATGCATTCAAGGGATGCACCCATTGGAAGGTTGGGTTAGTTATTTACCTAAAGAGGTGCTATGGATAGGCCAGCGTACCCTTGATACCAGTGCCCTTTGAGGTAAGGATGTAGATAGTATAGTCAGCGCCTTCAGGGTCAAGCGAGTAACCCAAGGGGACGTAGATGGTGCTGTTTGGCGCCAATGTCAGGGATGGAGTAAATGTATTGGAGGCTACGGCAATGCCTGACTGGACCTTCACCATCTTCCCACTCGTCAATACGATGGAAGAGACGGCTTCGCTTGTTAGGTTGACTCCCAAGAGGGTATTGGTCTTTCGGTTCAGATTATAATGTGTGATCGCAATCGATTCCTCCAGGGTGAGGGATGTCTGCTGCGATCTGAGGTAGTTGAAGGCAAGCACAGAGACAATGACGACTGAAACAATCAGGACCAGAACCAGCATTGTTTTTTTCGGTATCATGTTGCATCACATCAGGGCGCAAATCCTGTTGTTCCAAGCACTTGGAACAGTGCAGGGATCACGGCAATCGTTCCCAACACCGAGAAGCCGAGAGCCATTAATGTCAGCTTTCTGATGGCGTTCATCCCCACATCTGCAATCTCCTTGAATTTGAAGGAGTAGTGTCTGATAAACAGGCTCCAAAAGACCAGGCAAATTGCCAGACCATAACTGACGATGACAACTAAAAACATTGGAGCGTCATGGAACACAAAGCAGTATGGGCAGGGTAGGGGGTTTGATGCGGTGAATACGGTTCTGCAACAGGGGACCACCACGGGCGATACTGTGACATAGAAGGCGACATCAAGGAAAGCCTCCAGGAAAAGCAGGGGCGCCAATATCAGAAATATCTTCGACAGGGTCAGCATAAGCGGACCACCCTTGACGCGCCGGTTGATCAAATCGAGGCTGAGCCATACCCCGTATGCAAATACCACGAAGAGCTTGACCCCATCGTCGATCCATGAATAGGGGGCGCCTGCCTGGTTCACACCAAACTGGCACATGGCACCTGGGATGAGAGGGATCAGGCTCTCGTTGGTGATCCAGAAAACACCGCTCGCCACGATTCGCGAGAGGAGGATCACCCAAACGATTGTAGAGAGCAGGTAGTAGCTCTTCTCGAGGTTATACCGCTCCTCAAGACCAGCTGTTGAGATTCGCCTTATTATGCCGAAGGATTTCATGCTGGCATATACCGTTTCAGTGAGCCCGAATAGGCCCAGAATTACCATGATGGTCGTCAGAGCGGTCCATATCATTTGATAGGGCCTTCCGTTGTTTTAACGGGGATCGGTTTTATTAGCTTTTTCCAGGCCACGAAGCTGAGGATCAGCACAATGATGCCTATTCCTATCATTGCGCCGAGGAACATGTTCGATGGTGGCACATACTGGATTCCGGTTTGGAGAAGCCCAGGCAATGCAGCGGAGACGGCTAAGACAGGGGTGCCGTTGGGAAGTGGGTTCTTGAAGATGGCGATCGGGTTGGAGGGATTGTAGCCATTCTCCAACAGGAGCTGGACCGACGTTTCATTTATGGCGAAGCGGTTGTTTGCGCAGCCCTTGATGATCTTTGCGCCCAGTAGAATATGGGAGGTTTCAGGGTCAACACTGACGACGGAGGAGTTCCTTATCTCAATCACCGCAGGTGGCACCTGAGTGCCATACCAGTCATCATAGATTTCTATATGGACATTCGGATGTGCGGCAACCGATCTTAGCATGCAACCTGGGCAGCATGTCCATATCCTCTGGCCTGTGTCAACGTCAGTCATAATGATGCTTGCCTGCATCTCTGGCGTTATTATCATCCCGCAAGCCTCGCACCTGGGGGAGCCGTAGTACTGGTAGTAGAGGTAGCCGGAGGCACCCAATATCACAGCAGCCACAATTATGAAAACTGCAGGGACAAGGTATTTCATGATCCCACCAGTTTAAGGAGAATCGGCCATCTTAGATAAGGCTGATGGAATTGAACTCTACAAAAATGGGGCCTGGATGACCATGTTGGAGAGACTATGGAATTGAATTGCTAAAAGATATTCCTCCTTTAAAGTTTATTTACGGTTACTGTTATTACTTAGGTGGAATGAAGATGAAATTTACCGCAAATCCCTTCCAAATCATGCTGCTGGTGTTGATAGTAGCATCAATTGGACTCACGGGGATGGTCGCCGTTTTCCTGACGTCGCACTGGGAATTCAATCCCTTCATACAGAAACCACTTCCGAGGGGGTGGATAGATCCAAACAACTATGTCTCCGATAACTTCACGATCACCAATGGGGAAACTTTTATTGACATCTTCGATTATGTGGGGGCAGGCGGACAGTCGATAATGGTATTGGGAATACAGCCATTGAAGATTGACACCATCGGCAGCATTGATATAAAGTTCAATCAAATCCCTTTGGGGCAGACCCGAATAGAGACAACCCTTGTGGTTAATACGTCAGTAGCATCCTGCTGCTTCGTTACGCTTGTCCAAGCCGGCGTGGAAAATACAGTTGAAATAACATCCTTAGGATTTGAGGGGAAGTTCAGGTATTTAGTCATCATTCCCACAACGTGATCAGATATGAAACGGATTCTGATAATACCGATCTTAGCCATAGTCTTTACAGCCGCCTTGATATCTGTCTGCATTTTGAATGAAATCGAATGGGACAACAGAACATATGACAGTACATTGAGGGGTGTGATAGGGCTCCCGAGCATTGCGATAGGGTGTAACTATGAAGGAACGAGAAACCCCCTACTGGAAATCTTCGTTAGGTCCCTCTATGATGTTCCGGGAGGGCACGACTATATTGTTTCGTCGAGCTTCATAGAGTCGCCCATATTCCAACAATACTATCGTGAGGGAATACCGGGTTTCAACTTCACGTGGGAGAAGGGTTGAAGATGATCAGTAGGCATAAAAATCTATTGAGCTACTCCTTTGACTGCCTGCGCAGGTACCGGATGAGGACAGTGGTGATCCTCATAACGTTCTTGGTCGCGACAACAATTTTATCCGCGGTCCTCTTCACGAAGGATGGCCTCGAAAGAGAGGCGGAATTTAGCATCGAGTCTGCACCCGATCTCACGATGCAGTACATAAAAGCAGGCAGATTTGCGCCGATAAATGTCTCCTACATAGACCAAATAAAGGCTGTTGAAGGGGTTGATGAGGTCTTTAAAAGGACATGGGGGTATGCCGGTATCGGCCTCAACACTTATTTGATAATAGGCTTGGACCCAGATGGGCTCGGGTATGTAGTAGGACCCATGTCAAGCATTGAGAATGGCAGGTTTTTGGTCCCTGAAGATGACGGGACGGGAAACGTTGTGGTGGGGAAATTAATAGCGAACGCGCTCGATGTTAAAGTTGGCGATGACATAATACTGCTGAGCGAATCGGTGGATACAAACAGGTTTCATGTTGTTGGGGTTTTTTCGGATCAGTCCTCCATCTACACGGCTGACATGATGGTCATGTCGCTGAGCGACGCGAACGCCTTCTTCAAGATGCCAGAGGGCACAGTAACTGACCTATGCACCTATGTGAAGGCTGATCAGATCCCCAACGATGTTGCGGCGAAGATGTCATGGATGCCCAACATCAGGATCCTGGATCACGATCTCCTCCTCAGGGGCTACATGGCAGCATATGGCGCTAGGGGGGGCATATTCACCACAGTCTGGACGATGCTGTTGGTGGCAGTTATCCTGATAGCCTTCAGCCAAGCCATTGTGGTAGGGCATCAGTCAAAATTCGAGGTCGGACTATTGAAGACTTTCGGGTTTTCAACGCTGGACATCATCGAGGTTAGGCTTGTTGAGAGTCTCATCGCCGGGTTCCTCGCCTGCTCGTTGGGAATGCTGATCGGCTATATTTATGCGGCATATTTCAATGCCCCCGGCTTGGCGAATTTACTGCTGGGGTGGTATTTCTTGCCGTCAGAGTTCCGGCTTCCCGTATACGCAAGCGCTCAGTCAGTCTTCTCGATCTATACCGTCATCGTAATACCTCTTGTCATCACCTCGACTGTCCCAGCCTGGCTTAACGCAATAACAGACCCGGAGCTTGCAATGAGGAGGGCTGCTGCATGATTGAAATCAAGAATCTGAATAAAACATTCAATCTGGGCAAATTCAATGAGACCATTGCAGTTACGGACGTGAACTTGAAGATAAGGGATAAGACCATAGTAGCCTTCACAGGACCGAGCGGTTGCGGAAAGACTACCCTCCTGAGTATGATCGGGCTGATCTTAACACCAACATCAGGAGAGATCCTCTTCGACGGAGATAATTTGATGTTGACCACAGACAATTACAAAACGAGTTATAGGAAAAACAACTTTGGCTTCATATTCCAGCACATAAACCTGCTAACCTCCTACACCGCAATTGAAAATATACTGCTGCCGCTGTACTCCTTTGACATGGAGCCGAAGAAGTACGAAGAGAAGGCTTACGAATGGATGAAGACTCTAGGGGTTTATGAGAGGGCAAACCACCTGGTGGAGCAACTCTCCGGCGGCGAGCAGCAGAGGGTCTCCTTCGTCAGGGCACTCATAAAGGATCCTAAATACATCTTCGCTGACGAGCCCTCTGTCTTCGTCGACGAGCAGACATCCAAGGTGATATACCAAATGCTCTCCTCCCTCAGGGATGCCGGGAAGACGGTAATAATGTCGACCCATGATCCTGACCTCCTCAAGATCGCCGATGAGGTCCAAAGGATGAACGCTGGCAGACTTGTCGGCCAGCAGCAGAGAAGTCCCTGAGTGAACCTTTTTTAATAGGGTAGCAGGATAGTTCCGGAGGGCGCTTTGAGAAGGGCGCCGCTGTAATCAGGTGGAGGAGCAGTTGTTGAAGAAGAAGGGTTTTATAGCGATTTCGCTGTTAATTGTCACGCTCATGTATCTTGTGCCGTTCTTCATTTTAAATGGCACCGTAGGCCCCCAGACCCTGATCTTCTGGACCCTGATCTCCGTGGCATACCTGGTCATAGCGATTGTGGCCCTGAGGGGTGGCGAGTGATGGACGCCACATACACCTACTTCGCACTGGCGATCTATCTCGTAGTTGGGACCGCGGTGGCAGTGATGGCCAAGAGGTACCTGAGGAAGGAGCCTCGGGATTTCTATGCGGCGGGGGGAAGGTTCGGCACCCTCCTCGCCTCCTTTTCCTATGCCGCCACAACCTACAGCGCGTTCATGTTCATCGGCCTTGTCGGGCTGGCCTACGCCGGCGGCGTAGGTGCCCTGGGCTTCGAGCTCGTCTATTTCGTTGGGACCCTCTTCCTCCTCTTCTTCCTCGCGCCGAAGTACTGGTCCCTGCATAAAAAATACGGCTTCTATTCCCCCGCGGAGGTGATCAGCGAGAGGTACGGGAGCAAGGTTGTGGGCGCCGCAGTGACCATTCTCTGCCTCGTCTCGCTTATACCATATGCCTCTGTCCAGGTGATCGGGATTGCCGTTGCCGCGGAAGGAGCAAGCGGAGGGGCGGTGCCGTATACCCTGGCTGTGGTACTGGCCCTCGTCATGGCCCTTGCCTGGGCTGTCATAGCGGGCATATGGAGCATCGGATGGACAGATGTCTTCCAAGGTCTCCTCATGCTTGCGACCGGAGTGATCATGGTTGTCTGGGTCTATCAGTGGGGCTTTGGATCGACGGGCTTCGACTTTACGAAGCTTGGCAACCTCACCTATGTCCCCAACCAGGTCTGGTCCTTCTCATACTTCATCAGCCTGACCGTCCCTTGGTTCTTCTTCGCCATTACCAATCCGCAGGTCGTCCAGAGGCTCTTCGCCCCCAAGGACAAGAGGGCGCTGAGGGGGATGATGATGTGGTTTGGCATATACGGTATCCTCTTCACGTTCCTGGTCACCTTCCTGGGGCTCATGCTCCAGGGGATGAGCATAGGCGGGACGTTCCCCATGGTGGCCATCAGAGACTCTGTGACTCCGACCCTCCTCTCCATAGTGCCACTCTGGCTGGGGATGATGGGGTTAGTGGCCGTCATAGCAGCATCGGTGAGCACCATTGATGCCATCCTCCTCTCCCTCAGCTGCCTCTCGGTGAATGACCTCTTGGGTACCCTCAAACAGGATGTCTCGAAGAGGGGGGGCATACTGGTGGGTCGGATTGTGATATTGGTTCTGGCGGTGGCATGCGGCGCCTTCGCCATGTCAAGGCCGGGGCTGATCGTGGATCTCTCGGTCCTCTCGTCTGCACTCCTGCTACCGCAGGTCCCTGTGATACTCGGGGCCTTCCTCTGGAGGAAGGGGGGTAAGCTCTCCGCCACAGCAGCTGTCGCATTGGGCTTCGTGGTTGCTGTCGCACTTTATTTCCTCAAGGCCAACCCCCTAAATGTCCCGATGAACGTCTGGACGCTCTTGGTGGCGACTGTGGCTTATGTGGCGCTGGCGATGGTGGAGAGGCAGCCCGAGGGGGTGGAGAGGTTCTTGGAGGCCTGAGGCTGTGCCCATTGAGAGGGTCGAGATAAAGCGCGAAGCCCTTGAAATGTTTCTGGGGCTCTGCCGTCAAGTCCATCCGAAAGAGAACATAATGCTCATCAGGGGCAAGGTGAAGAGCGGCAGGGCGATCGTGGATGAGTTCCTTATACCGCCGTTCTCGACCTATGCCCATGGCTTCTCGGGATTCTCAATGCACATGATACCCTTCGACCTGAGCATAATCGGGGTCGCCCATTCCCACCCAAGCGGCTACAATGCCCCTTCCATCCAAGACCTCAACGGGATATACGGCAGATTGATGATGATAGCAGGCTTTCCATATAATGAGGGGTCATTGGCAGTCTACAACAGTAAAGGAGAAGAGCTAGCGTTCACATTAGTCTAAGGAGGGAAGTCTTTTTTGGGCATCACTTGGGATTGGGTCCGCAATAATATCGGTATCGCCCTGGTATTGTTATCAGGGGCGCTGATGAGCTTCACAATGTTGAGTGCTGACCCGGTGGGCGCGGCAATCTGCGGGGAGGAATGCGCCAGGGGCACGATTGCCCTCAGCCTGATGCCCGCATACTTCGCCATGATGGTCATTGGGATCGGCAACAGCGCAACGCCCTACATCAAGTACCTCGTGAAGAGAGAGTTCAATAGGAGGGACCTGAAGCGGCTCTTCTTGGGCCTTGTGATATCGGGAGGGTCCGTACTCAGGCGGGAGGGGAAATACTGCATCAGGTACTATGGAAAGGACGGCGGCATGCACTCTGTGTTCAGGGATCTGGCACACCAGATTTACGGAACCGAGCCCCAGACCGTGAAGGTTAATGGCAGGGGGACATGGATGTCGCAGTTTTACTCCAAGCACGCGGTCCTGGAGATGGCAGAGTTGTCCCCGGGTCTGGCCTCGAGGAAGGGTGAGACTCCTACGATCTCCTATATACTTGACGGAGGCAAGAGCATCAGGATAGAGGCGGTACGGGTCATGATGTCGACGGCCGGATGGATCAACTGCACCTTTTCCTATACTTCTGGATCCACCAAGGCTTACCCGCGGTTGGGATTCGGGTCTGTGCTGAGCGACAGCCTGGCCGGGGAGTGCTCGTGCCTTATGATGGCGATCCCCCTCCGGATGGAGAGCTATTCGAATAGTAAGTACCCTAGTAAGGGCTACCTGGCCACAAGCGACGTGGAGGAGATGCAGAACTTTCTTAAGGCAGGGGGCTTCCTCAGGGGCTCCAGGGTTAAAAAGGGAACCTTCGGGGGGATGGAGAAGAACATCCTCCTCCAAGCCCTTCTGGGAGTCCATGGAACGGAATTCAGGAGCAGGGAGGCTGCGATCGACCTTCTGACGAGTCGCGATGATGCCTCCCTCGAGCTGAGCATATATCTTGACCGGTTGAGGCTGGGCTAATCATCTGGGCAGGGTAAGAAAGCTTTTTGAAGGCATATTACTTAACAGGTTTGAGGTACCTTTGTGAAGAGGCTGTGGGCACCCTGGCGCCTGGAATTTATTAAGAGCAAGGGGGACACCTGCATCTTCTGCTCCAGCCCTAGGGAAGGGGATGACAGGAAGAGCCGCATCTTCGCCAGGAGGAAATACGTCTTTGGGATGCTCAACGCCTTCCCCTACAACCCAGGCCATATCCTGATAGCCCCCTACCGGCATGTCACTGAGATGACCTCCATCTCCAGCGAGGAGTGGCGTGAGTCACTCCAACTGCTGAAGGAGAGTACCGCTGCCATCAAAGGTGTGATGGAGCCCCACGGCTTCAACATTGGCTTCAATGTGGGGGCAGCCGCCGGGGGTGGCTTCGAGCATCTCCACATGCATGTTGTCCCCAGATGGAGGGGGGATTCAAACTTCATGCCTGTCCTGGCAGAGACGAAGGTGCTCCCAGAGCACCTGGATTCCACATACAAAAGGATCGTCGATGCACTAAAGGAGGGGCATGCCAAGAAAGGGAGTTAGGAGCCGCTACTTCTCCAGCTCCTTCAACATCGACCTCGCCAGTGCATATTCGGAACCCATCATGGTCTCATAGGGGCCGTACTTGGAATAGATGGTTCTCAGGGCCTCCCGAACCGCAGGCTCGGGACCTTCGATGGAGACGATGAGGATGTCAACGCCCATGCCCCGGAGCACGTACTTGGAAAAGAAGCCGGTGCCGCCTGCCTTGTCTGCTTTGAGTGTAATCTTGACGCCGAGCTGTTGACCGAGCTGGTCCATCTCGTAGCCTGAGATCTTCAGTCCCTTCAGCCTGAAGAGGTCGTTGGGGAAATAATAGAGGGAGTGCATGTGTTATCACCTTGAATAAATTGCTGGCAATGCAAAATTCTCGGCCCTGAGTTCGGAAAGAGCCTTGTCGTAATACGAGGAATCCATCTTGGTCAGGAGGTTGGCGTAGTCATTCTGGGTGAGTAGTTGGCTCTGGACCAAGAGCGTGAAGAACTGCTGCAGCTCTGTTGTGTTGAAATAGGCACTGAGGGGGTTTCTCGCCCTGCCCAAGGCAGGATCGATGTAGAAGATGCTGTTGTAGATTATGGCGGTTGGGATGTCCTCAAGGTATTTTTTCACCATGGGGATAGCCTGTTCGGTCTGCTGGTAGGCCAGGACCTCCGCCTTCACTAAGGCCTTGATGAACTTCGTGGCCACGGTGGGGTTAGCAGTCAGGTAGGATTTTGAGAAGGCCTGGAGGCAACAGGGGTAATCATCAGGGTAGACATCCTTGTCCCAGATAGGGAGAGAGATGTTCCTGAACTCGGCCAGAGAGGCATAGGGTTCCCAGAGGAGGGCCGCGGTGACGTTCCCATTCTCCAGTGCGGCGAGGGCATCGGCTGGGGTGAAAAACGTGCTGAGGGTGACGTTCAGTTCGGTTTGAGCCATCGCCTTCTTGAAGACAAAGTCACCGGGGACATAGAGGACCGTTGCCAAGGTCCTGCCGGATAGATCGTCCAAGTCCACTACCCCGCTGGCATTGTAAGCTGCCAGTGCGGTACCATCAAGGGAGTTGCCCCCAACTATCGAAATGTCAAGGTCACGCACGAAGGCGGCCAATGCGACTGAGGTCACGGCTGCCCCATCGATCTCCCCCGCCTTCAGGGCTATCACGAGCGACGCCACGTTCGAATACTCCTTGAGGGTGACCTGCAGCCCCTGCTCGGTGAAGTATCCTTTCTCCTGGGCTATCCAGAGGAGGCCATAGCTCGCGGCTGGGAGGTAACCAATATCCATGGTCGTCTGAGCGGGTTTATTGAAAAGGGTGGCAGCAATACCACCAACAGCCCCTATGGCAACGATGACAACAATGATGATGACAAGATTCCTATTCATGATGATCGTAATACAATATGTCATAATACTAAATAAACTATCCTTCATCCAAGCTTGGCATCGTGGCCTCCCCGCTCCATCTTAATCCTCGCCACTGTCGCTTGGATCCGAACCGACGGCACCCTTGAAGCCAGCTTGACACATTTCGAGGCCGTGTTTCTGGCACCGCAATAGGGGCAGGAGAATGTTGCTGCTCCGCTGCGTCCGACATTGACCGAGTTGCATTTCCTGCAAAGGAGAATATCATACTCCACCCATCAACACCTTCAGAGGTAATGGAAAAACTGTGCTCCTTCTCCAATATTACAATAACAAAAAAATAAATACACCGTTGGACTATAGGATTGTCTGCATCTAAGATTGGTGATTTGGTAACTTGAGCGATATCTGTTCAAAGTGCGGGTTGCCTAAGGATTTATGTGTTTGTGAAGCCATTGTCAAGGAGCAACAGAGGATCAGGGTCTTTTTGGAAAAGCGCAAGTGGGGGCGGGATGTCACCATCGTCGAGGGGATCGATGACAAGAGCATCAACCTCAGGGAGCTGGCAGGGAAGCTTAAAAGCAAGCTTGCCTGCGGCGGGACCGAGAAATCGGGCAGGATAGAGCTCCAGGGAGACCACAGGGAAAGGACTGCGGAGATCCTCATAGAGCATGGATTCCCATCAGACAACATTGACGTGGAGTAGCCCGGATTGAAGCCCGATAAACCTGAGGACGGTTTTTTCAAGGTAAGCCGGAAGCCGGGGATCAAGATCTGCCCAAGGTGTCTCAGCATGGACGTGGATGCGACCACCGGAACAGGCTTTGTATCTACTCCCCTCTACGTATGCAATAGGTGTGGCTTCACGGGAGCGATATTCCCAGAGCTGGAGAGGGAAGAGGCACTAAGGTATGCCCGGTCAGCCGCGTCAGGCACAGAGGAAGGGGCTATAGGCGGGGAAACAGAGAACGCCAAGGCAGATGAAGAGGACGAGGGGCCGGAAAGGGGATAGACCCACCCAGATCACTGCGGCGGGACTTCTATCCCGAGTTCCTTCATCAGTTCCTTGTACCTGTTCCTGACCGTGACCTCGGTTACCTGGGCAGCTTGGGCAATCTCCTTCTGGGTTCTCCGCTCGTTCTCCAAGAGAGATGCGACATATATGGCGGCAGCGGCTAGGCCCGCCGGGTCCTTCCCTGCAGTTATACCCTTCTTCTTGGCCTCGCGTATTATTTCAGCAGCCTTGTGTTGCGTTGTGCCACTGAGCTCCAGAGCTCCGCCTATCCTTGTGATGAAATCCACAGGGTCGGCTATGGGTATGTTTACATCGACTTCCCTGAGGAGGAGGCGGTAGCACCTGGCTACATCCTTCCGACCTGCCTTGGTGTACTTTGCGATCTCATCGAGGGTCCGAGGCACCTTCTGGGTCCTGCATGCAGCATATATGGCGGCTGCCATTACCGATTCAATGGACCTCCCCCGAACCAGCCCCTTCTCCACCGCCCTTCTGTAAATGACGGCAGACTCCTCCTTCACGCTCTTCGGGAGACCGATCTGGGAGCTGATCCTGTCCAACTCGCTCATCGCCTGGGCGAGGTTCCTGTCCAAGGAGCTGTGCACCCTAGTCCTTATCTGCCATTTCCTCCAGCGGAGGATCTCGATTCTTTTCCTTGGCTCCAGCTTCCTGCCCATGGCGTCCTTGTCGCGCCAGTCGATTACTGTGGAGAGGCCCCTGTCATGGACTGTTGGTGAAAGCGGCGAACCTACCCTGCTCCTTTTATCCCTCTCCTCGGACGTGAAAGCCCTCCACTCGGGCCCCCGGTCGATTATCTTCTCTGAGATGACAAGGCCGCAGTTTGTACAGGTAACTTCCCCCCTCTCAAAGCTGCGGATGAAATTGCTGCTCCCGCAGTTGGGACACTTCATGCCCTCGACATCAGGGCCCAATTCGCCCTTGTCGGCCTCGGCTTGGTGTCGCGCATAACTTTTCTTTGCGTCTGTACTCGACACAACCATCAACCCGCTATTACCCAAACATTAAGGGAGTTATTGTTCTTCTCAATCCATTAATATAAGCATTTCGCTTTATTTATAAAGAAGCATAAAAACTGATAATTAAATGTTGCGCAAAATG
>CAYZHK010000048.1:0-11998 GCA_964477685.1 uncultured Nitrososphaerota archaeon
CTCATGTACTATGATGGCGCCAACCTCCAGGGGATAATGGGGTGGGCCAGACCGGGCGACCTTGGATTCGATATCGTCCACCTCAACCTCCACAAGACCTTCTCAACGCCCCATGGCGGGGGCGGGCCTGGGGCAGGGCCCGTGGGTGTGAAGGAAGACCTCGCAGAGCTCCTGCCGTCACCCACCGTGCGCAGGGGCGCCGGGAAGTATGCCTGGGACTGGGGGACGCCGAAGAGCATAGGGAGGATGAGGGGCGGCCACGGGAGCTTCCCAGTCCTGGTCAGGGCCTATGTCTATCTCCTCTCCATGGGGTCGGAAGGCCTGAGGCTGTCGTGCGGGGTGTCGGTGCTGAACACCAATTACTTTGCCAAGAGGGCTTCAGGGATCAGGGGGTTCTCGATGCCCTTTGGCAGCGCGGCGAGGAAGCATGAGGTGGTCATCAGCGCCGGCAGGATGCAGGAGGAGACCGGAGTGGGGGCCCTAGACATTGCGAAGGGGCTGCTGGATTTCGGCCTGCACCCGCCCACGATTTACTTCCCGCTCATCGTGAAAGAGGCGCTGATGTTCGAGTTCACCGAGACGGAGACGAGGGAGAACATCGACAGGTACGTGGAGGCGCTCCGCGAGATCTCCCGTATTGCCTATGCCGACCCCGAAAGGCTGAAGTCGGCCCCCCACAACACCTCCGTGGGCAGGCTGGACGATGTGAGAGCCAGCCATCCAAGGACCCTCTGCCTGAGCGAGAGGATGCGCAGGAGGCTCCTCCAGGGGGCCGGCACATAAAAATGGATATAACCCTATTTCCACAGAGCCTCTTGCATGGTAAGGGGAATTAACTTCTTTACGAAGCCCATAAGATATTCCATGCGCCAGTGCGTAGCGGTGCTGAAGGGAGACGACATGGTGGACGAGGCTCTGGAGCTGATGAAGAAGACCAACCTGGGCTGCGTCGCTGTTCTGATGGACGGAGGGCATCTCGGCATCGTGACTGAGAGGGACATGATGTTCCGGGTATTGGCCCAATCCAAGAGCGCAGGCGCGACAAAGCTGAAGGAGGTGGCGACGAAGAACCCGATCACGGTGACGGAGAATTCATCCCTCGAGAGCGCACTCAGGATAATGAGAGACCGAAAGCTCCGGAGGCTTATTGTGGTGGACAAGGAGAACAGGCCGGTGGGGACATTGGACCAGAGGATGTTCTTCGCAGCCCTAGTTGACGTCCTTCTGGAGGAGCCGGAGGCGGCTTTTGAGGGGAGAGGCTTCATAGAGCGCTATATCCAGGACATTGTCGAGAATCCCCCGGAGCCGTGTCAGTGAAACAGCAGGATCAGGTATATCTGCCCGATGAGCATGGGGACGAGGCCGCCAAGGAGGCCGATCCAAAGCCACCTGAAGAACCGCATATGGTAATTGAACTTCTTCTCGAGCATGCCGAGGGCAACTATGTTCGCCGTGCTGCCGATCATGGTGATGTTCCCCCCGAAGACGCCCCCGAAGAGGAGGGCCCACCAGAGGGGCGGCCCGCTGAAGCCGAGGTGTATCAGGCTTTCGACCACTGGGATGAGGGCGGCCACCAGGACGACGTTATCCAGCATGGAGGATGCGAGGCCGCTGAACCAGAGCAGAAAGGCGGTGATCTGTGTCGGGGACGTGGCTATGCCCGAGATGGCTGAGGCCAGGAGGTCGGTCAAGCCGGTATAGGATAGGGCCCCTGCCTTGGCGAAGAGAAACATGAAGAAGAGGAGGGTCCACCAGTCGACGCCCTTCTCGACAATCTTCTGGGCATGGCTCCTCTTCCATAGGAGCCCAAGGGCCGCCCCCGCGAAGACCGCCACGAAGAGGTAGGTATAGACGGCCATGCCCAGCGCCACCTCTATCCTATAGTGCGCCGCTACCCCGGCTATGGTGGCGAAGAGGAGCACGCCACTGAGTTTCATCCCCCGCACCTTGTCCTCGGCTATGACCTCGAAGACTTCGGATCCCCCCTCGGAAAGGCGCTGGGTGACCATTGCCTTGTACTCTGCCAGCGGCTTCCTGTACCAGAACGTGCAGATTAGGATGAGGGCGATGAGGGACACTGCCACGACCGGCGTGGCGAATAGGATAAAGTCCTCGAAGGTGAGGCCGGCCCTAAGGCCTATAAGGATTCCCACCGGGTTGCCAAGCATCGTTGCCCCGCTTCCGATGTTTGTCGCCAGGACGCAGGATATGACAAAGGGGAGGGGGTCGATGTCGAAATACTGGCAGTACTCGAAGACCAGGGCGGTTATGAACAGGATCGAGGTCACCTCGTCCACCAGGGCAGCCATGAAGGTCGACAGCATCAGCAGTATTATCATGACTTTCTTTGGGTCATACTTGGTTGCCTTCAGTATTTTGCCGAGGAGCCAGGTGAAGAAACCGCTCTCGTTGGCGATGTACACAACGATCATCATTGAAATCAGGAAGAGGATGACATCGAGGTTCATGAAGGCGAGCATGTGCTCGACATTCAGTGTCTGCGTGGCCAGCAGGACGCAGATGCCTCCAAAGGCGATGGCAAGCCTGAAGCGCCAGAAGGCGAGCGTGCCCAGGACGGTCGCAATGAATATCGTGCCTGCCATGGTCTGAACAAAGTCGCCCAAGAGAAACCAGAGGAAGGCCCCCACAACGGCAATGGCCAGCAAATACAGTATCGTGTCACGGTGATGGGTGGGCGCAGGATCTCCTTGGGCACCGAACACTTGCAATATGACCCCTTGTGTAGTCCCTATAGTAGATAGCGTTTTTCCATTAATAGACTTATCGCATGGGCGCATGGCCAAGAAAGGCGTTTTGGGGAGATTTTGGCAACCTTTTCCCTTGGAGCCTTTTCCATCGTCCCCTTGTGTTTTTCCATTCTGCTCTGCGCAGCGATGGCCTCAGACGCCTGTTCTTGTTTTTTCATTCCGCTCATGTTTTTATAGTGCAGATTGGATTTGTAGATAGGGATCGGAGTATGGGGAAAGAGATTGAGGGGAAAGTCCTGGAAGCCTTGAAGACGGTCATGGACCCGGAGACGGGGATGAGCATGGTGGACATGCAGCTCATCAACAAGATCGAAGAGGTCGATGGCGTGGTGGCCATCGAGTTCATGCCCTCCAGTCCCATGTGCCCAATCGCATTCTACCTGGCCGACGAGATAAAGAAGGCGGCCAAGCAGGTGGATGGGGTGAAAAAGGTAAGGGTAAACTGCAAGGGGCACATGATGGAGGATCAGATCAACAAGAGCGTGAACGAGGAGTAGCCCTCCTTTGCTGGTCGAGGTCAGGCTCTTTGCCAACCTGAAGGAAGCTGCCGGGAAGGAGAGCCTTTTTTTCGAGTTTCCAGAACCGCCCACCGTCAGGGAGCTGCTGGCGAGGCTGTTGGAGGAGCAGCCAGCCCTCCGGAAGGTGCTAATCGGGGAAGGCGGCTATGATGACCGCTACAAGGTGCTCGTTGGCACCGATATTGTCTTTCCAGAGGATTTTGGGAGAAAGGCAGGAACGAGGTTCGCGATACTGCCGCCGGTCAGCGGTGGCTGATCTCCCCCAGCAGGAAGAAGGGAGTGGCGGAGGTGATTGCCACCTCCATGCGCCTCCCAATCGAGGACCTTCGGACCGTCGGCAAGGCAACGGTCTTGTATTCATCCGTCCTCGCGATGACCCCTCCCCTCCAGAAAGCATCCACGACGGTGGCGGAGACCTGCCTCCCTACCCACTCGGAATTCACTTCCATCTGGATTCCGCGGACCAGATGAGTGAGGGCCTGGCTCCTCTTCTTCTTAACATCCTCGGGGACCTGCCGCATGGCGGCAGCAGGGGTATGGGGGCGCGGCGAGTAGCGGGCTATGTGAGTTTTGCAGGGCCTCGACCCCTCGATGAGCTCGCAGGTCATGGCGAAGTCTTCTTTGACCTCCCCGGGGAATCCCACAATGACGTCGGTATAGAGGGTGAGGCCGGGCTGGCTGGACCTGAGGCAAGACACAACCCCACGGAAGCCGCCTGCGGTATATGGGCGACCCATGAGCCCCAGCACCCTGTCGCTTCCGCTCTGGACCGGGATGTGCGCGAATTTGTAGATCTTGGCTGCCCGATAGGAGGCGGCGAGGCGGTCCAGAAACGGTGTGGCCGAGGAGGGGCCGAACATGCCCACCCTGATCCTGAAGTCTCCTTCCAGCGCCGAAACCGCGTCGAGCAGGCCGGGGAGGTCGGTCCCCAGGTCCCTCCCGTAGACTCCGCTGTCCTGGGCCGAGAGGAATATCTCCTTCGCCCCCTGGCCCACGGCCGCTGCCACCGAGTCCAGAACCCTCTGGCGCGGGACGCTGGCTAGGCTGCCCCTGGCCAGCCGGACGATGCAGTAGGCGCAGTTCCCGAGGCACCCTCTGGAGATGGCCACGAGGTGGCGGACTCCCTTCCGGTAGGGCGCAGGTGGGGGGGTGCCGAGGGAATGCTCCATTGCAATGGTCCTTCTGTCCCTGGCAAGGGCCTCTGCCACCATGGGCAGGTTGTGGGGGGAGACGATCGAGGCTTGGGGGAAGGCAGAGCTGATGGCGGAAGGCTGGACCTCTGCCATGCAGCCCGTGACCACAATTTTCTTCCCTTTGGCTGAGGAGATGTACCTCAGGACCTTCAGTTCGGTATCCCTCCTGACGGTGCAGCTGTTCACCACCACTGCCTCCGCAGGGGCGAGTTTGGCGCTGATCTCGTAGCCGGCACTCCTCAGCAGGCCCTCAACAGCAGCGGTCTCGGCGCGGTTGGAGGAGCAACCGAAGGTTTTAATGAAGACTCGCATGGCGCTTCAAGACGCCCCCTTAGGGTTGGCCTAGGCCTGCCCTCCTCAGGAGGGTGCGCGCAAAGGCTTCGAGGGTTGTCGCCAATGGGGTCCTCCCTCCCTGGGGGGAGGTCTTCCCGGACCTTATGGCCTCAAGCACAGCATCCAGGGAGCGGCCCGATCCCTCGACTAGGGTGTAGGCGTCGCCGACAGCCTTGGCGATGTGGGCATCGCTGGAGGCGAGCCTCGGCAGGGAGAGGCGGTCTGCCAGCATGGCCGCGCTCCTGTTGTACCTGTCCGCAGTCGATGCGTTGAGGGTCTCTAGGGGGAGGCGGAGGTCAGCGGACCTCCGCACAACGCCCTCACCGACTCCGTGGCTCAGGGGGTCTGTTGGGTGCGGTATGAATGGGACAGAGCCGTCGGCGAGGGCGCGTCTGGCGGCGTCAGCAAAGCTCGTCCCCGGCGGAAAGACCCTCTTGGGCATCAGGATTACGAAGTGACCCTCAGCCGTGCTGACCTCCACCCCTGGGATGATGGTCAAGCCTGTCCGCTCGGAGAGGGAGGCGGCAGCGAGGCTTTCCATGATCACGTTATGGTCCGTTATGGCGATGCCGTCCAGCCCCTTTTTCCTGGCGGCCTCCGCCATCTCGAGGGCCGAGGAGACTCCATCGTGGGAGGCGCAGGTGTGGACATGGAGGTCGAGCTTCAGCTGCAAGTTCCTTCCTTCCCCGCTCACCTTACCCCCGAGCCCGGAGGCACGCCACGTTCCGGAACGAGGAGCGAGATGTTGTCCTCGCCCTCTGCCGCAAGGATCATGACCTCGGACTCCAGGCCGAAGAGGGTGGCCTTCTCGACGTTGGCCAGCACAGCGATCTTCTTGTGGAGCAGCTCCTCGGGGGAGTAGTACTTGGCTATGCCCGCAACGCATGACCTGACCCCGTATTCGCCCAGGTCTATCTGGAGGCGGAGGAGGTCCCGCGCGCCCTTTATGCGCTCCGCCTTCACAACTTCACCGATGGCGATCTTGGCCTTCTTGAAGTCGTCGATCTTTATCCTGTCCCCCACATCCTTGAAGGGGAGGAGGCTGCCCTTCACCTTCTGGACCTCCTCGGGGAGTATCTTCTTGAAGAGCGGGGAGGACTTGCCGATGGCATGCCCCACCGCCATACGCTCGCTGCAGGAAGACCAGGAAGCCTGGTGGACAGACCCTTCGAGGCCCAGCGACGCCCAGACCCTCTCAGCGGTCTGCGGCAGGAAGGGCTCCAGCAGGCTGCCCAGGGCCTTCACGAGCTGGACCGAGACGTAGAGGGAGGTTGCCGCCTTCGCTGGGTCGGTCTTCATGGCTGCCCATGGCGCTGAGCTGTTGAGGTATTTGTTCCCCTCGTGGGCCAGGGCCATCACGGCCATCAGGGCGTCCCGGAACCTGAAGCCCTCCATGGCCTGGGACGCCTCCGACTCCGCCCTCGCTATCATGCCAAGGGCTGCCTCGTCGTCGGCCGCGAGCCTCGCCTCAGGCACCTTGGACGAGAAGAAGCGCTCCACGAAGGTCAGGGTGCGGTGGATGTAGTTGCCGAGGACATCCGCCAGCTCGTCGTTGTAGCGCTTTATGAACTCGTCGACGGAAAAGTCCGCGTCCCTCTCCAGGGGGGCGACCGCGGTGAGGTAGTACCTCATGGGGTCCGGCTCGAAGCTCTTGAGGTAATCCTCGATGCTGATGAACCAGCCCCTGCTCTTGGACATCTTCTTATTCTCCAGCGTGAGGTATTCGCCGCCGATGACCGACCCTGGCGGATTGTACTTACCGGTCCCCATGAGCATGGCTGGCCAGAAGATGGCATGGTGGTAGATGATGTCCTTGCCGATGAAGTGGTAGGCCTTGCCCTCTCCCTGCCAGTAGCGCTTCCAGCCATCGGGATCGCCCCTGGATTCGAAGAGGAGGCGGGTGGCGGAGATGTAGCCTATGGGGGCATCGAACCAGACGTAGATGACCTTGCCGGCTCCCCCCTCCACAGGGACAGGCACACCCCAGGACATGTCGCGGGTGATGCACCAGTCCTTGAGGCCCTCCTTTATCCATCCGAGGGCATAGTTCTTGACGTTCGGGGGGATCTTCTCGTTGCCCTCCAGCCAGAACCTCAGCTGGTCTTGGAAGGCGGTCAGTCTGAAGAACCAGTGCTTTGTGGTCGACGGCTCGGGTGAGGTGCCGCAGATGGCGCAGTGGGGATCCCTGAGGTCGATGGGGCGGAGGTACCTCCCGCACTGGTCGCAGGAGTCGCCCCTGGCGCCCTCGAAGCCACAGTAGGGGCAGATGCCCTCGACATACCTGTCGGGGAGGTACTTCTCGCACTTGGCGCATTTCAGCTGCTCCAGATCCTGCTCGTAGATCAGCCCCTTCTCAAGCAGAAGCCTGAAGAACTCCTTGGTGGTCTCGTAGTGGATCGGCTCCGTCGTTCGGGAGAATATGTCGAAGCTGCATCCCATTCTCACCAGGTCGTCCCTTATCTGGGGGTGGTACCTGTCGGCGATGTCCTTGGGGGACACCTTCTCCTTCTCTGCCCTGAGGGCGATGGGCGTGCCATGTTCATCGGTGGCACAGATGTAGACCACGTCCCTCCCCCTCCTCCTCAGGTAGCGGACGTAGATGTCGGCAGGGAGGTAGGTGGACCTCAGGTGGCCCAGGTGGGGCCGGTCGTTGGCGTAGGGGAGGGCGGAGGTCACAACAATGGGGTTGCGGCGGTCTGAAGACATGGCGGATGCCTCGCGATAGGGTACTATATCCACAGGCTGTATTATTTTTATGTCATTTTTGGCCTCTGCCCGGGGTCAGCCGCAGGCGTTGCCGGGGTATAAGGTTTTATTAGGGTGGGGGCAGTCCACATACTGTGGGATCCATATGGATTACGAGTCTCTCCTAGACAGGGGCCTCTCCAATATACCCGAAAAGGCCACGAAGTCCTCCAAGTACGAGACCCCCCAGTCCGAGGTCCAGGTGACCGGGGCGAAGACCGTCATCCTCAACTTCAAGGAGATCGCCCAGAGGGTCAACAGGAACCCCAACCACCTCCTCAAGTTCATAGCCAGGGAGCTGGGCACGTCCGGGTCGCTCGAGGACTCGAGGGCATCGATGCAGGGAAGGTTCACCAAGGAGGCGATTGACGAGCTCATCGTGAGGTACATCAAGGCCTATGTCCTCTGCGCCTCCTGCAACAAGCCCGACACGAAGCTGGTGAGGGAGGTGAGGCTCACCTTCATCCAGTGCGAGGTCTGCGGCGCCAAGAACCCGGCCAAGACGCTTCTCTGAGGCGGTCACCTGTGGCGAAGCCATCCCTCCACATGAAGGTCTGGAGCATAAGGAAGGGGGAAGTCATGGTGGCCGTCTGCGACAGCAATGTTGTCGGCAGGAAGTTCTGCGAGGGGAAGCTGGTGCTGGAGGCGTCGGAAGACTTTTACTGCGGGGGCCTTGTCACGACCGATACGGCAGTCGACATGCTCCGGGCAGCCACCGTGGCCAACCTGGTCGGGGAGGAGGCGGTGAGGTGCGGCATCGAGGCCGGCCTGATCCAGAAGGACGCTGTGATAAGCATCGGCGGCATCCCCCACGCCCAGTTCGTCCAGATCTGAAGGCGCCTGCCATGCGGAGATTCTGCCCCAAGTGCGGCTCCGAGAAGGGGGTGCTCGTTGGAGGATTCTGCCCGAACTGCTTTTGGGAGGGGGCGCTGGAGGATTTCCCGAAGGAGCTGAGGATCACCGTCTGCAGATACTGCTACAGCCACCTCCACGGCAAGAGGTGGATGCTGCGGACCGACATGAAGGGGGAGGAGAGGATAGTGCAGGCAGCGGAGGCGGAGGTCGAGGGGCAGCTCCTTCTGCCCAGAGGGGTGGAGGTGGCAGGCATCTCCGGGAAGGTCACGGCGAGGTCACCCGACGGCGAGCCCACAGCGGTTGAGGTCACCCTTAGGCTCGAGGAGACCGCCTCCGGGCAGGAGAAGGAGGCGAAGGTTCTTGTTGCCATTGATAACCAGATCTGCCATGAATGCTACGGGGCCGCCACCGGCAAGTATGTTGCCATCGTGCAGGTCAGGGCTGAGGGGCGGGAGCTCGACGCTGTGGACAGGGAGGTGGTTGAGGGCGTGATCGGCAACTTCTCGGTCAGGTCGGAGGTGCGGGGGAAGGCGGAGATATCCCAAATAAAGGAGAACGAGGGGGGCCTGGACATCAAATTCACGGATCTCAACCCTGCGAAGATGTTCGCAAAGGATCTCGCATCCGTCACAGGCGCCGAAGTTGTAGAAAGCGCCCGGATAGTGGGCATCGACAAGAGGACCGGGGGGAGGACCTACAGGACGACCATTGCGGTCAAGCTGCCGGATCTCCGGCTGGGGGAGATGCTGGAGATGGGCGGCAAGATCTTCAGGCTGTCCAGCTTCCACAGGGGAAGGGGGGTGCTGGAGCCCCTCTCGGAGGCTGGCTCATTGCGGTCGGTCTCCGAGGCCCAACTGGAGGGGGGGCACCGGATCGGGACGGAGGATGTGAAGAGGGTGAAGCTGGAATCGCTCACCGCGCAGTTTGGAACCTTCCTGGACCTGGACGGAAACTGCTTCTTCGAGCTGCCTGCCAGCATGGTTCCGCGCACAATGCAGCCAGGCGAGTCCGGTCTCTTGATCGCCGTTGCTGGAAAGGAATACCTTGTTAGGGCGAAGGCAAGGGAGAAACGATGAAAGGGGCAGGCGTGTGCCTGTGGTAAAGTCAATAGGTGCGGCGCAGATTACGCACCATAATACTATTCCCATATTATGTATTACTAATTTAGAAAGCAATACAGCTAATTTAGATAATAAATAGTTTCTGTAAAAATGAAATATGTTTCCTCTGGATTTGAATATTGTTTTATAATGGATGCCCCCCCAATATTTAAACGGAAATTCGGTGGTTTTTCAACATGTCTAAAGAGGAACTTTTCAAGAAGATGTCGGATGCCATTCTATCCGGAGATCGAGACGAGACAACAAGGCTTGCGCGCGAATCGCTGAAGATGGGATTGGATGCCTATGAGACGCTATCGGCGGGCTGTGTCAAGGCCATGGGCATAATGAGCAACAGGTACGACAAGGGCGAGACCTTTGTCCCGGACATTCTGGTTGCCTCTGACGCAATGTACGGTGCCATCGAGGTGCTCAAGCCCCACATAAAGGTGGACCCGGCAAAGATACCTGGGACCATAGTCATCGGCGTCATCGAAGGAGATGTCCATGACATCGGAAAGAACATCGTCAAGATACTCTTTGACCTTGGTGGCTTCAGGGTCATCGACCTGGGAAGAAATGTCCCAATGGCCACATTCATCGAGAGCGCTCGCGAGAATAAGCCGGACATCCTGGCAGCCTCTGCCCTGATGACCACAACGATGGTCGGGCTTGAGGAGCTCGTTGAGAAGACTAAGGAAGCCGGTATCAGGGACAAGCTGAAGATAATGGTTGGCGGGGCACCACTCAGCGCAGAATATGCAGAAAAGATAGGAGCGGACGCATACGCACCCAATGCACCCCAAGCGCTCAAGGTGGCTGAGGGTCTTATCAGGGCCCAGAAAGGAGGCGGTTGATATGCCTTGGTGGCTCAACGAGATGGACCCTGTGGAGGCCTTCGAGACGCTTCTCAGGGGAGAGACTCCTGACAGAGTGATCAATTGCCCGATGTGCATAGGCCATGCGGCAAAGCTGCTGGGCTACAAGTCCCTCGGGGAGGTCTATGAGTTTCCCAAGGTCTGGATGAAAGCCATGCTTGTCACAAGGGACATGTACAGAGCCTATCCGCCGCCCCTCGCTCTAACGGGGGCTGGGTCCATGTGGATGGGTGCCTGGGGATCGAAGTTCATGTACCCCTACCACCCCAAGATGGGTTCGCTGGCCCTGATTGACCCGGCAGTAAAGACGCCAGAGGACGTCGACAAGCTCCAGGTCCCTGATCCCGTGCCCCACATGGGGGGGATCGATGAAGCACTGGACACGGCGATAAGGCAAAAGATGCACCCATTGGCCCCAGTCCTGGGCGGATGGCTTTCCATGGCAGGCTACAGCATCACAGAGCCGGAGAAGATACTATTCTGGATCAGGAAGAGGCCGGACTTGGTCCACAGGCTGTTGGACGCATCAACGGAATACGCAATACGCGAGCTTGAGCATTTGACAAAGAAGTTTGACACTGAGAAATGGATACCTTGGGACGCCAACCCGACAGACTCAAATACTCTCCTGGATGCTGAAACCTTTGCCAAATTCCCACTGCCCAGGGTGATCAAGATGCATCAGAAGGGATTGGACATGGGAATACCCCTCTGGTTCACACACTGGTGCTCAAACCACAACCTCAACATCAAGGCAGGGTATATCGAAAAGGTGCCCCAGGGCAACCCAGGGATCCTCTCCTTCGGCCCTGAGGTTCCCATGGAAGTCCAGGTCGAAAAGTATGGAAACTACATACTGCTGGGGAACCTCGATCCGCCGCAGCTCATGACCAGGACCAACGACGAAGTCAAGGAAATGTCCAGGAAGAACATAGAAGTAGGGCTCAGGGGGAAGAGGGGCTACATGCTTGCCTGCGGCTGCGAGCTGCCGCCACCTGTGCCACCAGCAAATGTCTACGCAATGACGAGCGCCTGCAGGGAATACGGAGAATACCAAAAGTAGAAGGGCAATTCCCTTCTTTTTTTTATTTTGCGCTATGGACTGGCATGGAGAGTCATCTCGCTGGGTTTTCGCCGAAGTCCCTGAAATAGTCCGAGACGACCTTTGACATGTAGCTGGATATGCTTTCGGAGGTGGTGCCATCCTGGGTGAGCTTGGTGTGGGAGATGGGGAACTCCAAGTCGCATTTGGGGCACCGGACATACTCGCAGCCTGTAACAGCCAGCTTGCACCCCTGGCAGGCGAAGGCTCGGGCATACATCAGACGGAATTCAAACCCGCACCTGGGGCATTTTATTATATCGGATACCTTTTCGAGGTTCTTGCTGATGCCAAAATTGCGAAGGTGGGAATGGTCTGACACTCGGGAGACCTTCCAGGATCAGTATACACTTGGCTCATAATAAAGATGGTTAGCTGGGCTTCGTTTTTTTGGACGACCTTCACCTGAAGGCTACAGCTGAATAGCCTTTCCCGGAGGCGAATCGAAGGGCCTCAGGTCTGGCCTCACCCCTTTTTACCGAGGATGGGGACATGCGCTGTGCGGT
>CAYZHK010000049.1:0-11134 GCA_964477685.1 uncultured Nitrososphaerota archaeon
CCAGCTAGGAAAAGCAATATATAGAAGTGCTTCTTGTCTTTTTCAAGAAAATAATACGTTACATTCTAGGTGATCAGAACCATGACACAGACCCAAAATGTTCCGGTATTGGTATTGAAGAAGGGCACCTCTAGGACAAAGGGGAGGGATGCCCAGAAGGCCAACATCATGGCCGCAGTGACCCTTGCAGAGACCATCAGGTCCTCGCTGGGTCCAAAAGGTATGGATAAGATGCTCGTAAGCAGCTTCGGTGATGTCACCATAAGTAATGACGGTGCCACCATTGTCAAGGAGATGGATGTCCAGCATCCTGCTGCAAAGATGCTCGTCGAGGTCGCAAAGACCCAGGATGCAGAGGTCGGCGACGGCACGACCACGGCAATGATCCTTGCGGGTTCACTTCTGAAGAAGGCCGAGGATCTTCTTGACCAGGACATTCACCCGACAGTCATAATCGAAGGCTACAAGAAATCCATGGAGAAGGCTCTGGACACGATCGACAAGCTCGCCAGCGAGGTTGAGCCTCTGGACAAGAAGCGCCTCAGGGAGGTTGCCATAACTTCTCTCAGCGGCAAGAGCGTCGTCACAGGGCACTTCGAGAGACTGGCGGAGCTCATTGTGGAAGGCGTCGTCCAGGTTGCCGAAAAGGCCGGTGACAAGTACACCGTGGACTTGGACAACGTCAAGCTCGAGAAGAAGAAGGGAGAGACGCTGGATGACACCCAGCTGATCAAGGGCGTCGTCCTGGACAAGGAAGTTGTCCACCCCGGCATGCCGAAGATGGTGGAGAACGCCAAGATTGCCATAATAGACACGGCGCTGGAGATCGAGAAGACTGAGATTACCGCCAAGATCAACATTACCTCTCCGGACCAGATGAAGAACTTCCTGGACGAAGAGGCCTCAATGATAAAGGGCATGGTGGACAAGGTTGTCGCCTCAGGGGCAAACGTCGTCGTGGTCCAGAAGGGCATCGACGACATTGCGCAGCACTACCTGGCAAAGAAGAACATCATGGCGCTGAGAAGGGCAAAGAGGTCTGACATCGAGAACCTGGCAAAGGCCAGCGGCGCCCGAATCGTTACAATCATCGACGACCTGTCCTCGAAGGATTTGGGCTTCGCCAAGCTCGTTGAGGAGAAAAGGGTTGGCAAGGACAAGATGGTTTTTGTTGAAGGCTGCAGGAACCCCAAGTCTGTAACCGTCCTCATAAGGGGAGGGACGGACAGGATGGTGGACGAAGCCGAGCGCTCGCTCCATGACGCCAAGTGCGTCGTGAGGAATGTGGTCCAGGACCCGCACCTCGTTGCGGGAGGCGGTGCACCGGAGGAAGAGGTTGCCACCAAGCTCAGGGAGTTTGCCAAGTCCTTCAGCGGCAGGGAGCAACTGGCAGTCCTCAAGTTCGCAGAGGCGATGGAGGAAGTGTCTCTCACGCTGGCGGAGAACTCCGGCCTTGACCCAGTGGACATACTGGTCGAGCTCAGGGCTGCCCACAGCAGGGGCGAGAAATCTGCAGGAGTCAACGTCTTCAACGGCAAGATAAGCGACCTCTCAAAGTCTAGCGTGCTGGAGCCGGCAAGCGTCAAGAAGCAGGCCATCAAGTCTGCCACAGAGGCGGCCATAACACTCCTGAAGATAGACGATGTGATTGCTGCCAGCGCCCCGAAGGGACCTGCGCCAGGCGCCCCAGGCATGGAGGGCATGCCTCCGGGCATGGGCGGCATGGGCGGCATGGGCGGAATGGGCGGAATGTAAAAGTGTCTTCGGAAAACGAGACCGAGAGCAAGCAGCGGTTCGGGCAGTCAGTGATGACAAGGTTTGAAAAGGCGCGTGTGATAGGCGCACGCGCCCTCCAAATATCCATGGGTGCGCCGCCGCTCATCGAGAGCAAGGCCACAACCCCCCTCGAGATAGCCGAGGAGGAGCTGCGAGAGTGCGTGCTTCCAATGACCATCAGGCGGAGGCTCCCCGACAGGACCCACAGGGACCTTCCCCTGAAGCTGCTCCTGAAGAACCAAAATTCATAATTTTTTCCTTTTAATTGCCTGCTGCCCTCCCTATTCAACTGCCCTCAGTTCTAGGACACCTCTCCTCGACCATGGCAGGTATAGGTAATCTGTTCTCATGGCAAAAGGACCTCCCCATCATTGTTTCCAGTCGGGATCAGTCAATTTCATGATGCTGGATGGCACAACTTTTTATAGGGGTCGGCTAAACTGGTTGGCTATGACGGTTTCCGAGATGCAAAGCGTGGCCCTGGCCACGCTTGTGATGGGGGTGGTCAATGGAATCTTGATCTCGCTGAGGGTGGGCGGGCTCATCTTCTTCAACCCGCAGTTCGAGTTCATACTATTCAACCTTCCCTTCATACTGCTTATACTCTATCTGGTCTTCCTCTGGCGCAAAAAATCGACGGTATGATCCGGCGTCTCATTTTGTCAGGTCTTTGACCATTATGTAGGCGCTCTCGCCGTCCCGGTAATAGCCCTCTGAAACCTGGCTGACCACCATGCCAAGCTTCTTGTAGAGTTCCACGGCGGCGTTGTTGCTGACCCGGACCTCCAGGTAGATCTCAGACGCACCCTCAGTCTTAACCCTCTGCAGGCTGGCTTCCATGAGGGCGAGACCTATCTTCTTCCCCCTGTGAGCCTGCATCACTGCTATGGAGATGACGTGCCCCTTACGGGCAAAGGCCCTCTTCAGATTGGAGACTCCGAACTCCAGGCGGCACATGCTGTAGCCAATTATCTCGCTGTCGACGGTGGCCACAATGAAAATCCGGGGATTCTCATAGTAGTGGTCCATGAAGAATGATGGCGAATAGTTCTCTGGGAGGCAGATCTTGTTGACCCTCACCACGGCATCCAGATCTTCAGGCCTAAACTCCCTTATCTCGAAGACCATGCCGATTACCCCTTTTTCCTTCCATATCAGCAGCAATAATATTAATTTCTTGCCTAGGGGAGCCTCCCCTGCTCCCAATAGCGGCTCCAAAAGGATAAGAAGCGCTCGGCCTCATCCGGGCTGTCCGACGCAAGGTAGGCCCCAGCTGAGCGGCCAACGCCCTGCCCCGATGCTGCGCCAAGGTACCTCTCGCCATCCTTCCAAACCAGTGCCGAAACCCCCCTCCCTGATACCACCTTGATGCCAAAGGCCCCGGCTTTCAGGACTGCCACACCGCTCTTCACCAGCTTCTCCGAAGTGCCCAGCTTGGACTCCAGTCTCCTTATGCCCACCTCCAGCTTCGACTTCTTTCCCTGGTCGCTCTCATCCCTCACCACTGCCCTCAGCCCCTCCACGGCCTCCTTGATGGAGAAGTCCGATTCCAGGTTGAGGAATACGACCGGCCCGCAAGGCTCCAGATCCCCTAAGCGCGGGAGAGTCCTCATTACGCTGAAGTTGACGCACCCGCCATGCTCTGATGACCATTCGCACCTGCCCCGGTCATAGATTATCTCCGCTTCCCTGCTGCAGAGGGGGCAGAGAAAGACCAACTTCGGCTCGAAGCCCGTCTGGACCAATGAAAATCCCCGTTAACGTGATGGTCTCAGGTTATATTAATCCTATTTGATGCCCCTTCCACCCTCACAGGGAGGCCCTCCTACGCAGCGTCCCGATCTCTTCGATGCGCAGTATGCCTTCACGGATCAACATCTTTGCAATATCCAGCCTGATCCTCCTCTGCACCCTGACGCCGCCCTCCTCAAGCTCCTGGGAGATGCGCTCCGCAAGCCCGTCCCCCTCGCTGTCAAAGTCCAGAAGTACGAGAACGCTCCTTCCCTTGTACTCTGCCACAAGCTCCTCTACGAAGGCGAAAAGGGGCAACCCTGAGCAGGAGAATTGGACTACCGTTGACCTCAGCCCCGCAGACCTGAGCGCTTCCTCATCCCTCTTCCCCTCCACTATAACCGCAGACACCGAATAATTCACGCCGTCGATTACCTCTTTCAGCTTGGCCTCCAACTCGTAGAAGTGCTTCCAGTTCGCCTTTCGGGGCCTGGCGCCCCCCCGCCTGTTGGTCTCCAACAAACAGCCTGCTCCACTTTCCCCTTAATATGCACCACGATAAAAACTCATGGAAAAATGACATGTCCAAAATAGAAGCCGCAGTCAAGATCGCCTTTCAGGAGGAATCGCGGTTCTGAAGCCCATCCATGGTCGAGCTCCGTCTTCCGCCATTCCTATGCAATGACTCGCCTTTGGCCGTGGCATCCGATTTTATCCTGATGCCCTGGATCGTCCTATCCTGCATCCTGCCCGTTCCTCTTGACAGAACCGTTGAAGCCTCCCCCCCACGCTTCGGGTCGTTCCTTTCCCAGCTGCTAAGGGTTCTTCTTCCGCTTTCCGCCAATCGCCGTTGCAGGCCCTTTTCGGTCTCAACTGCGGCAACCAGTACTATGCGTACGTTTGACTTAACTTTTCATTGCCTTGGGCATGTCAATTATCCATGTTGATGTTGGGCATGATATTTGATTTAGGCACAAAAATTGTCTCTTTCGGCTGTGCTAACCGACCCGCTTATTACTCCGGTTATATTGATTCAGGTATGTCAATTTGCTATGTAGGAAAAAAAGTCTAAAAAAACGTTGATAGCCTGAAAAAAATTGGAGCTATACTTTATCTTTTTAGAGTATGCAATCAGACTTCCAAGAGGCTTATGGCATCTAGCGCTGAGGTTATGGCAATGGACAGACTGCCCTCTGTCAACTCATTGTCGAGAACCCTGTCCCTGTCTCCGTGGATCCTACCTGTCACAACCAGCACAGCACCCGCCCGGTAACCCCTCAGGCTCCCTATGGCGAACGTGACCGAGCACTCCATCTCAAAGCTCAATGCCCCCTGCGCTGCCCACTTCTTCGCCTCCTTCTCTTCTTCGAGATAGAAGGTATCGCTGGTGCAGATCCTCCCCACATGGCATTTAGCACCACGCTCGCCGAGTTCCCTCACTAGGGCCTCAACGATTCCCGAGTCCGCAAGGGGCTTCCCCCCTTCCTTCATGTAGGCCTTGGTTGCACCGTCGAGGGGTATGGCCTCCGTGGGAACAACAATGTCGCCGAGGTTGACCCGCCTGCTTATGCCACCCGTGGTGCCAACCCTTATGATGGCCTTGGCTCCCAGCATGGCCAGCTCTTCGTTGACTATGGCCGCCGAGGGGGCACCCATACCTGTCGTCGCGGCAGTAACCCTCAGACCGCTGTAGGTCCCTGTGAAGACAAGCAGCCCCCGGTTGCTGTTGACCAGCTCCGCATCCTCCATAAGGCGGGCGACCCTCTCCGCCCTTCCCGGGTCCCCGCAGGTGAGGACCCGTTCGGCTATATCCCCCTGCCTGCACCTTAAATGGTACATCCTACACACCTAGGTCGTAATCTTGCCCATCTGGTCCGTGTCCGAAGCCCTCCTTATCTCGAGGGCGATGCGCCTCCCCATACTCATCGGCACGTCGTAGATCAGGTCGCTGTAGGGCGAGCCTCCCACATACAGGTTTGTCCCTGCCACTATCCTGCCAGAGAATTCAAAGGTGAAAAGCTTTCCGTCCTCGTCGCAGATCATCTCCAGGCAGAAGGGCCCGATCATTCCCGGCGGCACCAGCCTCTTGGCAGCCTTGACGAAGCCTTCGCCGGCTTCAAAGACATCCATGAGGAGCGACTCCCGTAGAACAATGGGGATGTTCCCCATAACCCTGAAGGTGGGGACGGGGTTAATCTCGAGCTGGTCCTTGGCTGTGATCCTTCCCAGGCCGTCCACGCTCGACTCATAGCGCCTGTCGCAGCCAAGCAGCTCCACCTCCCCCCTCAGCGGGGAATAGAAGAAGTGGGGGTACATCGTTACGCCCATGACATACTCCTGGACGAAGACCCGCTCCACCTCCCCCTTCTTGAGGAGTCCCCGTCTTGAGACCTGCTCCAGCTTCTCCTCCAGGTCCTTCGCCCCCCTGGCAATGAAGTAGCCCCGGCCCCCCTCGGCTCCCGGCAGCTTGACTATCACAGGCCTATCGATCCGCTCTCCGGGCCCGAAGACCCGGGGGACAGCGATTCCCGCCTCCTTGAGTATGCGGTCCTTGAGGCTACGGTCGAACTCCCATCTGAAGATGAACCTGTTGCCGAAGACCCTGGGCCTGAACCCCTTCTCGAACTCCTCAAGCTTCCCGCCAGATATCAGCGTCCCGTGGGGGACCAACATGGACCCGCCCTCTGATATCTGGGCCTGCACCTCGTTCTTGAGGAGATCCTCCACCGCGTCGATGGAGACGGTCCTGTCCGTAAGGCCGTAGCGGGAGTAGAGCCCCTCCCGCCCTCTCAGGCAGAGGAGGACCGTCCCAAGCCCCTCGTCCCTTGCCCCCTTGAGGATCTGGAGGGCAGAGTGGGAGCCTATTACGGCGATGGACGGCCTCATGTGACTATCTCCTTCAGCCTCCCGGTCTCCAGGGCCTCTCGGACCTCCCTGGCAATCCTCCTGCCGACGCTCATTGGTATGCCGTGGGCATACTTGGTGTAGGGGCTGGTCGTGCCGATCACCGGACTCCCGGGAACCCTAGGGGAGACATCGAAGATGACTATCTCCTGGTCCTTGTTGACCGCCCCCTGAAGGGCGAAGGACCCTATCATGCCGGGCGGGTACTCCCTCTTCACCGCGTGAGCGAATTTTATGCCGTTCTCCAGGACCTGCTCCAGCATCGACTCCCTCACCGTCGCCCCCATGTGGCCTATCTCTATGTTCTGCAGCACCACGTCCGTCTCCAGCTGCTGCCTGGCAGGGAGTGAGACGAAGTCATGGAGGTTTGTCTGGAGCCTCCTGTCTATGCCCATGAACTCCACCTCCCCGCTCAGCGGCGAGTAGAAGTAGTTGAAGTTGAAGTAGGTGCCGACCACATACTCCTCAATGACAGCCCTCTCCAGGTCCTCCCTCCGTATGAGGCCCTTTGCAATCCTCTCCTCGGATTTCTTCCTGAAATCCGCCTCGTCGGTTACGGTGAAGAAGGCCCTCTCAATCTTCCTCCTCGCCTCCTGGACCTTCACTATGGCCAGGCCGTCGATCTCGGCCGGGGACCTGTACTTCCTGGGCTGCCTGACCCCAGCCCTCTCCAGGAGGTAGTACTGGTTCCTCTCGGCCGTCCTCTCCTCTGCCCTCAGGATCCAGCGGTTCCCGAAGAGGGGCACCCTGAAGCTCCCCTCTATCGCGTCGTAGGGGACGTAGGTGGTGAAGGCCCTGTGGGGGACAAAGACCGTGTTCCTCTCCCTCAGCAGCGCCTGGTTTGCCTCATCCGTGATCTGGCTGAACCTCTCCAGGACGATGGCCTCGTCCACAACCCTCCGGTACATCCTGTAGGGCAGCTCCCTCCCCCTCTGGCAGACAACGACTGTCCTGAAGCCCTCATCCTTCGCCCCGTCGGAGATGTCCAGCGCCGAGTGGCTCCCCAGGGAGCCAATGGTGATCTTCTTCGGATCGTAACCTTCAACGATATTCCATACTTCCTCTCTGGAGATCATCCAAACCGACCAACTGAGGTTAAGTTCCTAAGGGTATTTAATTCCTTTCAGGGGGTCCATCCTCACAGGCGCTTGGCCGGGAGAGGCACCCCGCCTGGAGTCAGGTCATTTTTATTAGGTTACAGCGCCAATACTTGGCACAGTGATTGTCATGGAAACCAAGCCGCTGCACCCCCTCCTCAGGTCGTATTCCTACAACTCCCCGACCCGACTGGTCTTCGGGACCGGCTCCCTGGAGAGGCTAAGGGACGAACTCAGGCTCTATGCCCCCAGCAAGGTCGCCCTCATAGCAGGTGGCTCCGTTTCGAAGGCGCCCGCCTACAAAAAGGCGCTGGAGATTCTGCCGGCGGAAGCAGTCCTGGAGTTCAAGGGGGTACCGCCCGAGCCTAACGAGGGGGCGCTCGCTACCCTGACGGAGGAGATCTGCAGGGAAGGGGCCGACCTGATCATCGGACTGGGAGGGGGAAGCTCCATGGACATGGCAAAGCTGGCCTCCCTCATAGCCGGCAACCGGAAGAGCCCGCTCCCCTCCTTCAGGGGTGAGCCGATTGCCAAGAGGGGGCCTCCGGTGATCACCATACCTACGATCGCAGGGACGGGCTCCGAGGTGACCCCCATATCAGTCATTACGGAGAGGGGGGTCAAGCTGGCCCTGAACCATCCCTTCCTCTATCCGGCGCTGAGCATAATTGATCCTCTCCTCTCCCTTTCGGCCCCACCGTCCGCAACCGCCTCGGCTGGGATCGATGCCCTCAACCACGCCGTAGAGTCCCTAATGAGCCTCGAGTCAAACCCGATCACCGCATCCCTTGCCTTCGAGGCGATAAATCTGGCCGACGACTGCCTGGAGCGGGCCTTCGCCAATGGCGAGGACCTTGAGGCGAGGAACGGCCTTGCATTGGCCTCGGCAATGGCTGGCATGGCCTTCTCCAACACCGGCCTATGCATCACCCACGGCATCGCGTACACCTATGCGGTGAGGCTCGGGCTGCCCCACGGGACCTCGGTGGCCCTTGCAGAACCCTACGTTATAGAGTTCAACGCCCCCGCCATGCCGGGGAAAATCGAAGTGATAGCGGCCGGCCTTGGCGTTGATACCGAGGGGCTTTCGGCCAGGGAAGCCGGCGAGGCGGTAGCCCTGAGATACCTCGAGATAATGGGCACCCTTGGCCTTCCCATGAGCCTCGAGGACCTGGGGCTCGGCGAAGGGGACCTTGAGCCCCTCGTTGACGACTTCCTCAAGAACCAGTCCCGCTTCATGGCTAGGAACCCCCGTCGCCCCTCGAGGAAGGAGCTCCTCGATCTCTACAGGACCATGCTGGAGGGCTACTAGGGGCGCCACAGGATGCTCATCACTTTCGGATCCGCAGGTGAGGTGCTGGCCAGATCCGTCGCCGGCACCCTCGGTCTGCCACTGTTGGAGCCCAACAGGAGGGTATTCCCCGACGGCGAGCAGTATATCCGCGTTGGGAGCGATGTCCGAGGCCAAGACGTGGCGGTCTTCCAGTCCCTTGCCTACGATCCGGACCGGCTGCTGATCGAGTACACGCTGCTGGTTGACGCGCTCAGGGGTGGAGGGGCCAGATCCGTGGTGGGGGTTATACCATACCTTGCCTATGCCCGGCAGGACAGCGTTTTCGACCCCAACGAACCCGTCAGCGCAAAACTAATTCCGAGAATCATCGAGTCCGCTGGAACGGACCGCCTAATTACGATCGACATGCACCTCCACAGGTTCAAATCACCAAGCGATGTTTTCACTGTGCCTGCCCTAAACCTTTCTGCCATGCCCATTCTTGCGGAGCAATATAGGAAACTTGTCCACTCCTCCGCTGCGACCGTTGTTGGTCCTGACCTAGAATCTGGGCAGTGGGCAAGGGTTGTTGCAGGACTGCTTGATGCCCCTTGTATGGTCTTGGAGAAAGAGCGGTTAGGTGACAGGGACGTTCGGATCAGGGGCGAATTACCCCTTAAGGGCAAAGCAGCACTGGTCGTGGACGACATAGTCAGTACTGGGAAAACCATGATTGAGGTCATTAGATGGTTAAAGCAGGAGGGTGCTAATAGGATCGACGCACTTGTAACACATGCATTGCTAGTGGAAGAGGCTGAGGAAAAAATGAAGAACGCCGGCTTGGATGAGCTCATTTGCTCGGATACTGTCCCTGGACGCCAAGGTACAGTCAGTGTTGCATCGATCATTGCTCGCGCCTTGAAAAAAAGCTAGGAAAAATCAAGTCCCCACTCGCCCACCCGAAAGCAGTGCCTTCCGATGCCCCAAGAGCGCTGTTTTTAAATCAAGAAAGGGGCTTTCATGATTTTGTGTGCCGACATCGCCATCTTCCCATATGTACGAAGCGATCGCGCATCATTTTTAGCGAGATTTTTCAGCATTGTCTCAGCCAATTCGAAGTCAGAAGGCCTATTGATATTGAAAAAAGAAGCCGGCTCTATGCCTAGAGTGGCTATCTCGATAAATATTGCATTCATTGCTAGGGCCAATGACTTCAAATTGGGAATGATTTTCCCTAATGGCAAATGTGACTTAAGGTAGAGCGCAGCCATCGGCTCTGCATAGCCATTTGGCCAAACTGGCACTACAGCACCGCATCCTTTTAGCTTTGGTAGAAGAAGATGCGGGAGGCGATTGTCGAGGAATGGTGTGTCGCAGCCCATCAGGAAAAGCATCTCCTCTTCGACCTGTGCCATAGATTCTGGCAACGAGCCGGGAAACGGCAGTGTCCCTCTATCAAATATTATTGAAGCGTCGGATCCTCTCATTATCCCGCTTAGGCGGTCAGCTTGTGGCCTGCTGTTCAAGAGCACGTAAACCCTCGGGGATATGTCGAAGGCGCAGTCCAGTGCGTATGATATGAGAGGGCGGTCTCCAAGCCAGGCCAGTGGCTTAAATTCACCCAACCTGGTCGAAGCCCCGCCTGCTGCAATGATGACTGCAAAAGGCCTTTCTAGCAATTGTCACCAACCCCATATCATGGTCAAGTCCAGTTTGAGGAGCACAGATAGATGTGCCATCGCCATCCCAATTATACAAAATAGGGCGCCATTCTAGTGCCGTTTTGCTAAAATCTTCTCTCCTGCTAGGACCGCCTTGGCCGCATCTGGAGCAAACCCATCTGCTCCTATGGAATTGGCATACTCCTGCGACACAGGCGCGCCACCAACCATCAGCCCCACCTCGGACGATATCCCTTGCTTTGCCATCATGTCCGCTAGGTCCTTCATCCGCAGCATCGATGTTGTCATAAGGGCAGAGACGGCAATTATATCTGCTTGGGACTCTTTGGCTTTATCAATGAAACTCTGCAATGGAACATCGTTGCCAAGGTCGAAGATCTGCCAACCAGCGCCAATGAACATCAGTTTAACAAGGTTCTTGCCTATGTCGTGGACATCCCCTTCGATGGTGCCAATTACAATCTTTCCGGCTATCTTTGATTGATCAATTTTTATATGTGGTTTGACTATGTCGACGCCTGCATACATCGCCTGGGCCGCCACTATGACATCGGGGAGGTAATATTCACAGTTTTCATACTTCTCGCCCACGACTTTCATTCCCCGACTGAGTGCATCGTTGATGATTTTATATGGCTCAACGCCAGTTGTGAGAGCCTCCTTCACCAAGG
>CAYZHK010000050.1:0-10937 GCA_964477685.1 uncultured Nitrososphaerota archaeon
GGTTCGGGTCATGGACCCTGCGGGGGCTGCCGGGGCTGAGGCAGAAGGGATGTCCAAGGTCCTCCTTGAAGGAAAGGCCCTGAAGGCGTCCAGATACGATGTTGTTGTCGGCGGCGAGGTGGCGGGCATCATTGCGCATGAAGCCTGTGGCCATCCGCAGGAGGCGGACAGGATATTGGGCAGGGAGGCTGCCCAGGCCGGAGAGTCATATGTCAAGCGCGATGACATAGGGAGGCGGATAGGGAGCCCTGCCGTGAACATATCCGACTTCCCTTGCCTTGACCACTCCTACGGCTTCTACGGCTATGATGACGAGGGTGTAAGGGCGGTCAAGAAGGCACTGATCCGGGAGGGGAGGATAAGTGGATTCCTCCACAACAGGGAGACTGCCCATGAGTTCGGCACCAAGAGCAATGCCGCGGCCAGGGCAACGTCCTACGGGAGGGAGCCCGTCGTAAGGATGTCCAACACGTTTGTAGAGCCGGGCGGGCATTCCCTGGAGGAGCTGCTGGAGGATGTGGGGGAAGGCGTTTACATCAAAACATTCCAAGAATGGAACATCGACGACCTCAGGTGGAATAACCGCTATGTGGGCCTGGAGGCCTATGCCATTGAGGGGGGCCAGATCAGGGCTCCGGTGCGCTCCCCCGTCATAGAGGCCACCACGGAGGTGATCTTCTCCAGCGTCGATGCCGTGGGCAAGGACCTTATCTTCAAATCGGCCACTTGCGGCAAGGGGCAGCCTGACCAGAATGCCCCGGTCTGGACAGGTGGGTCCTCGATGAGGATGAGGGGTCTCCACCTGAGGAGCAGGCAATAGCGCAGCCGCAGCCTGGCCATTCAACTAAATAATATTACTTACAGTAATATAGAGATAGGATTAAATATATAATATGTTTAATTTTGTTAGGGATTTTCAATGGTGGACAAGCAGGGGAAGAGGGGCATTGCGTCAACGAGCATCCATGAAGGCGAGGATACGGAATTCATAATCCAGCCCATCTACCAAAGCGCCATCTTCAAACATCCCTTTGGCAGCAGGATCAGGGGTCGAGAACTGAAGTACAGCCGGGAGGACAACCCCACTGTCCACCTCCTTGAGAGGAAGATGCAGGCGCTGGAAGGCGCGGAAGACTGCCTGGGATTCTCGTCCGGAATGGCCGCCATATCCACCCTCTTTCTGGGAACGTTGGGGAAGGGTGATGAGATAGTCACCTCCAAGGAGATCTACGGGGCATCCCTCGTCCTCCTCAGATCGCTGGAGAAGTTTGGCGTGGAGGTCAAGGCAGTCCTCAATGGTGACGTGATCAGGGCGATTTCCAAGGACACCAGGATCGTCTTCATTGAGTCCATAACGAACCCGACCCTTGGTGTGCCGGACATTTCGACCATCGTCAGTAGAAGCCGTGAGGTCGGCGCCTTGGTTGCAGTGGACAACACATTCGCCACCCCGGTAAATTTCAGGCCCCTGGAGGTCGGTGCGGACTTGATCGTGGAGAGCGCCACCAAGTACCTGGGCGGGCACAACGACGTGATTGGGGGCATACTGGCCGGGCGGAAGGATCTGCTGGCATCCCTATGGGAGTGGCGGAGAAACCTTGGGGGGAACCTTGACCCCTTTGCCGCATACCTTATCATCAGAGGACTAAAGACCCTTAGCCTGCGCGTCGCAGAGCACAACAGGAGTGCCCAGTCCACAGCAGAATGGCTAGAGAAGCGCCCGGAGGTCAGCAAGGTTCATTATCCAGGCCTCCTGTCAAGCCGGTACCACAGGCGGGCCTCGAGTCTCATGGAAGGGTACGGCGGAGTCGTCTCATTCGATGTTGGGAGCGAGGAGCGGGCTATGCGGCTGCTCAGGTCACTCAATTTAATCAAGACGGCCCCAAGCCTCGGAGGTACCGAGACCCTCATAACCCACCCTGCATCGTCCTCCCACAGGAAAATAGACGCAGAAGAGAGGCGCGAGCTGGGAATAACGGGTGGCCTGCTTCGCCTCTCGGTCGGTCTGGAGGGCTTCGAGGAGATAACGGCAGACCTGCAGAAGGCCCTGGGCAAGCTTTGAGTGCTGAGCCCTTCGGGGTGGACTAGGCAGGGATCACAGCGCTGTTGCCCATCTCGTCCTCAATTACCAGGGTGAACGGAAGCTCCCCCTTCATCGCCTGGCGGATCTTCCCCAGTAGAAGGGCTATGCGTTTCTTTTCAGCGCCTGCCGATGTGCTCTCCAGCTGCTCCACAACCTGCAGGAAGCGGTCGAGGAGGCCCTCAATGTTGGTTATGAATGCCTCGGACTTGGGGCCCGGCTTCAGCCCCAGCCCAAGCTCGGGAATGGCTATGAGCGAAGAATGGGAGCGGATCAGCCTCGCGGAAAGGTCATTCGGGGATTTGACTGCGAATTCGATCCTCTTAGGGCCTTTGTTCTCAAGGGAGATGGAGTCGCTGACCCTGTAGCCGCATTTTGGGCAGAGCATCGAGACTATGACCATCTTCCCGAACCTTGGGATCTCCGAGTAGATCTCTTTGACTTCCATCGTCTCCCTGCCGCAGTTCGCGCAGGTCACGGTGTAGCTCCGCCCAGGCAGTTCGTCGGTCCCCATTTCAGGCACAGTAGCTCTGATTCCCACCGCAGCTATTAACCATTTTTCCATTCGCTGCCGACGCCGGGCCATGGTGTTCTAGAAACAGAACGGGACGTTCCAATGAATAGGATAAAGTTCCCTGCCAGCTATGGTAAAATCGGTAATTGGTATGTCGGAATCGGCAAACAAGAATTCCATCTTCTTCGGGATAACCTCTGCCATTGTCCTTGGAGTGGCGCTGATCATGGTGATCAGCGCCGTTGCCTCCCCGGTTGGCGGCGTGGGCATGAAGACCTTCAACAGCTATATCGAGCTGAATGACTTCATCGCCCAGAACATGCAGGAGGCCAACAATGTCATGTATGGCACCCCCTTTGGGCTGTTGGTGAGGGACGGCATCTTCACCCTGTCCGGCGCGGGTGCCAGCCAGGAAACATCCGCCAACAAGTATTCGGAGACCAACATCCAGGTCTCCGGCGTGGATGAGGGCGACATTGTCAAGACCGACGGGACCTATCTGTTCGTGTCATCGAACAACTATGTCTATATAATGCGGGCCTACCCGGCTGGAGAGGCCGAGATCCTGGCAAAGATAGAGATAAACGGAACCTGGAACCTGGACCTCTACATCAATGGCGACAAGCTCATAGTCCTCGGCAACCAGCAGGCCTGGCTCTATTACGGAATTGTTGACAGCACTGTGAAGAATAATGCCACGGCTCCAAGCTCCATCATGCCATACTACTGGTACCAGCCAACGACCTTCGTGAATGTCTACGATGTGAGCGACAGGGCCTCGCCGAGGCTGGAGAGGTCCCTTGAGATCAATGGCACCCTGGGGGGCTCCAGGCTCATAGGAGACTACCTCTACATGATGGTCAACAGGCCAGCCATCCCCTACTGGAATGCCACGGTGGAGCTGCCTGTGATAACCAACAACAATGACACCATAGCCATCCCCGCAACCGATGTGAAGTACTCTGATGTCGAGGCCACCAGCTACGACTTCATAACCATCATAGCCATAAACACGGCAGACAGTGCCGAGGAGCCGACCTACGAGACATTCCTTGCGAACTATGCCTCCACCATGTACGTCTCGGCCACCAACATGTACCTTGCCGTTCCCAAGTACGGCGCCCGCATCCTCTACGGGACCGAGCTGGCTGCAAACTCCGAGGACCTAAGGGAGAAGACCCTGATCTACCGCATAAGCCTCGATGGCAAAGCCATCAAGGTGGAGGCGGAAGGGGCAGTGCCAGGGACAGTTCTCAACCAGTTCAGCATGGACGAGTACAATGGCTTCTTCCGGATAGCCACCACCGAATGGGCCACTGTCAACAACCTCTATGTCCTCAACCCTGAGCTGCAGATCGTTGGCTCCGTCGAGGGCCTTGCCCAGGGGGAGAGGATCTACTCGGTTAGGTTCGCTGAGAGCAGGTGCTACGTAGTGACCTACAGGCAGGTGGATCCATTCTTCGCCATAGACCTGTCAGACCCGACCAACCCCAAGGTTATGGGCATCCTGAAGATACCCGGCTTCTCCACCTACATGCACCCGTACGACGAGAACACCATCATAGGTATAGGTGCTGTGGACAGCAACATCAAGCTCTCCATGTTCGATGTGAGCGACTTCTCCCATCCGCGCGAGGTAGACAATTTCATTGTCAATTCCCTCTATTCCTACACCAATGTGGGCAGCGACCACAAGGCACTCCTCTTTGACAAGGAGCTCGGCCTGATGGTCTTCCCCGTATCCATGGGTGTCTCAACCGGAAAGGACATCAACTACTGGCAGGGGGCCTTTGTCTTCGATGTGACGTTGGACGGCGGCTTTGTCCTCAGGGGGACCATAACCCAGCAGGACGACCTGACCAGCTCCAACTGGCAGAAGACCATCACCAGGTCCCTCTACATAGAAGACGTCCTCTACACCATCTCCGAGAAGATGGTGAAGATGAGCTCCCTGGAGACGCTGGAGACATTGGGGGCCATAGAGCTGAACTAGGGGCTATGAGGGCAGGTGGGATTTGCACCCATCCATCCTTTTTTTTATTTATCTGAGTGCCTTAAAAAAAACGATTTTATTCTCCTTGAGAACTTTACTGCAAGCACCAGCAGCACCGCAAGCGGAGTGACCAGCAGGCAAGCCCCTGTCATGGGGCAGGACAGGCAGGCGCCCCCGCATGGAAAGGAAACGAGATAGGACAGTGGAGCCGCAGAGGCAGCCACCGCAAACACCCATAGCCCCCTTACCCGCTCACGAAGGCTTGACATTTTTCCTCCCCCACTTCAGAGAGTACGACCCATAGGGGCACCGATTGGCGCATTCCTTGCAGTTCATGCAGAGGGTACGCTCCACTGTTTTATCGCTCTTGATTGCCCACATCATGCACTTGTCGCTACACTCTTTGCAGTTTTTACATTTTGAGGCGTCGTGTTCCATCCTGAGGAAGCCCAGCTTGGCCCCGAGCTTATGCGCGAGGCCGGACAAGGCGCCCAAGGGACAGAAGAAGAGGCACCAGCCTCTGCCGCCCACCATGAAGACACCGCCTATGACCAGCCAAGCAACCAGCACAATGATGGCGCCGGTGTGCCAGTACTGCAACGTAAGCGGGTCGCCGAAGACGGCGCTGGCCAAATTCTGGAGTTGTGAGGAAGCGCAGTACCTGCAGCAGACAGTTGACAGCTCCGAAGACTCCACCAAGCTGTAGCCAGTTAGCATGCCGACAAGGACAAAGCCGGCCAAGAAGCCATACCTTAACATGGATGTTAGGCCGGGGTCCTTAATCCTTAGCCGATACTTGTTTGGTATCGGTATGGCCCTGCTCAGGCCTTCGCTGATGGCGCCCACTGGGCAGAGCCAGCCACAGAAGAGGGGCCCTAGGAAGATGGAGATGACTATCACGCTGAATCCGAAGCCTGCCATAACAAGCGAGCTGACAATCGAGTAAAACCTTCCCTCGAAGATCCAGCTTATCGGCATCCTGAAGCAGAACGAGTGGAGCGTCGCTGCGGCCTGGTTATCCAGTATAAAATACACTCCCCTCACTGCCAGCGCAAATGGCCCAACGAAGAGGAAGAAGCCCAGTGCGAGGGCCAGATACCTCCACTTATTCTTGGAGAGGGTTTCTCTAACGGTCAAGAGCAGCAGCCTCCTCCATTCGAATAGGCCGGCGTACCGCGGCCTATGGTGATGGGAATGAACGTGAGCCCTTGGCCTGTATCGGCGTTGGAAAGGAGCAGCCCGCCCTGGTATACGATCTGCTCGTCCATGTAGTAGTCAGGTATATAGAAGTACCAGTCTATCCCCAAGTTCGGTACCGACCCCCCGGGCTTGATGTACTCTGTAAAGGTGTGGGTCTCGGGGTCATAGCCCATGTCGCACTGCACCTCCCAGCGAACCGGTATGGTGAGATTGATGAGTTCCATTTTTATCCTTACAGGGCCCTTCCCCAGGTTGTAGATCCAGTGGGTCGAGATCGCCTCAACCTGAGAGGTGATAAAGTCCCTCAGTATGCCCCTCTGGTCCAAGTCTATGAATACGGGTGACATCGTAATGGGCATACCGATCCCCCTCAAAGTGGTTGTTGAAGTGATGTTGCCACCAGGGACGGCTGTCCAGAAGTGGACCATCTCTGCCTTTCCCCAGTCAGCGGCATAGTAACCCGCCACGAAGACTATTGCAACCATGCCCAGAAAACCGATGGTGGCAAGCTGTTTATTCATTTCCATACTCCCGTCAACCGGTCTCTTATGAGGCGATATTAAGCTAATGGAATTGAATTTCTATAACGGCGTTAATCGGTCGGCAGGCACATACGGCCTCTTAGGAGACGGTATTGAGCTGATGCAATTGAATTCCTATAACGGTGTTTGATCAGTCGGCAGGCACGTAGGAGCCCAGCACACGGTGGGAAATGTGAACCTCCGGCAGCTTCACCAGAGAGGCAAGGCGTTTGAGCGTTTCCACAGGAGTGTTGGATATCCGCCTCAGCTCCTCGAGGCGGGCGTGGTCGGGCACGAACTCCACGAAGGTCAGGCTCGCCTCGCCCCTGAGAGCCTTCTCCACATAGCCAGCGCCCCTCAGCGATGCCGCAATGGAGGCAGCCACAGCCTCGCCATCATTCAGTCCCGGTATGACCACCATCCTCAGGTCTGCGTAGGCATTCGACGACAGGATGAGGCGGAGCGACTCCTTCACCTCCTCGACGCAGGTCCTGCCCACTCCGCTAATCTTCCTGTACTCCTCCTGGTTCAGCGCAGTCTTTATGTCGAGGGAGACTAGGTCCAGCAGGCCGATGATCCGGCCGAGCCCCTTGGGCAGGGTGCCGTTGGTGTCAATGGCGAACTTCAGCCCCAGTGACTTGGCAAACGTGCCCAGCTCCATCAACGCCTCTGGCTGGAGGAGGGGCTCGCCGCCGCTGACCTTGCAGGCGGTGATTAGATTGTTGTTCCTGATCTTCTCCTTGAGGCTCGCCAATTCGACCAGGTGTTCCTCTTTCTTCTCCCGGAGGGCCCAGTTTTGGCAGTAGCCACAGTCGTAGTTGCAGCCAGAGAAGAAAATAACGCAGGTAGGCTCCCCTCGGTAGTCCGAGAGGGAAAGGGGCACCATCTCCGGTGCGTAAACCCTGGCCTTCCTGCCATTGGTCTGGCTGCTCAAGGGGATATCCTGACCCTGTACCGCTCCCTCAGCTCCTGTCTCTTGGCGGCATTCCATGAGGAGACGTCCTGGTAGTAGCCGGTGATCCTGGAGTAGTGCTTTATCGAATTGCCCCCGCACATGGGGCACTTCTCACTCAGGCCGCCCCCGACATAGCCGCAGCTTTGGCACATTGTGATGTCCTTGGTGTGCGACCAGTAGCCGATCCATGAGTTGGAGAGTGTTCGGTTGAGCTTGAAGAGGGCCTCCGGGTCCGGGTTCACCTCGCCCAGCCAGACGTGGAATATGTCGCCGCCCTTCAGGATCGGGAAGAACCTCTGCTCTATGGCAAGCCGCTCGTTGATCGGGACTGCCGCCGCTGTGTTGATGTGGGCCCCGTTTGTGTAGTATATGGGCACGTCCCTGCTCTCCTTGTAGTGCGGGAGGGCCGCATCCAGGTCGCCCTTCACGAGCTCCTTGGCGAACTTCGCGTAGTGGATCATGTCCGATACGGCGAACCTCTGGGCCGCAGACTCGGCCGGAGTCCTTGCAATGGAGAACTTGATGCCGGTGGAATCTGTGAGCTCCTTCCGGATCTTGTCCATCTCAATGAGCACCCTCAGGGCCAGCTTCTGGGCGGAGGCGTCTTCGTGGAGCTGGTAGCCGGTTATGTACTCCACCATCTCATTGACGCCAACGAATCCGATGGTGGAAGAGAGGTTTTCAATGTCCACCACAGGCGGTGCCCCCTTCGGCCTCTGGGAGGCAAATGGGATGAGCCCCCTGTCGAACTGGCGCCTCATCAGAGAGTGCTTGAGGAGGTGAGCCTCCTTGACCGTCAGCATTGTCTCGCGCATTATCTCCAGGAGCTTGGCTTCGTCGCCCCCAGACTTGTAGGCGAGCCTCGGCATGTTGAGGGTCACCACCTGCATCGCCCCCATGCTGAAGTGCGCGCTGTTGTCGAAGAGGACCTTCTTCATGAAATTCTCGGATTTACCATCCTCCGAGAAGGCATAGGCACAGCACTGGAAGCAGGAAACCCCGTCGTCGCCACCCCTGTAGGCGGGGATGTTGTTGTCATAGTAGGTGGAGCCAAACTTCGCGGAGAGCTGGGCCGCCTTCATCATGACGTCCTCAAACTCCTTGTCGTCCCAGTATCTTCTCCGCTGGACGACCTCGGGCTTGGGGAAGTTGAACATCTTCCCCATGGCATCCCCCTTCATGTACTCGTCGAGGAGCGCCCCCGCGAAGAGGTGGACTCGCTCCTCCAGGTCGCCATAGGTCAGGTCGTTCCAGACCTTGCCGTGGGAAACCACCGGCGCCTTCTGCCACACCTTCGGGACCCCGGACTCGATCTGGATGGACGAGAAGACCGGTTGGCCGCCCCTGGCCACGTAGAGCTGGGTCATCTCGTAGAGGAACATCTGGGCCAGCTGATGGACCTTCCTCTCATCCATGCCCACCAGGTAGGGTGCCATGAAGACCGTGAAGTTGAAGAAGCCCTGCCCGCCTGCGAAGTTGGTCTGGGCTGCCCCCAGCACCTTTGCGGCATGGAGTATGGCCACCTCCGCGTGTTTGGCTGGCGCCGCCACCGAGGTATGCGTCCCGGTGCCGTCGGGCATCAGCCCGTGGTAGAAGAAGTACCGGAGGTCCCAGTCCTGGCAGAAGGGCCTCGTCCCCCAGTACTCCAGGTCGTGGATGTGGATGTCCCCATGGAGGTGGGCATCTGCCACGTTGGACGGGAGCATAAGCAGGTAAGACTCCTTGCTGAGGAAGTCTGCCTTCTTCTTGTGGAACGTCTCCGGGTTGGCCTGGAGGTTCGCATTCTCCTTCGCCTCATAGCCCTCTGAATTGTCGATGGAGTATACGTCGTAGAGGGGCATCCCCACCCTGGTATAGACGTTCCGGGCCTTGTCGAAGCCGTGCTCCAGAAGCTTGACGCTGACCAGCTCTCGGATCAGTGGGCCACTGAGGAATTTGAGCTTCATGCTCTTGATTTCCTCCTCCACCTCGGCGGCAATCGCGGTGGCGTCATCCTCCCTCATCGGGGAGTCTCCATAGAGGGTGGAGAGGAGCTTCGTCTCCTTCAGGAGGCTCTTTGCAATCAGCTGCTTGTCGAAGGGGGTTATGACGCCGTCACTCCGCCGGACGGGGGGAGGCGTTTTTCCGTTGAGCACGACCTCTGTCATAGTTGTTCGCCTCGTAATATTTGAACGGGGGTATATATCCCTGATCTGTTAGTGCTTTTAAAATTATTTTTTAGTGAATTATGAAAAAAAATTGATAACAGCCGACTGCATTCATGGTAATTCTTTATGGAGCCCACATCAAAAAAGCATGACGCTTGCTGGTAGGACAGTTACAGAAGCCACTATCGGTATCGGGGGAGGCAAAACCCCCGCGGGCTCCTGGCCCTAGCCTTCCGTCCTCTGTGGGTTCATCGGAGAAGCCCTGACGAGTTCAGACCTCTGAAGATCGTCCGGCTCTCCTCACACATCTCCAATATTGTCAGAGGAGGCTTCCGACGCTCTGCTGCAGTTCCAATGCCGAACAATGCCAGTCCAACGACGTCCGTGAAGGGTTCGGGAGAAGGGGCAAGTATCAGGGCGGTGCCGAATGTTTTAAGACCCGCATAGTCTCTTCTTTTGCCGTGTTTTCCGATCAGGCTGCGGACGTTTTTCAGATTAGTCGCAACCTGTGAATAAGCCATGGTGCTGTCCCTGCAGCTCTCCTGCAGAGTGGCGGCAGTTTTTTTCATTTCACTTTTTGCCTCGGAGGAAAGACTCGCCCGCACGCCTTTTAAGCGTTATATCTGGCACTTTCGCACAAGCCCTCGACTTTTTTTTATGTGGGAAAAAAGTGGGAAATATTTATATAGCAGGAGACCCTACCTTCGGTGAGGAGAGGCAATATGGAAAGAAGGAATTTAGTTCACGAGGTTTCAGACGCCCAAGGGGTTCAGAGATCTCTCCCCCGATGAGGTAAAGAAGTTCCTGTTTGTAGAGGGCAGGTTCCGGCAGTGCTTCGGCCGCTGGGGCTATCGCGAAGTTAGGACTTCCACCCTGGATTACTTTGACATCATAAGGGGAGGTGCAGGGGCTGGTTTCGGTGACTCCATATTCAAGGTCCAGGATTGGGACGGCAGGCTCATTTCCCTCCGGGGAGAGGTGACGACCCAGGTTGCAAGGATGCTCGCCTCCAGGGCGATGAGTGAAAAGAGGATCTTCTATATCGCCAACTGTATGAGGTTCCAGGAGATGAGGAGCATCTCCCAGAGGGAATTCTGGCAGGCCGGGGCCGAGCTTATAGGGAGTTCAGAGGTTGATGGCGATGCCGAGGCGATAGCGCTCTCATTGGGTGCCCTCGAGGCCATGGGCATAAAGGATGCCTATGTGGACATTGGCAATGCGGGTCTCTTCAGGGAGCTGGCAAAGGAGCTGGGGGTAAATGACCTTGATGGCCTCCGGAGGGCCATGGAGTCCAGGTCGCTTTCGGGTCTCAGGGGGGCGGTCAAGGAAAAGAAGGCCCTCAGCGTCTTCTCTTCGCTCATCAAGAGGCGAGGAGGGATTGAGGTCATAGAGGACGCAGCCGAGGGGCTTAGGGGGGCAGGAAGGTACCTGAAATACTTCCGGGAGCTCTTCGGGCGCCTGGACGCCTACGGCGTTGGGGGAAGGGTCAACATAGACCTGACGACGCTGCGGGAGATGGAGTACTAC
>CAYZHK010000051.1:0-10676 GCA_964477685.1 uncultured Nitrososphaerota archaeon
GCCCAGTATCTCGTCAACGGCCGCCCAAACCCCCCCTCCGGCGACGGTGAAAGCCTCCACCAGCTCACCGTCGGCAATGACAGCCACCCCGGCGGAATCCCCCGGGTCGACCCCAATAACGACCTGCCCGAACCTTTCCCTCCCCATGGAGGCGCTGAGTGCCCTGAGGGCGGTTCTCCTGGGGCTGCCGTCATAGGCGACCCTACCGGGCAGCCCCGCAGAGGGAGAGGGGCTGGACAAGATGGCTGCAGAGACATGGGGAGGAAGCGCCTCCCCCTCCTTCAGGAGGACGAAGGTGATGCCGATCCTCCTGAGCTCCCTCATCAATGCATAAGAAGTTTTTATATCGCCGATGACGATACCTAAGTATCTCAAGACCATACCCCGGGAAGGTCAAGGGATATGGATGCCCCCCTGCCTATTAAGATAAGCACCGGCTGCAGCCCCATAGACGGCCTACTGGGCGGCGGCATCGCAATGGGCAGCCTCCTCCTCCTTTTCGGGGAGCGGGGGTCCGGCAAGACCACCCTCGCCTTCCAGGCGATGCTCAGCGTCGCATCCAACGGCCAAGGCTCCACCCTTGTCTACACGGAGGGGCGCGCACCCGTGGGCAGGCTCATGGAGATGGCGGGACGGAGGTGGACCCAGTGGAGCGAGCGGATGTGGGTACTGGAGGTGAAGTCCTTTGCCGAACAGGAAGATCTTGTGGAGCGGCTGGACGACCAGCTCCCGGGCGGAACTCGTCTCCTCATAATCGATTCGGTCACAGCGAGGTACAGGGAGGCGCTGGGGACTGGAAAGGAGAACATAGCAGTCAACAAGACCCTCAACAGGGAGATGGCGCTGATCAAGGACCACTGCTCCGGGAAGGGCCTGGCCGCCATCCTAACCAGCGAGGTCAGCACCCCGCCCTTTGGTAAGGGGATCAGGCCGGTGGCTTCCTCGATCCTCACCTACTGGTCCGACTCCATACTGCAGCTTGAGAAGTTGCCCGGCGATGCCCGGAGGGCGTTCCTCGACAAGCCTCCCCCCCGTGCCGATGTGGTGGTGAGGATCTCTGCCAGGGGCATGGAAGGGAACCAGTGATGGACTTCAATACCCTGGTTATCCATTCCTTTGCGCTTATACTTCCCGCCTACATCGCCAACTCCGTCCCGGTCTTGGCACGGGGGAAGCACCCCATTGACTTCGGGGCCTCCATGCCCGACGGGAGGCGCGTCCTCGGGGACGGGAAGACCTTCGAGGGCCTCCTGATAGGCCTCTTCTTCGGAACCCTCGCCGGGATCGTGGGCGGCCTCCTCTTCGGTGAGCTGGTCTACTTCGCCTTTCTCTCCTGCATGCTGGCCCTCGGCGCCCTAGTGGGCGATATAATCGGGGCCTTCATCAAAAGGCGGCTCGGCATTGCAAGGGGCGCACCTGCACCTGTCCTGGACCAGCTAGACTTCGTTGTGGGCTCCCTCCTCTTCGTCCTCCCCTTTTACCCGCTGGTGTGGGAGCAGGCGCTCTTCATAATGCTGGTCACTCCCCCCATACACCTCTTCACAAATTTCATGGCCTACAAACTCGGCCTGAAGCCCAACCCGTGGTAGCGCCCTAGCTTACCTTCATGTAGGCCAGGTATTCCAGCAGCAGGACGCTGAGTATGATGAGTATGATGGCGATGCTGTACTTCACCCTGGCGCCACTGAGGTCGTAGGTTTTCCTCATGGCCCCATCGAGCAGTATGAAGCCCACCGATCCTGCCAGGGTGAGAAACATGACAACGAAGAGCTCTATGGAGGTCTGTGCACTGGAGGACTTGGCAATGAAGCTGCTCCCTCCGCTGCTGGTCGAGACCATAGCACCGGGGCCCTCAATCACCACATAGACCCCGCCGCTGGTCAGGACAATGATACCGATCAGGGCCAGTATCGATAGAGCCCTGCGGCTCAGCAGCTGATCCAGGATCTCCTTGGCCAAGGTGGCGACACCAGTATTGAAACTCATCCTGCTTGGTGGCTATTATCCTTAACGGTTGAAGGGCTCCGGCATAAATCTACATATTTTACGTAGACAATTAATAAAATACATTTTACAACATCTACCTCCATAAATTACATAAGCAACAGCTATGCTTTAATCTTGAGAATCCAATGGAACATCCTTCGAAGGATATCCTCTCCTCCAAGAGCAGCCTTCTCGCCGGCAAGAAAATAGCGCTGGGGGTATGCGGCAGCGTTGGCGCGGTCAGGGCGCCGGACCTGGCAAGGGAACTGATGCGCAACGGCGCAGAAGTTTACGCGGTGATGACCGACGCCGCCCAATCGATAATCTCCCCCGAGCTGATGGAATGGGCCACCGGCAACCCCGTGGTTACCCGGCTCACCGGCAGGATTGAGCATGTGGTCCTGGGGGGAGGCATGCCCGGCTGCGCTGATCTGATCCTCATCGCGCCGGCCACGGCCAACACCATCAGCAAGATCGCCCTGGGGATAGACGACACCCCAGTCACCACCCTCGCCACCACCGCAATAGGGGCGAGGATCCCAATCATCATAGCCCCCGCAATGCACGGGAGCATGTATTCCCACCCGGCTGTGCTGGAGAATATGAAGCGCCTCGGGTCAATGGGCATAGCCGTCATACCGCCAAGGGAGTCGGAGGGCAAGGCAAAAATCGCCGAACCGGAGGCGATCGTCAACACCGTGATCTCTGCCCTCGCCGAAAAAGACCTGAAGGGGCAAAGGGTCCTTGTCACCGCCGGGCCGACCCGCTCCTACCTGGACCCGGTCAGATACCTGACCAACTCCAGCTCCGGGCGCATGGGCATGGCCCTGGCGTCTGAGGCAATGTCCCGGGGGGCCGAGGTCACTCTCGTCCTGGGGCCCACAGCCCTCTCGCCCCCCAGCTGCAGGACCATCCCCGTGGAGACCACCGATGAAATGATGACTGCAGTTCTCGGGGAGCTGAAGTCGTCCTGCTACAACCTGCTTGCCATGGCCGCTGCCCCCCTCGACTTCTCCTTCAGCAGGAGGCTGAAGGAAAAAATATCGAGCGAGGCCAGCCTGACCGTCTCCCTCGTCCCTCTTCCAAAGGTTGTTCGGGAAGCCCGGAAGGCGGACCCGGGCCTCTTCATAATTGGATTCAAGGCCGAGCACAACATCCCCGCGGAGGAGCTGGAGAAGAGGGCGGCCGGGAGGCTCTCGGACTCCGGGATGGACATGATCGTTGCCAACGACCTCTCCAAGCCGGGGGCTGGCTTCATCTCCGAAACCAACGAGGTTGTCATCATCACCAAGGGGGGCAAGAGGAGACGCCTGCCGAAGATGCCCAAGAGGTCAGTCGCCAGGGCAGTTCTCGATGAATATGTGGCCAAGAGGGGCAAGTGATGGGGACCCATACAGGCTACTCACCGGCCCACATCACCGCCTTCTTCTCCATCCATACCTCCAGGACGCCTGCCAAGACCGGCTCCACCGGCGCTGGACTCTGCCTAGAGGGGGGCGTATCCACAACCGTGACGGCAGAGCCTTCAGAGAAGATGGAGCTGAGGCTCTTCGCCAACGGATCTGCCCTGAACTGCCCCACCTGCGTATCCCTCTTCAGAAACCTGACCTCCGGCGAGGCCCCTCTTTCCGTCACTGCGAGGCAGGAATCGATATTCCCGGTCAACTATGGCTATGGCCTGAGCGCAGCCTCGGCCCTAAGCCTGGGGCTGGCCCTCAACCGCGCCATGGGGCTGGGCCTCACGCGGGACCAGGTGGGCGTCCATGCCCATATCGCCGAGGTCGAGAACATGACCGGCCTGGGCGACGTCTCCGCCGAACTCGCCGGAGGGGTGGAGCTGAGGGACAGGCCGGGCGCGCCGGGCTTCGGCAGGGCTGCGAGGATCGGCTCAGGGGAAGGGGTGGCTGTGATCACCTGCCCCGTCAGGGCCTTCCCAACCAAAACGATGATTACCAAGAAAGAGTATGTGAAGAGGATAAACCGCTACGGGAGGGAAGCGCTCGCCGCCTTCTCGCCGAAGATGGACCTGGACAACCTGATGCCCATATCCCGCTATTTCTGGGAGTCGGTGGGCCTGATGGATTATGAGATGATGGGCATCCTGCGGCAGTTCGAGGGGGCGGGGATCTCGTCCCCCTCGGCAAAGAAGGGCCTCGTCTTCGGGCTGGTCCCGATGGACGAGCTGCCAAAGGTGGCTGAGGCTTTGGCCGGCTCGCAGCCGGAGTCTGCCTTCGCCAGCCTTCCGGCAAAGCTTCATGATTCCCAGGGCAGAAGGACACTGATAATCTCGCGGATCTCCAGGGAGGGTGCGAACTGATGGGGATCCGGCTACGAATCCCGAAGAGCCATGTGAGGTTGGACTCCTTGAAGAAGAGAGAAACCCTGATAGAAGGCGAGGAGAAGGGCGTAGTGGCAAAGGCAGGCCTGATAGCCCACGGAAGGGGCGAGGCATTCGATTACCTGCTGGGCGAGGTGACCACACCACCTGCCCTCTTCGCGACAAGGGCCGCGGCGGCGGCGCTGATCCTGGCCGAGCACCCGGTCATCTCGGTCAACGGCAACTCGGCAGCTTTGGTACCCGGGGACCTGGTGAGCCTCTCCGAGGCCCTCCCCGCAGACCTTGAAGTCAACCTCTTCTATCGCACAAGGGCAAGGGAGAACGCCATCGAGGCTGCGCTGGTGGCAGTGGGCGCCAAAAAGGTTCTCGGCGTGGGGAGCGCCGCCTCGGCAAGGATACCGGAGCTCTTCAGCGAGCGCAGGAGGGTCGACCCGCGGGGCATAGCCTCGGCCGACGTTGTGCTGGTCCCCCTCGAGGACGGCGACAGGACCATGGCGCTGAAGAAGATGGGCAAGTTCGTGGTGACCATCGACCTCAACCCCCTCTCCAGGACATCCCAGACTGCCAACGTCACCATTGTGGACAACATAGTCAGGGCCCTGCCCCTTCTCACCAAGGCGGTTGAGGAGCTCCGGGGACTCGGCCGGGACGAGCTGAAGGGCATCCTGGAGCGCTTCGACAACCACAGGAACCTTTCCGAGACCCTTCTATTCATGAGGGACCGCCTGACTGCCCTGGCCAAGGAAGACGCCGAAACATGACCTTCCAGAAAATATTTGTGGTCGGGGCGGGCGCGATAGGCAGCTGCTATGGCGCCCTGCTCTCCGCCAAGAACTACGTTACCCTGGTCGGGAGTCGCGCCCATGTCCAGGCCATCAACTCGCATGGCCTGACCCTGAACGGGGACTCGGCTGGGAAATACTGGGTGAGGGCTGCCACAGGCATCTCCCACATCCCGGGAGACGCGCTTGTCATCCTGGCAACCAAGGCCCAGGATGTGGCGCAGGCTGCAGGAAGCCTGAAGCCGCTCCTCCGGAGCGACACCCTCCTCCTGGCCCTGCAGAATGGGCTGGGCATCAAGGAGCTGGTCCAGGGGGCGGTGGGGGGCAAGGCCGATGTCGTGAGGGGGCTAACCATGATGGGAGCCGAGTTCTTCGAAGCGGGGGCAGTAACGCTCTGGGAGGGCCCGACCGTCATCGAGGGAACAGAGGCAGGAGGGAAGATCAAGACCCTCTTCGAGGAGAGCGGGCTGGAAGCACGGATCGCCTCCGACATCAGGATGGACGAGTGGGTAAAATTCACCACCAACTGCGTCGTAAACCCGCTGACCGCCATCCTCAGGGTGAGGGACAACGAAATCGGAACGCCCCTTCTGAGCGAAATAAGGCATGGCATAGTCCAGGAATGCTCCCTGGTGGCAGAGGCGGAGGGAATCCACCTGGGGGATGGCCTGGAGGGGCAGATCGACCGGAAAATAAAGGGCTACACCAACTACTCCTCGATGTACCAAGATATCGCGAAGGGCAAAGGCACCGAGATCGACTTCCTAAACGGCAAGGTGGTCGAACTCGGGAGGAAGCACAGCATCAGGACGCCCTCCAATGAGGCTCTGGCGGATCTGATCAAGTTCCTGGAGGCCAAGAAGTGAAACTCGACGAATTTAGGAAAAGGAAAGGCAAGGAAAAAATAGTGATGCTGACGGCCTACGACTACCAAATCGCAAGGATCCTGGATGAGGAGGCAATCGACATCATCCTCGTCGGCGACAGCCTGGGGATGGTGGTGCAGGGCTGTTCGGACACGCGGGCTGTGACCATGGGGGACATGCTCTACCACACGAGGGCCGTGGCCAGGGCGGCCAAGAGGACACCCATAATCGCAGACATGCCCCTCAACAGCGACCTGACGGCCAGGAGGGCGCTGAGAAACGCAAAGCTCCTGATGGCGGCTGGAGCCCACGGCGTGAAGATCGAGGGGAGGAAAACCAAGGTGATCCGCAACCTGATAGGGAACGGGATACCCGTGATGGCCCACATGGGCCTCCTGCCGCAGACCGCCACTGCCTACAGGATGGCTGGCAAAGCCCCCGAAGACGCGCAGAGGATCCTTCAGGACGCGGAGGAGGTGGACGAGACCGGCGCCTTTGCCATGGTGCTGGAATCCATACCCGAGGGGCTGGCGAGGCGCATAACCGAATCCATAGCCGCTCCCACCATAGGGATAGGCGCCGGGAAGTTTTGCGACGGGCAGGTCCTGGTGATCAATGACATGCTGGGCATGGACCCAACCTTCAGCCCCAAATATCTCAAGCGGTATGCCGACCTCAACCAGGCCATAAGGAAAGCCGTGGGGGACTTCAAGCAGGAGGTAAGGGCTGCTGAGTATCCGGACGACGCCCACACCTACCACTGACCTCGCCGGAGACAGAGGGCCCTGGGGGCGGCCAATCCCTGCCCTGACCTATAGTAAATTAAGGGGCTGGCAAGGGGCACTAGCCCCTGCCTCCATATGCCTCAGAAATAGTTAATTGCCTTATGGCTTCAACTAATCTTCTCTGAAGAAAAGGCTTATTAATATACCTTCAAACATCTATTTTTTTGCAAAATATTAAATAATATTAAATTGGTGAGAAACATGACTGGTTTCAAGAAGATAGCACTTGCCTATTCCGGCGGTCTAGACACCTCCGTTGCCATTAGGTGGCTTGCGGACGAGTACCACGCGAAGATAGTCACGGTGACGGTGGACCTCGGCCAGGGGGAGGACCTCAAGAAAATCGGCGAGAAGGCGCTGATGGTTGGCGCCGAGAACCACTATACCATCGACTGCGTGGAGGAGTTCGCCAAATCCTACATCTGGCCATCGGTGAGGGCGAACGGCCTCTACCAGGGCAAGTACCCCATCTCGACCTCCCTGGGGAGGCCGCTGGTGGCGCAGAAGCTGGTTGAGGTGGCCCACAGGGAAGGGTGCGATGCCGTGGCCCACGGCTGCACGGGAAAGGGCAACGACCAGCTCAGGATTGAGATCTCCGCAAAGGCCCTGGACCCCAAATTGACGATGCTTGCACCCACAAGGAATTGGGGAATGAGCAGGGACCAGGAGATAGAATACGCCAACAAGCACGGCATACCGGTCTCCAAGGCTGCAAAGAAGTACAGCATTGACGAGAACATCTGGGGGAGATCCATCGAGAGCGGCCCGCTGGAGAACCCCTGGACCGGCCCGACGGAGGATGGCTGGAAGCTGACCAAATCCCCGGAGGCTGCCCCGGACAGGGCCACGGAGCTGGAGATTGGCTTCAAGGACGGCGTCCCGGTCTCGGTGGATGGCAAGCAGATGGAGCCAGTCGACCTGATCCACTATGTGGGCAATATCGCAGGCGAAAACGGGGTGGGAAGGATAGACCACATGGAGGACAGGATCGTGGGCATCAAGTCCCGCGAGACCTACGAATGCCCCTCCGCCATGCCCATCCTGGAGGCCCACAAGGACCTGGAGAAGCTCATCCTCAACAGGCACGAGCTGACCTTCAAGAAGCTGGTGGACGACCAGTGGACCTTCATGGTGTACGCAGGTCTCTGGGAGGATCCGCTCCGGGAGGACCTCGATGCCTTCATCAACAAGACAAACGAACGGGTGGAGGGGAGGGTGAGGGTGAAGCTCTACAAGGGATCGATGATAGTGACCGGCCGGGAGTCGCCATACTCGGTCTACGACTTCAAGACAGCCACCTATGACTCGTCCTCGACCTTCGACCAGACCCTCTCCAATGGCTTCGTGCCACTTTGGGGCCTGCCCACGGTCGTATCCAGGAAGGTAATGGGAAAGAAGTGAGCCACATTGAAGATAACCCGCGGAGGGCGCCTGACTGGAGACCTCACGGAGGATGTCGCCCGCCTGACATCGTCGGCCGAGCATGACCCCTACATAGCGGACGCCGTGGTTGAAATCAACCTGGCCCACGTGCTGGCCCTCGTCAAGGGCGGCTACCTCTCCGGAGAGGAGGGGAGATGGCTCGCCTCGGCCCTCGGCGAGCTCCACGGAAAGGCCCTCACCGTCCCCCCCGACATGGAGGACATACACATGGTGATCGAGGAGGAGGTCACGAAAAAGGTCGGGCCGGACCTGGGGGGCAAGCTCCATACCGGCAAGAGCCGGAACGACCAGGTGGCCACGGCCGTCCGGATGCGGCTGAGGGATTTCCTCATCGAAATCCTCAGCGAAGTCAACTCGCTCCAGGCGGCGCTCTTCAGGAAGGCGTCAGGGGCAGCAGAGGTCGTCATGCCCGGCTTCACGCACCTCCAGCACGCCCAGCCGGTCACCGCGGGACACTACCTCCTTGCATACTTCGACATGTTCGGCAGGGACTTCCAGAGGATCAGGGAATGCTTCGCCAGGGTCAACCTCTCCCCAATGGGGGCGGCTGCCCTGGCGGGGACAGGGTTCAGGGTCAACAGGGACCTGACGGCATCCTACCTCGGTTTCGACGGCCTTGTCGAGAACACCATAGACGCAGTCTCGTCGAGGGACTTCGCTATCGAGGCGGTCTCCGCTCTGTCAATAATGATGGCCCAGGTCAGCAGGATCTCCGAGGAGATTGTGATCTGGTCCTCGCAGGAATTCGGCTACCTGGATCTCCCCGACGACCATTCCTCGACCAGCAGCATAATGCCCCAGAAGAAGAACCCGGTCACCGCCGAGGTGCTGAGGGCCAAATCCGCAGACGTCTTCGGGGAGTTGACTGCCATGGTTTGCATCATGAAGGGCCTCCCGCTAGCCTACAACCTGGACATGCAGGAAGTGACTGCCCACCTCTGGCGGGCCTGCGAGATGTCCTCCCTCTCACTCAGGGTGCTGGCGGACCTCGTCGACAAGCTGAAGTTCAATGAGGCAAGGCTCAGCGATGCAGTCAGGCGCGACTCGTCGGTGGCAACCGAGCTGGCCGACACGCTGGTCAGGGAGGGCGGCATGACCTTCAGAAAGGCTCACCAGGTGGTGGGCTCCCTCGTCAAGGATCTCTCGGCCGCAGGCTCCTCCCTCACCGAGGAGGACCCGGCGAAGCTGGCGGAGATGATCTCTGCCGCTTCCGGGAAGAGCCTGCCGGCGGATTCCCTCAGGGCGGCGGTGGATCCGGCCAGGAACGTCAACGTGAGGGCAACCACAGGGGGGCCGTCGTCCTCCGAGGTCAAGAGAGTGCTGGCGGAGCGGAGCAGGGCGCTTTCCAGCCAGGAGGCCGCCCTCTCCGGCATCAAGATCATACTGGCGAAGAGCGCGGAGTCTATGCAGTCGGAGCTGTCTGCCCTCTGACAGCCTTCCCAAGAAGGTAGCGGGCGCTCTCCCTGGCCCATTCCCCCGACAGCCCATTCTCGAACACCAGGCCCAGGTACTCTGCCCAGGAAACCGACGTCCTGGCCCTCCACACCTCGTAGTGGCTGGCAAGCCGCTTGGCCCCCTCCTCATGGAACCAGCAGAGCTCCCCGGCGCTCGCCCTCCCGCAGATGGGGCACCTCCGCTCATTTTTTCGACGGGCACTTGTCATCTATGCATATCCTCCAGGGCTTCCTGCCCAGCCCCCTCACTTCCACAACCGGCATGCCGCAGCTGCTGCACCTCGCCCCGGTTGGCCTTATCTTTCCCCTCTGGGGGAGCGGGAGGGAGAAGCGGCAGCCCGAAGGGTAGTTGGTGCAGCCCACGAACCTCTTTCCGGTCCTCCTGGAATATACAACCACAAGGGAGCCACTAGCGCAGGCCGGGCACCGGCCGAGCGTCCTGTTCTTCTCCCTCAGGTAGGCCAGCACCTCGGAGAGCTCCTCCCCGATCTCATCATAGTTCATTATCACCCTCTCGAAGATGGGCTTCAGCGTTCCCACCGCCTCCGCAAGCACCTCCTCACGCCTCTTCTCCCCCTCCTGGATCTGCTCCATCTCCCGGCCCAGGTCCCTCGTCATCTCCACCTTGGTGAGCTCCGGGAAGAACTTCCTCAGCACATGGATTACGGACATCCCGAGGTCCGTGACCTCCATGTATCCCCCCTCCACATAGCCCCTCCTGTAGAGGGTATCCATGATGTCCGCCCTGGTGGACTTCGTGCCCAGGTTGTTCCTCTCCATTACCCTTAGGAGCCTCGTGGGGGTCAGCCTGGCAGGCGGCGGGGTGAACCTGTCCTCAACCGCTACCCTCCCCATCCGCACCGCGTCCCCAACCCTCAGCACAGGTGCGGGGGCATCCTTCACCCTCGCGAACGGGTACAGCCTCAACCACCCTTCGCGCTGGGTGACCTCCCCCCTCAGGAGAAAGTCGTCGCCCTCTCCACACCTTATCACCGTGTCGGACCTCACCCTTACAGCAGGCT
>CAYZHK010000052.1:0-10676 GCA_964477685.1 uncultured Nitrososphaerota archaeon
GTTGTTTAGGAGGAGGGATACGAAGAACATCCTCTCGGCATCGCTGAGGTGGGCGATGGAGATGACGGAGACCTTTGGTTTCCCGTTGGGATCGTAAAGTAGCTGGCCTATGTCCATGGGGGCCCCCTCCAGCCAGAGCTGAAAACTTGGCGATGCCAGGAGGTTGTTCAGCAGAATGGCCAGGGTGAAGCGCTCTTTGGAAGGGAAGAAGGACTCAAGGTCCAGAACGCCTATCCTCCGCACCGGTGGATTTTGCACTTTCATTATCAGGCCAGCAAGGTCCAGGTTTGAGCCTTCCCTCCAGCTTGTGGATATGATGGTGGAGAGGAGGATGTGCTCCCTGGACTTGATGGGGTCGCCCTCTATGCCTATGAGGCCCAGAAGGCCTGTGACCATGGTGTTAATTCTTTCCTGGAGGAGCTCCTCGTCCTCCAGTATCTGCTGGGGGGGCACCTGGAAGGATTTCAATATGGATATCGGTATACCTGCGCTGCTCCCGGGGGTATAGATGGCGAAGTTGGAGGAGTCACGGAGGCGCTGGATTCTCGCGCCGTCCTGGCCCCATTCTGCAAGCCCCTTCTTCCACATCTCTGCCTGAGCTGCGGCATAATCTTCGACGGAGAGCCCCTTCTTCATGGCATCCTCCGCATTGACCCAGGGCCTGAAGTCGTCCTTTGAAAGGTTCGGGAATGTGAGGAGGAGGTTGGTGATATCTCCCTTGGGGTCTAGGGCTATGGCCGGTATCCCGTCCATGGCTGCCTCCTCAAGGAGGCAAACGCACAGGCCTGTCTTGCCGCTCCCAGTCATGCCCACACAGACTCCGTGGGTAACCAGGTCCCTGGAGTCGTAAAGGAGAGGCACGTCCGAACGCAATTGCGCATGTGGATCATAGACGCGCCCCAGGTAGAATACGCCCAGCTTCTCGAAATCCTGCATGCCCAGCCCCTCTCAGTTGTATTGCTGTGGGTTTGGGTTAAATCATTAACCCAAAACCTAGATCGACGGGAGGAGCGCTGCCCTAGCCGCTCCATGTGGCTAAGCCTATCGCCGGCGGGTTGTTCCTAGTAGAATTGCATTTTCCTGAACTGAGTTTCACTTATCTTCTGGGCAGGCCTTGTGAGCAGATCCTTGGGTACCCGCAGCTCGTTGGTATAGAGCACATCACCGCTGACCTTGGCACCATCCTCTATGGTGACGTCCTTCCCGCATACGCTGCGGGCATTGCAGTCCCTCTCGAGTGTCACCCGCTCCCCATGGACATCCTCTGCTGTGGCCCTCCTGCCTATGGTAACCGATTCCCCGCTCAGGGGACCCTTCACCTCGGCAGAGCGGCCTATTTCGATGACCGGGGCTGTGGCCCCGTCAGCTACTTCCATCATCCCTCCAACCTCGATGCTTTCTATGGCAGTTACCTTCTGGGCCTTCAGCTCCCCGCCCACTCCAATCTCTTTGGCGAGGATTTCCCTGCCAGCCTCTACTCTGCCCCCCACATCGAGGGTGCCGGAGAGCCCGAGCGATCCCTGGACAAGAATCCTCCCGCCTACATCCATGCTGTCGCCCCGGGCATTTCCCCGTATTTCTACGCGGCCGCCGACCTCGATCGTGTCGAATTCCAGATCGCCCTCCACGTCCAAAGAGCCACAGACGTCGATGTCTTTCCCCCTGCTCTTGCCCGAGAGCCTTACGTGCCCACCCACATCTATCTCATCGAACTCCAAGGGGGCGCCCGACTCGAAGCTTGCCCCCACATCTATCTCACCTATCCTCCCCCCATTTACCCGGACCCTCCCTCCCACATCGATGGAATCTATGGAAGCCTCCGAGCCTATGGTGAGGCTCCCGCCAACATCCACGCTCCCGGCAGAGAGCTTCCCGCCCACTTCAGCCGATCCTCCAACATTGATTTCGGCAGCCCTTACGTTACCCTTGGCTTCCACCCTGCTCCCGACGGAGAGTTCCTCCGCCTCCATTTCCTTTTCCACGACGAGCATGTCATCCACGTCGATATGGCGGGCCCTCAGGCAGCCACGAACTTCAAGCATCCCGCCATCCACTTCCACGTCGCCCACCAGCTCAAGGTCTCGCAGAACAAGTACGCTGCCTTCAGCCCTGAGGGAAGCTGCCTGCAGGCTGCATTCGAATCTGCTCTCGCCCTCGCAGTAGACATTCCCGGACACCTTCACCAGCCCGCCGGGGTCCGATGCCCTAATTGTCGCCCTTTCCCCTACATTGAGGTTGCCGTTGACTTGCCCCAGCGCAGTAATGCTGTTGGACCTGACGAATACGCCATCACCCATTCTCATCGCCTTCGACAATACACCACATTTCGCCTTTTAAAAGGGCGGCGCACATCCCGAAATTACCTGCAGCCATCACGCCATGTTACTGGCAGCCTTCAGCTCATTTCTCCTCCAGGGCAGCAAGGTATTTCCGCATCTGCCTGTATGTCTCGAGGTAGCCCACCCCCCACCGGGTAATGCTGTACTGTTTGATCCTGCCGGCCACTGCCTCCTTCACAAAGCCCCGCTGCAGGAGGAAAGTGAGCTCCCTCTTTGCCCTATCCACTGGCATGTTTGCCCCATAGGAGACGCGTGTAAGGGAGCAGGTCCCTCTCCGCGATATTATCTCCAAAATATCCGCATAGATATCATACCTGGTGCGACGCGCCTCGTCGGACATTTTTCTGCTGCTCCTGCTATAACAAATGCACAATGGGGATATCACATTATTGCCCAGAGATGGAGATCGAAAGGGGAGTGGTCCGGGGTCCCGCCTGAGAGGTGCTGGCGAAGAATAGCAAGACCCTTGAACTGTTACAGTACTCTCGCGCCCACATGCCAGAAACACTTTGGAGGCCGAGTCTCCAGTGCCAAGCGGAAAGAAACGTTCCTGAGGAGTATTTCTAAGGCGTTGCGCTATTTGGAAAAGAAGGGGGTTATCTCTGAAATGACGGCATCCTGCCGTAGATTGGACCTTGGGATGCGTAAAATAAAATACGCATAAGCCAAGAGTACAAAATCAAGTTGATTGGGATGGCGCCTGCCTATAGAAAATATTTGAAAAACCAGGCCTTACCCGGCATGGATGAGGTGGAAACGGATCAGATGAAGGGTTTGCCTCCCCCTCCCGTTGAAAAACCGTTTGGCAAAGGGGAAAAAATCCTTAATCTTATGGGCCCGGCAGAGTTTTCCTTGGGCAGCATGCCTCTGATAGAGGCGATTCACAGGAGACAAAGCCGCCGCAGCTTCACGCCGGCATCGCTTGCCCTTGAGGAGCTTTCCTATCTTCTGTGGGCCACGCAGGGGGTGAAAGAGCTCGCCCACAAGGGGATGGTAACCAAACGCACTGTCCCATCTGGCGGGTCCATGCATCCCTTTGAGACCTACCTGATCATCAACCGAGTAGAAGGCGTGGACCAGGGCCTATACCGGTACCTAGCGGTCAGCCACAGGCTGCTCGTGCTCGGCTCCGGGGGCGCGGATCTGCCCATGAGGATAAGCGAGGCAGCCAATGGCCAGAGCTTTGTTGGAAAGGGCGCGGTTGTTTTCATATGGACCGTAAGACCCTACCGGACCGAATGGCGCTACGCCCAGGATTCCCTTAAGGATATTTTGATCAGCGTTGGGTACATATGCCAGAACCTCTACCTGGCCTGCGAGTCCATTGGGGTGGGTACCTGCGCGATAGTGGCATACAACCAGAAATTGCTGGACAGACTGGTTGGAGCGGATGGCGAAGATGAAATTAGCCTATATCTTGCACCTGTTGGGAGATGTCAATGACATCCCAGACGGCACATAGGGCAAATTACTTCTACCCCCTGATCGGCAGTATCCTATGAAGGGAAGGAGAACGGGCCCTTCCGGAGGTTGAGGCAACGGTTATGCAGCAGAGGATGAGGGAGCATACAATGGAAAAGGCTGATGTCCTGTCGCTCCTCGCCAGGGCGCAGGTTGGACACCTTTCCACCCTGAATAGGGACGGTTTCCCATACACCTTGGCGGTTCATTTCGTCTATGAGGGGGGGCAATCTATTTTCATTGCCTCCCGAGGGGCGAGAAGCTGGACAACATTGCTCGCTGCCCGAAGGTGTGCTTTGAGGTGGACGAGATGAAAGGGCTGCAGCCACAGAAGACGGGCGATCCCTGCAGCGCTGACACGGCCTACGAGAGCGTCGTGACCCTTGGCTTGGCCCAGGTCGTTAGGGATGATCTGGAGAAAAGGGAAATCCTGAAGCTGATTGTCCGGAAGTACACCCCCGATTTCAAGGGCGCCGAGATCAGCCAGAGGAAGGTCAGAGGCACAGCAGTGGTGAAGATCGAAATCCTTAGCATGACAGGAAAATATCACAGGTAGAAGGGTGCCTCACGGACACACTCATCACGAGAGGTAGAGAAGATGTGCGCCTCCTCCAATGGGATTTGGCTCCCAAATGCTGCCTCCCGAAAATGAAAAATCATCAATTGCAGGGAGCCGCCAAGCGGGAAATACTATAAGCAGAGTGTGGGATATCTGGTTGCGATGAAGATGGGCGAAAGTCAAGCTGGAGCCATAGAAAGGGCAATTTCCAAGGTGAAGTCGGTCGCAGGAGTTCTGGGGGTTGCCGAGCTGAACGTGCAGCAGCGCAGGACCATAGAATACCTTGAGGGGGAAGCCATGAAGAGCGTCCTGGGAGGTATGGGGAAGGGCAGGAATGAAGGGGTGAAGGAGGCGCTTTCGCGGGAGATCGTCCTGGCGCTCTTCGTTGACCTGCTGTTTAGAATACCGCAGGATGCGGGCATGATGGAGCTGGTCTGCAGGGGGGAGGTGGTCGGCAGACCTTCCACAGATCCCAAAGTGATAGAGGAGTACAAGAAGAACAAAGATTACGTGGTGCTGAGCGATTTCTTCATCATCCGGCGAGACGCCAAACTCAGCCCAGCCTCCTTTGCCAGTGGGGAAAGCTGCTTCGTTTTTTACGGGGCCAAGATCCCAGATTTTGAGAGCATGCCCGAGGTAAGGGACCATGTGGTGGGGATCCCCTCGCCGCCAGGGTTCGATTTCATCCACGAGATCTTCAAGGATGAGATGGGCCTCCGCGACCCACGGGTTGCGGGATTCCTGCTGGGGTTCAACCTCCCCAAAGGCTAAAAAAAGGATATTCTGCCCATTCCCTGAAGGGCTAGAATTGTTTGTCGCAGTAGGCGCACTTGGCGGCTCCAATCCTGTTCGAGGCACCGCAGACGGGGCAGGAGAACGTACCCGTGGCTTGCTTTGGCTCCTCCATGGGGGGCTGGCCGACAATGCCATTGGTGCTGGTTTCGGGTGCTTGGAGAGGCGGCATTGGCGCTCCCTCAGCGGCTTTTTCGACATCATGCCTGGGTTCAGGAGGTGGCTCTATAGGTTTCTCCGCGGGGAGGGGAGGCGTGTACCTGATCTCCTCCACCTTCTTTGGCCTGACTTCGCGCTCTACTTCGGGGATGTAGGTCTCAGTTGGTGGTGGCGGCGGTGGCGTAGGCTTCTCCCAGTCCAGGATCTCTCTGACCTTGGATTTTCTCCTCATCCTGAGGAGGAAGAGGACAACCACTGCAATGACGACAATTGCAGCTATTATCGCCAGTGGTAGTAGATTATTGACCGTGAAACTGACTGTGGAAGTTGATATGTTGCCTGCGGCATCAACGACTGTGAGCAGCGCAGTATGCGTGCCTGAAGCGACTGTTCTGGTGCAGGAGAGGGTCGTGGATGTCACATTTGCGCTGTTGGTGATGTCGATGCCGTCGAGCGTAAGGCGGATGGAGCCCATTGCGACCTGCACATTATCCGAATAGGAGGCCGATATGGCAACCTTCGCATCGCCAAAGGATGTGAAGGTTGCGCCGTTGGTCGGAGACATTGATGATATCGTCGGCGCTACCATGTCGACCCTGAATGTCCAATAGACCGTGGCGGTGTTGCCGACCATGTCGGAAACGATGAGGGTTACACTGTGGAGGCCCTGGCCCAATGGTGACCCAGGAATGTACTGGACGCCAGTGGAATTGATCTGCGCAGATGGCGTGACGTCGATCAGGTTCAGCCGCATTGCAATGCCGCTCACATTGATTCCAGATGGGTCGCTGAATGAGGCGGATATCAGCGGACCTACGGAGTTGATGCTTTCATGGTTGGTAGGGTCGATGGCATATACGGTGGGAGGGAGGCTGTCCACCATAAATGACCATGAATATTCGCCCCTGTTCCCGTTTAGGTCCGAAGACACTACGGACATGGTGTGGATCCCCTCTGCCAGAGGCGAGGGGGGTAAATAGCTGAAGCCTTCTGCAGTTATGGTGCAGCTTTCTGAAATGTCCTGGGAGTCCAAGGTCACAGCGACTGATGGCAGGTCGACCCCACCATCATCATTGAGGGCAACAGCTATCGTGTCGGCTGGGTTATTTGTTGTTGAGTTCGCTGTGGGCTGGATTGGGATAACCTGAGGGGGGGCCACATCAATGAAGTTGTTTGTCTTCGCCAGATAGATGTCTAGGCTATAGGTTCCGCTGTAGGATCTGGTAGCCCCGGCGATGATGCGGCTTCCATCCTGAAGTCCCTCGACAGCATAGCCAAAGTCGTCGTTGGACCCTCCGAAAGCGGCCGTGGTCATTTGGTTCCCAGACTGATCCACCTTCACCAGGTAAATGTCATTGAGGCCGCTTCCAAATGAATGGGTAGTGCCCACGAAGAGGTACCCTCCATCTAGCGCCAGTATGACAGAATGGGCGCTGTCGGAGCCTGACCCTCCGTAGTATTTCTGCCAGATCGTCGCCCCAGAGGGGCTGGTTTTTATTAGATAGGCATCTTCGTAGCCTGAGCCGAAGGGACTGGTCACGCCTGCAATGATGTAGCCGCCATCCTTAGTTTGCTGAATGGAGTGGGCATTGTCTGCTCCGCCGCCGCCATAGGTCTTTGTCCATTGGGTGTTGCCAATAGAGTCGGTCTTTATGACGAGAATGTCCTTCGCTGAAGAATAAAGCATCCCGGTTCCGCCGGCTATGATGAAGCCTCCATCGGCGGTCTGTTGGACGCTGTTGGCATAGTCATGGTCCAGACCGCCATAGGTCTTGTTCCAGATCATGCCCCCAGAGGCGTTGACTGCAATGAGATAGACATCAAAAAAAGAGCCTCCGCTGCCGAAGGATTTTGTCCCACCCGCAATCACATAGTCGCCACCGGCCGTCTGCACCACAGACTGACCCACATCCTCGCGGAACCCCCCGAAAGTTGCGAGCCACTCCTGCTCGCCGGATCCATCAGTCTTCAGCATCAACACATCGGAGTCGACGAAGGATTTGGTGTAACCTACCAGGACATAGCCACCATCGGAGGACAGGATCATGGAATAGGCGCATTCATCTGCCGCGCCGCCATAGGTTTTTTCCCATTCAACTGCCCCATTCGAGCTTGTCTTGACAAGGTAAATGTCAAGCCCGTTGGAGGGCGTGCTCTTCGAGCCTGCCGCCATGAAACCCCCATCGGGGGTGCTGATTACCGAATAGGCCACTTCGTTGGAACCACCCTCACCGATCGCTGCATGCCATTGCAGCTCCGGGACCGATGAGGTCACAGCTGCAACTGATAGAACAATCAATACTATTAATGATAAGTTGAACAGTATCTTAATTCGCTTATCATTCATAATTTGATTTGAGAGGATAAACAGTATAAAACCGTTGTGATGCCTAGCGACCCTCCCAAACAAAGCCACCGCGCTTTTTGAAGTGTTCCACCAATCCGCCGTCCTCCAGTATGGTCATCAGGAAGGGCGGGATTGGCCTGAAGGCATAGCTTTTACCGCCTGCAGTGATCTTCCCGTCTGCCAGGGAGATCTCCACCTCCTCCCCCTCTCGGATGCTGTCCACGACCTCTGGGCACTCGATCACAGGAAGGCCCACGTTGAAGGCGTTCCTGTAGAATATCCTGGCAAAGGACTTGGCCACAACGGCACTAACGCCCGAATGCTTTATCACCACCGGAGCCTGCTCCCTGCTGGAGCCGCAGCCAAAATTGGTCCCAGCCACTATTATGTCTCCCTTGGAGACGCGGGAAGCGAAGTTCGGGTCGGCTCCTTCCATGGCATGGCGGGCCAGCTCGTTGAAGTCAATGGTCTTGAATTTGTATTTCCCAGGTATTATCAGGTCTGTGGAGATGTCATTCCCAAATTTCCAGACTTTTCCCTTGATGGTCCTCATCTCAGATGCCTCCTGGAACGGTGAATTTCCCGTTCAATGCGGAATGGGCAGCGGTCAGGGGGGACGCGAGGTAAACATCGGATTCTGCGTTGCCCATCCTCCCCCTGAAGTTCCTGTTGGTTGTGGAGATGACGACCTCCCCATTTGATGGGATGCCATGGTGGCCTCCGACGCAGGGGCCGCAGCCGGGCACGCCCAGTGCGCAGCCAGCCCTGACCAGATCCTCTACGATTCCCTCCCTCAGGCAGTCGAGCAGCACCTCCCGGGAGGCAGGCATCACTATGGTTCGGGCCTTCACCCTCTTGCCAGCCAGAACCTTCGCGGCTATCCTAAGGTCTTCAACCCTGCCATTTGTGCAGGAGCCTATGAAGACTTGGTCTACCTCCTTCCCCTCCATGTCGGAGACGGGCTTCACGTTGTCCACCTGGTGGGGGCAGGAGAGCATGGGTTCCAGCTTTGCGGCCTCGATCTCCAGCTCGTCCGAATATGGGGCATCGCGGTCGGCCTCCAGCTCCACAAAACAGGCCCTGGTCCTTCCCTTTAGGAATTGCCTCGTCTTCGCGTCAGAAGCAATGAGCCCTGTCTTTCCGCCCATCTCGATGGCCATGTTGGTCATGGTCATCCTGCTGTCCATGGTCATCCCCACCACAGAGTCCCCTGTGAACTCCACCGCCTTGTAGGTGGCTCCATCGGCCCCTATCTCGCCGATGGCGAAGAGTATGGCGTCCTTGGACATCACATTCTTCCTGAACTGACCCGTGATGTTGACTCTAAGGGTTTCCGGAACCTTGAACCAGAGCTTGCCGGAGGCAAAGACCGCCGCCATGTCCGTTGAGCCGATCCCCGTGGAGAAGGCTGCGAATGCCCCATGGGTGCAGGTGTGCGAGTCCGCCCCTACCACTACGCCGCCCGGGAAAACATAGCCCTTCTCCGGAAGGAGCTGATGGCAAATCCCTGAGCCGACGTCGTAGAGGGTTATCCCGTGTCTACGGGCAAAGTCCCGCATCATCTTGTGGAGCACCGAGGTGCCCTCATTGGAGCTGGGCGAGATGTGGTCGATGACAAAAATTGCCTTTTGTTTGTCCCAAACGGACTTTGCGCCCATCTCCTCGAAGCTCTTTATCATCAGGGGGGCGGTCCCGTCGTGGGCCATTGCCGCATCGATCGGCAGCACAACGATCTCCCCTGGGGCGGGTTCCCGCCCAATCTTGCCTGATATTATCTTTTCGGCGAGGGTCATTCCCATGCTGAGAGCACCAGACCCGTTTTTATGCTGATATCTGATTTTAAACCTATCGAATCCCCAGATAACCAATATTAATAGCCGCGGGGCATCCTTCTACTGATGGCTTATGCCAAAGATAGGCGTTGAGAGGTTCAGCGTCTCTGCCCCCGCTGACCTGCTGGAGGATTTTGACGGCGTCATAGACAGGATGGGGCAGGACAGGTCGAAGGCCATACAGCAGGCCATGCGGCTCTACCTATCCGAGCATAGGTGGGTGAGTAGGGAAGGGGAATGCGCAGGCGCCATAATCGTCACCTACGACCACGGGGTGCACGAGGCGGAGGAGGAGATCACCGACCTGCAGCACCACTTCAGGGGGGTCGTCAACTCGGCTCTGCATATCCACATCGATGATAGCAACTGCATGCAGATGATTGCCATAAGGGGAGAGACCGATGGGGTCAGCGAACTCATAGGCAGGCTCTCGGCATGCAGAGGTGTGAAGCAGGTGAGGTTCACGGTCCTGGGCATCTGATTGCCAAGGAATTCCTCTGGCCATAATTAGGGAAAATGAAAAAAGGAAAAAGGTGCAGGGTCTCAGATCTCGACCTTTTGCCGGGAGACCTCTGCAGGCAGGTCCGGGAATTTCTCCTTCAGCTTCTGCTCCGCGACGGTTGCCGCCTCAGAGAGAATATTCGAGGCGTCCTCGTTCGCGGTGGCTATAGGCTCGTTCAGTATGGTGTTGTAACCTGCCTCGGTCACGATGCTTGAGAGGGACTGGCTCAGATCACTGAAGCCCTTCTCAGCCTCGGGGACGACCTTCAGCACCCCTGGTTGGACCCCCTTGATGATGGAGAGGGCCGGTGTCATGGTGTTGAGGAAGTCGCCATAGTCCTTCACTGTAACCAGCCGCAGTGAGATCTGTTCGAGCGCAAGCTTGACCTGGAGGACGTTCTTCTCCAGTTTCCTAACCTGCACGAGCTCGTTGGCCACCATGAGCGCTCTTGACTTGTCGTGCCTGGCCAGTGAGTCGGCGACCTTGTCCAGTAGCTGCTTGTCCTTGGTCGCCAACTTCGCGCCTGCCATGTCCAGCCTCTGGTTCTGCTGGCCAATAAGATTGATCGCGCTCTCGATGTGGGGCTTGAGGGGTCCCGAGGGGGCGGCGGCATTCTTCTGGGGAGACTCCCAGTTCTTTGAAAACTTGCTCATCTCATTACTTCACCTATTTATGACTTGAAGGG
>CAYZHK010000053.1:0-10369 GCA_964477685.1 uncultured Nitrososphaerota archaeon
CCCAGATGGAGACGCCCGCCCCCATCCCGGTGTGGTTGGGCCCGATTATTGCCACAACCTTGGGTGCCGGCTCTTGAGAGATGTGGAAGTATCCGTGCGCGGCTATCGGTCCGGAATAGATGTAGCCCGCATGGGGAGAGACAAGCCCCAGTATGGACCTCTCAGGCCTGGTGGGCTTGGAGGGGAGGCTGCCGGGGCCGATTTTGTGGAGGAAGCACCACTCGAGGCGCTTCCTCAAGGATTCGTAGGTGGATTCGTAGAATGTTCCAGCGACCGAGGGGGCCCTATCCCTCAAGGTCGTATCCCCCGTACTCCTCCTCGGCCACAAGGACCTTGGACTCGAAGTCGTCGAGGGTCGCAGGGAGCTCTGCGGTCGGGGCAAGCTCGCCCCTCTCCCGTAGGATCTGCCTTGCCATGAGCCAGTACGCCAGGGCCAAGGATTTCCTTCCCTTGTTGTTGATCGGAATGACCAGGTCTATGAGCTGGGACCTGTTGTCGGTGTCGCAGAAGCCGATGACCGGTATGCCCACCTCGGCAGCCTCCACGATCGCCTGCCAGTCGGCCCTGGGGTCCGTGACCACCAGGAGCTCGGGCTCGGCGAAGTTGGGCAGCTTGGGGTTGGTGAATGTGCCGGGGATGAACCTGCCGGTGAGGGCCTTCCCGCCGATGATGGATGAGAATTTCTCAACGGGCTTGAATCCGTACTGCCTTGCCGAGGAGGAATAGATCTTCTCCCCCTTGAACCTGGCAACGTACTTGGAGGCTATCCTTATCCGCTCGTCGGTCTTCCTGACGTCCAGGACGTAGAGGCCGTCCGGCCGGACCCGGTAGATGAAGGGCTTCATGTCATTGGTCTTTACATGGGTGCCTATGTGGATGCCCGCGGCGAGGTAGACCTCCAGGGGTATCAGCAGGTCAGCGGCTTCAAGAGTTGCCATGGAATTCCCACCATAAAATTTTAACTTTGATGAACCTACCCATTCCTTTTATATCTTTCCTTCTTCCTTTGACGGCACGTAGAACTTGAGAGACTCCTCGATCAGGTTAACGTTGGAGAGGAACATCCGCCTGCAGCAGTACCTCTTTATGCCGAGAGAGTCCAAGACCTTTGCCGGGTTCTCCCCCTTTGAGACTTCCCTCTTGAACTCTTCCCACTTGTCGGCGATCACCTTGCCGCACGTGAAGCAGCGGACTGGGATTATCATAGTCTCACCTGTAGGACTTCTGCTTCCTTCTCCTCGCGCTGTGCCCACCGAACTTTTTCGGCTCAGTCCGCCTGGCGTCGCTGACCAGCAGCCTCCGGTCGTACTCGTTCAGCTGCTTGCGGACCCCCTCGCCGCCGAAGCTGGAGAGGATGTTGGAGACGACCACCCTGGTGGCTTCTGCCTGCCCTATGACGCCGCCGCCCTCCACCTTGACGTAGATGTCGACCTTGTCGGAAACCTCCGGGCCTACGAGCTTTATGGGCTCGTAGATCTTCAGCCGCGCCATGGATGGAGTAACCAGCTCCAGGGGGATGTCATTGATTAGAACCTTGCCGTTACCGGCATAGCCCACGCCCCTCGCCATGGACGTTTTTCTCTTGCCTGTGGATACAACTACCTTGCTGCTCATTCGCCAACCCATCCTATATTCTTGGAAAGCTCGCCGAGGCTCATGTAGGAGCCCCTGAGATACTTCACGTCTGCCTCGTCTATCCTCTGGAATGATTTTGAACTCAGCTCGGCCGGGACCCCCATGTAGACCTTCAGATGCCTGAGGAGGGCCTTGCCTGTGGGCGATTTGGGGAGCATGTTCCTCACGGCGTACCAGGTGAGCCGGTCAGGTCCCCTGTGCTGCTTGGGCCCCACGTTCTCGGGGTTCTTGAAGGTCCTAAGCTTCAGCCACCGCTCGTACTTGCTCAGCACCGAAGCCCTGCTCCCTGAAACCACGATCTTATCGACGTTGACTATAACCACGTTGTTCCCGTTGATCAGCTGCTTCGCCACGCTGGTGGCGACCCTGCCCAGCCTCAGCCGAGTTCCGTCTATGTAGAGAGTCTCAGCCATTTTCATGACCTCATTTCAGTATCCTAACGCCCTTCCCCCTCGGGTTGATGCCCACCAGAGCCTCGAGGGTGACAGACTTGCCGCCTGCGTGGGCGATCTTCTCCCTCGCAGACTGGCTGAAGGAGAGGGCGGCAACATCAACTTTTTTCGAGAGGCTGCCGAAGCCCAGCACCTTGCCGGGGACGGCCACACACTCGCCCTCCGCCGCCAGCGTGTCTATCTTGCTCAGGTTGACCGATGTCGAGGCCCTGGTCGGGGCGCAGAGTGCGTCCGACAGTGCCCTCCAGATATCGGAATTGTTGGTGCTTGAGGCCTTCCTCAGCACCTTGATTGTGTGCCTTGTCCTAGGGTTTGTTGGAAGTGTTCGCTTGACCATGTTATACAGCCTCCGGCAGAGACTTGAGAGCCTTGCCCAGCTCATCGCACTTCTGGAGCACCAGGTCGCAGGCTGCCTGCACCAGCTCATTGTTGGTGAGCGAGCCCGTCGTTTCAACGGTCAGCATCGAGGTCTTGTCGTTGTGGGAGATCTCGATGGCCCCGTTGGGGCAGAGCTCCTCGCAGAGCTTGCACATGGGGCAGTCCCAGAGCGATGTGACTATGAGTCTCTTGTCCCTGAGTGCGAGCACCTTCTTCGGGCAGGCTTCGATGCAAACGGCAGCCCCCTTGCACTTCGACCTGTCGATGGTGATGACAGGCTCCAGCGTGACCGTGCATGCGGAGACGGGTTGCCACTTGGCGTGCTCCCTCCCTGTGCCGAGCCTCGCATGGGCCTCAAGGGTGATCTTCTGGCCTGCGTTTAGCTCTGCTAGCGGGATATTGTTATTGGCGGGAAAGAGCGCACCCTCGGACTTGAGCCTGCCGGAGTAGACCAAAAAGTTGTCCTCCTTGGCCTCGACCTCCATGGTCAGTATGGACTCGCACTTGGCGCACCCTTTCCGGTCGCAGTCGCATTTTTCGATGAGTGTCAGCGCCTCGCCCCCCTTCAGGGGTATGAGCCCCAGGCGGTGGGCGAGGATGTCGTCGTAGAGGACGCTGGTGTTCTCGGCAATGTAAACCTTCTCGATGGCAGGTATGGCCACATCGGCCATTATTATCCTCCTGAGGGTGTTCATGAAGGTCGGCTCTACGCCCTTCATAACAACCTTCAGCTGCTCATCGGCGCTGCTGATAACCTCAACGTCCATCTTGGTTTCCCTCCTGGATATATGGTCAGGGAGTCCCGGCAGCTTGCCTAGACTCTCCTTCCCCTCCTTCCTCCGGGCCTCCGAGTCGTGTCATGGGGGACCGGTGTAACGTCCTCGATCCTTCCTATGAGCATGCCGGCCCTTGCGAGCGCCCTGATTGCTGCCTGGGCACCTGGCCCTGGGGTCTTGCTCTTGTGGCCGCCCGGGGCGCGGACCCTGATGTGGATGCCGCTTATGCCCTTGTCCAGGGCAGCCTGGGCAGCCCTCGAGGCCGACACCATGGCAGCATAGGGGGATGGCTTCTCCCTGTCCGACTTCACTATCCTGCCGCCAGACTGGAAGGCCACCGTCTCCGCCCCCGTGAGGTCCGTAATGTGGACTATGGTATTGTTGTATGAGCTGTAGATGTTGGCTATGCCCCACTTCATTCCCTTGTCCATTCGAGACATCAGCTTGCCTCCTTATTTACGGCGGCTTCAGGCGCCCCTGCGGGGACCAGCCCCAGGGCGCAGTTGATGTTGGGCTCCTCCTCCCTGCTGACCATATAGCCCGGTGAGGAGACCCTCCTGTTGCCGATGCTGACGTGACCATGAACGATAAGCTGCCTTGCCTGGTAGGGGGTCCTTGCCTTGTTCTGCTTCAGAAGGATAGTCTGGAGCCTCCTCTGGAGTATGTCCTCAACGCTGAGGCCCAGAACGCTGTCGAGGACGGCCCCCTCCTCCAGCAGCCCCAGGTGAGAGAGCTTGCTGATGAGGTCCTTCTCCTTCAGGGCCCTTTCCTCTGCTTCGAGGGCCAGGATTGTTCCGGCCTGCTTCCTATAGGACTTCAGCACGGCATTGGAATACCAGAGCTCCCTCTTGTTCCTGAGCCCGAACTTGCCCAACAGGGCCAGCTCCTTTACGAGGTTTTCCTTCTTCCAGGGGTGCCTTGGGCCCTGCCAGCGCCTTCTGCTCTTCTTGGGATCTCCCATGGTCAGCGCCTCACTTGTTCTCCTGCTGCTGTGCCTGGGCGGCAGCCTGCTGCTGCTGCATGACGGCCTTTCTGGCCACACCCACCGCAGCACCGAATCGCCCTGTTGTGCGGGTGCACTGCCCCCGGACCTTGAGCCCGACGGCATGCCTCACGCCCTTCCAGGACTTCATCTTCTTCATGAGATCGATATCAGACTTCATGCCCACCACCAGGTCCGAGCCCAGCAGGTGGAGGTCGTTGCCCGTGAACGGGTCCTTACGCCTGTTGAGCATGTGCGTGGGGAATGTGCCGGATGCCGAGACCAGCGCCTCCTCGATCCTCTTGATGTCGCTATCCTGGAGGGAGCCAACCCTCATCTCCGGGTCGATGCCGGCATTCCTCAGGATGGCGTAGGACGTGTTAATTCCGATACCCCTGATCCTGGTGAGGGCGTAGACCAGCTTGTCCTCGCCCTTCATGTCCGCATCGACTATCCTCACGATATGCCTGAACGATGAGCTCACTAAGCGCAACTCCTGTTTTAAGGCAAAATAGAAAACATGAGAGAGTATTTAAGAATTTCTTTCTTGGCACGGACTTCTGACAATGAAAGGCTTGGCGCCGAGGGGGGGATTTGAACCCCCGAGACCCCGAAGAGTCACAAGCTTTCAGGACCTAGCCCGTCTCCAGGCATGAGCCTTTTTAGGGTTTGCTCCATACCAGGCTAGGATACCTCGGCTTCCTAGCTTCCTGAGTGAGATATTCCGCTTTATGCTTTATGCCTCAAGAGCACCCCGATGGGGAAGGGTGCAGGTGCTGCTTTTTCCTCGACAGGAACACCCTGTAGCCGCTCTTCCTTGATATGACTTCGACATTACCGAAGACCTCCTCCATCTTGGCAGGTATGGCCTTGATGCCCTTCCGCAGGACGAGCTGCAGTGAGCCGCCCTCCCTGAGGTGGTCCCTTGCACCTTCGATCAGGGGGAAGATGACCCTGTAGCCGGAGGCGAGGGGAGGATTGGAAACTATGGCATCGAATAGCCTCCCCTGCAGGGCCGAGTAGAGGTCGCTCTCGAGGGCCTCCGCATTGCCAAGGTCATTGGCTGCAATGTTCTCCCTGGAGAGCCTGACCGCGACGGGGTTGGTGTCGACCATGGTCACCGTGAGGCTTGGCTTCAGCCGTGCTGCGGCGATCCCTATGGCGCCACAGCCGCAGCCCATGTCCAGCAGCGAGCCCTCCTCCGGGAGTTCCATGCTGGCGACGAGGAGGAGGGTGCCGTTGTCGACCCTGTCCTTGGAGAATATGCCGCTGCAGCTCTCGAGTTCGATCCTCATCCCCCGGATCTCCATGTTGAGCATGAATTTCCTCTTGGGGGGGGGCTGTTTCTTCGAGTAGTAGTGGGGAGCTTCGCTGCCGTCATCCGCCATGGGTCATCCACCCCTTGGGGTAGGTGCCGGGCTGCATGACGGTCCTCTCGGTCTTTATGATGATGCCGTGGTCGGACTTGAGCATCTCCTCGCTCGACAGAGCGGCTCTGCCGAAGGCCACCAGCTCCCCCTTCAGGGTCATAATGCAGACCGTTGAGCCTGGCTTGATGCCCCGGCTGAGCCTGAGTAGGCCAGGTGTTGCCAGGTTCGCGCCGTGGCAGAGGGCATCCACCGCAGAGTCCCTGACTATTACCTTGGGAAATCCCTGGAGCGCCTCCTCAATGGGCATCACGACCTTCCTCAGCATGGACTCGTCCCCGGTCTCGCCCTTGTAGGTCAGGGCGTCCAGGAGGTTGTGGAGGGTCGAGGAAGAAGCTTCCCTGAACGGGCCGGCCCGGGTCCTTCTCAGCTCCCGCATGTGGGAGCCCACGCCGAGGACTTCACCTATGTCGTGGCAGAGCTTGCGGATGTAGGTCCCGGCCTCGCAGTCGACCCTCATGAGCACAAATTTCTTATTCCGCTCCAGGATATCAATGGCAAAGATCCGGCGCACCCTGAGGGCGCGCTTCACCGCCGAGCGAACAGGGGGGAGCTGGTACACGGCCCCCACGAATTGCCCGATGGCACTGGCAAGCTCCCGGTCATCCACCTCCCCGTGGAGCTCCATGAGGGCCACATACTCCTTGCCGGACTTCATGAGGAATGAGATTATTCTCGTGGACCTGCCCAGAGTTATCGGGAGAACGCCGCTGACCTTTGGGTCCAGGGTGCCGCCGTGGCCGGCCCTGTCGATGGCAAGGAGGCGCTTGACCCACGCCACCACCTCGTGGCTGCTGGGGCCTGGGGGCTTGTCGAGGTTGATGACACCGGTCTGGAGGTACTCGCTCAGCGGCCTTGACCGCGGCTGCCAGCCGTGGGCAGGGTCTGTAGCCTCTTCGCCCTTCGTGAGAAAAGCTTCCTCCGCCATAATTACCGCCCAGCATCTCTGCAAATACCGCTGTCGTCCGTCTTATCCTATTCGGTTGGCCCCGTCCGGGACTTTTCCTTCAGGTAGAGCTCTACAGTGCTCTTGAGGAGCTCTACGATGGATTCCTTTCCCCAGAGGGACGTGTTGATTACAAAATCGTAGCGGGAGAGGTCGGCGATGTCGAGGCCGTATATTTTCCTGTAGCGGCGCCGCTCCCCATTTTCCCTTGCGATGGTCCTGAGCCGTGCTTCCCTGGCGGATATGCCCTCCCGTTCTGCTATCCTCTTCACCCTGGCGTCCAGCGGGGCCGTGAGGAAGAAGCTCAGCCTTTTTGTTCCCGGTGGTGAGAAGAAGGCGACGAGGCGGCCATCCAGTATGACGCCGCCCGCCTTGGCAAGCTCCTCGGTTCTGCGGTCGATCTCCCGGTCGATGGCATCATCCTTCTGGGCCATCTTGGTCAGCTCTTCGATGGAGACGCCCCTCTCCAAGGCAACCCGCCTGAAGATTGAGCCTGCGGAATGGGAAGGGAGACCGAAGGCCTTGGACAGGGCCTGCGCGCACATGGACTTCCCCGAGCCCGCGGGACCGCTTATCGTGATGAGCAGCCTCTGTTTCTGAGCCTCGGATTTCATTCAGTTCCCCCCGTGGGTCATCTTTGTCGCGATGGTTTGAAAAAGGTTTCCGACAGCCTAGTCGGAGATCGTGGGCATGTTGAAGATCCGCTGGATCAGGGATGATGTGGCGAAGGATGATACGAAGTACCATGTCCAGAAGATGAAGGAAGAGCCTATGAACGGGAGATCCAGCGGCGAGTAGGCAATGTATGCATTGGGGTGTATTGTCGGGTCGTTGAAGCCGAAGACACCCCAGAATATGTAGTAGAAGATCATGAAGGGGACTATCGTTATGAGGAGCGGCTTCATGTTGTCCTTCTGCATCTCCGCGGACGAGTTCTTGATGGCCTGCTCCTTCTTCTTCAGCCTGTCTATTGCCTTCTGGTCCTTTGCCCTCAGGGCCTTCTGATAGGCGCTCTGCCACTCGCGGACCTCGGTCATCCTCCGCTTGGACTTCTCCACATCTATGACTGCCCTTGTCGCCAGCGCGGATATGGTGGACATACCAATGGTGATAATCAGGATGGTGATTGTGCTGTAGGGGTATTGGGCCGCAGGCCCCAGAGCTGTCTGGAGGCCGTTGACTATGGCCATGTAGAAATCCCAGAGGAACTCGAATGCCATCAGTCACACCTCTTGAAGAGGTCGGCGATGATCTTGGCGGCCTCCAGGTGTGCGCCTTCCCTGTTCTGGGCTATGGCCACGGTGCAGCCCGTCTGCACCGAGAGGGCTGCGGCTCCGGCCCTTCCCAGTAGCTGGTGCTCCTGCACCTTGGCGGCCGAGTCTGCCTCCCTCGTCCTGATGGCCGCGTCCTTGGTCCTCCTCCTGGAGATTTCCTCTGGGTCCGCCTCCAGCAGCACTATGGCGTCGGGCTGCAGCAGCTCCCCCACCCATGAGGGTATCCCGGGCATGTAGCCATCCGGTGTCCGGATGAACATGTGGGTGTCCAGTATGACGTTGCTCTTTGATGCTTTGGCGAAGATCTTCTTGGCCGCCATGAGCTGGAGGGAGACCTGCTGCTTGACCGAGAGCCTCCGCATGGAGTCCCTCTCCTTTACGAGGCCCTTTGCCTTGGCCTCCTGGAACATGATGTCGCCGTAGTTGACGTGCTGGACTGAAGCGCCCCGCTCACTGCAGGCCGCCATGGCTGCGGTCAGCACGGTGGTTTTACCCACGCCTGGAACGCCAGTCACTGTTACAAGCTTACACTTGCGCCCCTTATTGCTTGGCAACAATTCCACTCCCTGATCATTATTCCTGTCCCATTAATCTCCCGAGACCTGGGTATGCCTCGGCAAGCTGCTCCTTGGCCAGTATCTGGTAGTACTGGTAAATGATACCCACCGAAAGGAGGATCCCTGTTCCCGTTCCTAGGGCACCCAGCATATCTGCCCCCCCTGCAAGGAGACCAATGGCGATGCCGCTTATTATTGTTAGCGAGGGGATATACCTGTTCATTATCTGTTCGATTATGGCGGGCGATCTCCTGAAGCCTGGGATCTGCATCCCTGCCTTGACCAACTGATCGGCCTGGGCCTTGGCGGTCATGCCAGCAACCTGCACCCAAATGACGGCAAATAATGCCGAGAACCCAACGAGCATCAGGATGTAGGTCAGGGCCCGCAATGGATCGGCAATCGTGCCGGTGATGCTGTTTGGAGAGGAGATATAGTAGCAGAAGGATCCGGGCAGGTAGGTGCTGGATGTTGCATTCTTCATCACGAACCAGTTCATCAGTGGATTGCTGTTCAAGGTATTGAAATTGGTCCAGACGATGTTCCCCAGCAGAAAGATGTTGGAGAACAGGGCTGAGGCTAGGATGACAGGGATGTTGGAGACATACATGAACTTAAGCGGTATCTTGGCCCTCATGCCGCCATACTTTGCATAGGCCACTGGAATCTCTATCTTCATGCCTTCCAGGTAGACGCTGATCAGAAACACGATTAATGTCATTATGAAGCCTGTCATGCTGGCATAGGTCGACCTAGTGAATGCCGCCAGCGGGTTGCCCGCGAGGCTGAACTGGAAGAAGGCAATGATGGCGCCAAGGGATGCCCCGTCCGCGACCGGGCCCACGGGGGAGAAGGACTGCCAGATCACGCTCTGGGCAACTCCGGCGAGGATGAAGAGGCTGACGCCGCTGCCCAGGCCCCATCCCTTTTGGATCAGCTCGTCCAGCAGGATGACCAGTATGCCGACGACGACCAGCTGGGCGATTATGACCACACCGGAGCTGAGGGTCGTGGTGCCATAGGCGCCCCCTATGAAGAAGGCAATGCCCTCAAAGGCAGTCATCACTATGGCCAGGAACTTCTGCGTTCCCGTGAACAAGCCCCTGTCCTTGGGATTGTTCAGGTCCACATTCATGATCTTTGCGCCGGCAAGGATCTGCATGATGAGGCCTGCTGTAACTATGGGGCCGATGCCCAGCTCCATGAGAGAGCCTCTCTTGGAGGCGAAGATGACTCTGTAGAAGTAGAATGCATCATAGCCGCTTGAGGTCGGGACCCCCAGGAGGGGGATCTCGGCCATCACAAGGTAGATGGCCAGGGCGAGGGCCGTCCAGAGGAACTTTTCCTTCAGGGAGATCTTTCGCTTTGGCTTGACTATCTCGGGGAGATAGCGTGTTATGGGCTCCATGAAGTCTAGGAAACGGCGGGGCATCGCGGATTTCACTCTGCCTTGATTACCTCTCCGCCAGCTGCCTGGAGCTTATCCTTTGCCTTTTCGGTAATGAAAGTAGCCTTAACGGTGATGGGGAAGTCGATCTTGCCAGCCCCAAGCAGCTTGTCGAAGCCGTAGGCCGAAAGGTCGAGCACTGCCTTCCCCCTCTCGTCCTTCTCAAGGACCTTCCCCTCGATGAGGGCTTGGAGCTCACCCACGTTTATTGCCTGGACCTGGCTTGTGGTGCCGCTGTGCCTGATGAATCCGTGCTTGCCAAAGTGGTCTGGATCCTTCTGGATCATCCAGCTCCATTTGTGCTTGTGAAGACCCGCGTTGCCGAAGCCACCGCGCATGCCAGACTTCCTGTGCTGGCCGATGGTTCCCCAGCCATAGAGCCTGGAACCGCGCTGCCTACGTACCTTACGCTCTCTGCGGACTACCATGCATCAACACCACTCTGATTAGCGTTAATCAAAAAGGCGGCTAACTAATATATTTTTAGTTTCTGCT
>CAYZHK010000054.1:0-10076 GCA_964477685.1 uncultured Nitrososphaerota archaeon
GCTCTCGATGTGGGGCTTGAGGGGTCCCGAGGGGGCGGCGGCATTCTTCTGGGGGGAGTCCCAGTTCTTTGAAAACTTGCTCATCTCGTTGCTTCACCTGTTGTTGATTTGAATGGTGAAAGTACTTAAAAAGAGTTTCGAGGTGTTTTTTTTTAACGCTCTGGATGCCCCAGCACTTTTCGCAGGTCCTTTCAATGAGCAGGGAGCACTTTGCGCTCTCGGAGAGGGCTTTGCTGACGCTTCCAAGATGGGCCAGCGAGCCAACCTTTTCCTTGCTTCCCACGATGAGGAGGTCCACGCCTTTTTCTTCCACAATAGCCAGAATTTCCTTTGAGGGGATGCCTTCCGCCTGGATGACCTCACCATCCACATGGGTCTCTGCCAGCTTCTTCATTGCCGACTCTATCACGTCTGCGCCAGCAGCCTTCATGAATTCCAGGTAGGTTGCGTCGACCTGCGGACCCTGCCTTATTTCCAATGGGTGGATGGTGGAGACGACATGGACCACGATTAGCTTTGCCGAGAAGGCCTTTGCCATCTGGATTGCCCTCTGAAGCACTACGGCTGAGGCGTTGGTGTGGTCTACACCGACCAGTATCTTCCCATAGGGTTTCACCGTGAAGCCAGCCAGATGCATTTCGAAACTTTCCCACATATCCGATCCCTTGAAAGGCATGCTGCCTCACCAAGCTAATTCTTCTGCGAGAATATAAGCTGAATCCCACCAGGCAAAGGTTTCTGCAGCACATATTTTATATCCGGCAAGGGTATGGGTGACCTGTGGGAGCTATGGAAAAGGCCCTCTTCCTAGTCTCTGGGGGGATCGATTCTCCCGTGGCGGCTTACCTAGGCATCTCCAAGGGCTGGAAACCGGTTTTCGTCCATTTCGATACCTTTCCCTTCATTGGGAAAGGGGCCAAGGCTAGGGCGCTGGAAACAGTGCATAGGATCGAGGCAACCACGGGTGTTAGGGGCGAGACGCTGGTGGTCCCCCATGGACCTGACCTAACAATGATCGTAGAGCGCTGCCGCAGGAACTTCTCATGCCTCCTCTGCAAGCGCATGATGTACAGGAAGGCCGGGCGTATCGCCGAGGGGGAAGGATGCCAGGCGATAGTTACCGGTGAGATAATCGGTGAGCAGGCGAGTCAGACGCTGAGGAACCTTGTCCTTGACAGTTCCGTTGTGGAAATCCCTGTTGCGAGACCTCTGATCGGGATGAATAAGCTTGAGGTCGAGGCCATCGCGAAGAGGATAGGCACCTTCGAGATTTCTACCTCTCCCCAAGGGGACTGCAAAGCTGCCGCGGTGAAGGCAAGGACGAGGGCGAAGGTGGAGGAGCTTGCAAGGGAAGAGGGCAGGCTGCCCGTCCAAGACCTCGTGGCCGAAGGCCTTAGGAACGTCTCCAGGATCAGGCCTTGACAGTAAGCTCTAGGGCGGGCTCGGGATGCAGCCTGATTTTTTCCAAGAGCGGGGGTCCTGCCGCTTCCAGCGGCCTGCAGAAGGGGCCCTTTTCGTCGATACCCACCACTGTGGCCCAATGGGCAGCCAGGTTCTGATCAATTGCCAGCAGAGGGAACAGCGGATAGACCGGGAGCACATTGAATGCCTTCAGGGATCTTAGGGAGGGCGAGAGCCCCGAGACAACCGCTTCCATGCCTCTCCGGCTGGCCATGGTGGCGGCGGCGGAGAGCAGGAATAGGTCCCTTTCGGCACCGACCATGCCCTCAGGTATCTGGTATACACTTGTGCGGATACAACATCCCGGCTTCCATGCGGCCAGTAGCCGGAGGTTTCTCTCGGCAGAGAGATCCGGGCCGGAGGCACCATCCTCAGTTGCCGGCGAAGCAGCCCTAAGGTCGGATCCTCTCTTCATCATGGTCCAAGAGGCAAGGAGCGACTCCGGGGTCCCATCGACGACACCTACGACTGGCCCCTGAGCCCCCAGCGGGAAGCCATCGGGTCCCCTGTGCTCCCCCGAGTAGGTCACTGCCAAGTCATCCCTGATTTCGATATGGAGCACTTGGTCAGGCTTCTCCAGGTCTACACTGAGTGGGATACCTGCGGACAGGATGGCGTTACCCAGTCTCCGGCAGACATCCTGGCTGCTGTAACCCTGTTCGCCAATCCGCCGGCATCTGATGGCGAAGGTGCCAGGCCTGAAGGTTTCGCTCGCCATCTTGGCTCCGATGTCAACAATGGTTCTGAGATCAGAGGGAGAGGATATGCCGGCGGATGTTGAGGAAACCCCAAAGATGCGGGAGAGGTTCTTCGCCATGCCTGGCGCGTCCTCGCATTCAATGTAGATCCTCCCTGCAATGCGCCATATCTTTGAATAGGGGAGTGAAGCTGTCTTCATCCTTGTCTTGATGGACTTCAGGATGAGCTGCTCGTAGCTTCTGCGGACCGGCTTGCTCTTTATGCCTATCTCCCCACCCGTGCGGACTATCACAATCCCAGCCATGCGAGCAACCATGTAGGGATTGGGCGGGCATGATAAATAAATTAACCCTCTGAGCTGGAGGCTGGCAGCAGTTCCCTTTCTCCGGAACGGACCTGGACAGCCTGCCCATCATGGAGTTAAATCAGAAGAGGCGGAGATATTGGGTGGGGATTGCCGGTGAAGGCTGCTCGGATAGTTGTGGCCGCGGCGTTGTTCCTCCTGGCAATACCGTTAGGGCTGCTCAAGCTGGGGCAGATGATAGATTTGTTTATGATCCCCTCATGGGCCCTCGACCCCCTGCACTCCTCGGAAGCCCGATAGCCGTTGCCGGATTGGCCCTCAGTGCCGCATCGATCTTGCAGCTATATTCCCTTGGTTCGGGCCTGCCCTGGGAGGTGTGGGAAAGGGTGACCAATCCTCGAGACTTGTGAAGGGGGGGCTCTATAGCCATGTGCGCAACCCCATGCTCCTTGGGTTTGGGCTCTTCATAGCGGGAATGGGGTTGTTTGGTAGCTCATTTTCCATGGCATTTTTTCCTCTCCCTCCTCCTGGTGGTCCTCGTTCCCATCTGGATAACCCTAGGCATTGCCCATGCGGCAATAAAGCCTTATTTGCCAACGCGCGGGAAGGGATAATCATGAGCCCAGAATTTTTCACTGCACTACTACTCTGGTTCGTCCGAGCCTTCGTCTCAAGCCTCATCTGCCTAGTCCTCGGCTACATCGCCATCAGGAGCATGGATTATATTACAAAAGACATCAACGAATTCAGCAAGATCAAGGGGGATCCCATGGCCACCGGGCTCTTTGTGAGCGGATTCCTCATCTTTGCCGGTCTCGTAGTTTACGGGTCCATGGTGAACCCATTCTTCCTGGGGCAGTCGGTCCTGATAGGCGCATACTTCAATCTGGAGAGGCTCCTGGTGGTGGTCCTGAGCTTTCTGGTGAGCCTTGTCTTCGGCTGGATCTTCTACATAGTCTTCGCCAAGCTGAAGCCTTTTGGAATTGACCTTGACGACGTCAACAAGTCTCCAATAGCTGTGGGGGCCTTCATGTTCAGCTTCGAGGTTTTCCTTGGGCTTCTCATGCTGGCTAGCCTCGTGCTGCCATTGGGCTAGAAGAGGATCGGGATGAGCATTCCGTCAAAGATGTCGCTTGCGGCGGTGGCAGTCCTCCTCCTGGCAGCATCCACCATGGCGGTCAGTTGTTTTCCCAGTGGGGGGAGCTGGCCTGTGACGCAGGATGATTTCACATACCGAGGGGGGGACTATTACGACACCTGGGGGTACGACAGGAACTACTACGCCGGCGAAGACGGCTTCTTCCCCAACCTCGTCTACGAAACCATAGGCAATGATGCGGAGATGGCCTGGACCATTGGTCAGAGTTTCAGGAGCGGCTATTCAAGCGACAACACGAGGGCTGCGGCCATCCTGAAGTATGTCCAGAAGTGGACTGAGTACGGCTATGATGAGGACAATGTTTTCATGAGAGGCGTGGCGCAGGCCGAGTGGGCTTGGAATGCAGACGAAATGGCCCACATGTTCAATACAACGACGGGCGAAGTCGCGGTCGGCGACTGCGAGGACATGGCATTCCTCTGCGGGACCATCTATCTCGGAGCAGGGTACGATGTTGCCATGGTGGATGCCCCCGGCCACGCCGCCCTGCTGATATGGCTCCCTGGGTATCCGAACGCCAACTACTACTGGGACCTCGGCGACGGCAGGGGGAAGGGGTGGATCTGGGTCGAGGCCACCGGGGAATCAAACCCCCTTGGCTGGACTCCGCCGGACTTCAACGACGGCGACTGGACCGCATACATCGTGAGTTCCTCGGTATTCAGCGTAAGTTTCTCCCCCAAGGAGCCGACTTCGGATGATGATGTGACCGTGACAGTCTCTCTGCCGACGGGCGGCACCGGGGTGAGCAGGGTCCAGTTGAAATATTCGGTCAATGGGGGGACCGTTAAAACCATTACGATGGCTGCCTATGGGCCGGCATATAGGGCCACAATACCAAAGCAGTCAGACGGTGCTACAGTGCAGTTCCAGGTGTTCGTCACAGACATCAACGGAGTGGCGACGGATTCTGGCATTTACAGCTATACCGTCGGGCAGCAGATGGAGATCCCCGGATTCCCGCTGGAATCCATAATCGCAGGCATCATCATCGGCATCATGATATTCTACCAGTCCTCGAAGAGGAAGTCATCACTCCAGCTCCCCAATCGGTAAGGTTATTTCCCAAGGGGGCGGATGGTGCCCAACAGGAAGTCCCCGAACTCCGGCAGCAGGCGGTCCGTGGCCAGCACAAGCACAGCTACGCCGACTATCCCGAGGAGCAGGCTCATCGGGTAATGGGCCAGGGACCAGGGCAGTATGCCATTGTAGACCAGCCAGAATTCCAATGCTATCCGGAGCACCTTGGCAACATAGACGGAGGCGGCGGCAGTGGCGAGGGTGATGGCCTTCATCCTCCATGGGGCGGAAGGAACGGGGAGGAGTAGGCCCAGAAAGACGGCGACAACCTGCACGCCGGTGCAGTCCTTTACAACCCGGATATTCTCCAGAAAGGCGTTTTGGCCGACGATGTATGTCTGGACATGGGCCCCTAGGATGTTCAGCAGGTATGCGGCATGCTCTGCGGTGGCCCGCTCCAGGAAGAAATAATTAGGGAGGTAATACACCGATAGAGCGATGGTGGCTGCAGCGACGGCATAGGGGATTGCCCACTGTCGGTGAAGGTTCTTGCTCTGGAAAGGCATTTTGCCGGGCATCTTGGTCCTATCTTTGGGCGCGGGCTTATATCTGTTGGACTATAAGAGCGCTGCCGAGGCCTCCATCCTGCTCGGGATTGCCCTTTTTGCCATAGGTATTGTCATGGGGAGGAGGTGTGAAGTTGCTCATGAGCACCTCCCCGGTTGAATCAGTACTTGAAGACGTAATACAGCAGGACTACGAGGGCCGCAAGACCAAAGATGTCAGGCAGTATGGTGAATGGGCCCAGCCCGAAGATCCTGTAGCCGAATGCCCAGATCACCAGAGGGTTGGAAGCCATCACGTACAGCAGGAATATCATTAAAAAGACAATGAGCCCAATCGTGAACTCCGACCCTGTCTTGCGGTATATGTCGACATAGGTGGCCAGTAGGAAGAGCAGGAGCGCGATATTCACCGTGGAAAACACTGCCTTCGCCGTGTAGAGGATCTCGATGTCCCCCGGTAGGTAGTAGGGTGGCATTCCCGGTGTACGGAATGGGATCCAGAAGGCAAAAAAAGCCCATACAAGAGCTAGAGCGGCCACTATTGTCACGGTTGCAAGCAGCAGCCAGAGCCTGCCCCTCTTTTCCATGTGTGCCTCCATCCTTGATCACCTTATCTACTTTTTCCAAATTTTATTCAGAATCTCTTCAAAGACTGAATAGTTGGCTTCGATCATCGGGGTGAGGAAATAGGTTACGCCGTACCCCTTCCCAGCCGATGTGATTATCCTGTTCTTCTCGAGGACCTCCAGGTGGTGCCTTATGGTCCTATAGTCCATGTTCAGCAGAGTGGCCAGCTGGTTTGCGTTCTGGGGCGCCTCGTTGAGGGCCTGTATTATCCTCGCCCTGCTCATCCCCCCCTTGGTGCCTGCTATGAGCCAACCAAGCAGGTACTTGATGGAGCGGGCGTCTGAGGACATGGGGAGTTGCACCACACGATGACTGGCTGTTCTCAAGCCCCCATAACTAAATTGCCCTATATCGTTATTGCATCCCCATGAATTTGGTAGAATTTGGTATAGATGTGTAGCGAATTCTGAAAAACCAATTAATAAGATCGTGGCGATGGTGGCATTGGAGATGGCGGCATTGAGGCACCACACGACCCGTTTTCACCTTCTCCCACCAAACCACATCGTGTGCAGGAACACCTCTGAGGCGCCTGTCATCTCCCACTACAGCTCACTTCCGTCACCCGAAAACGAGAGCAGCATCCCCCAGCCTGACCTTGCTGAGGGGCGAAAGCACGATTGTCGTCAATGTTGTGCCGGGAACCGGAGCCTAGGACTTTCCCAGGTCGAATGGTATCACACTCCGCTATTGCTTTATGCAAATGTTGCCGGTTATTATGGTGTCCATGACATAGTCAAACTTCAGGGCAGGGCTGTCTAGCCAACCCGCCTCCTCGAATATCCCCATGAAGCAGATACCAATCAGCTTCTTGTAGTTGATCCTTCTTAAAAGTGCAGCTATCTCGTCAATGGAGACGCCGATCTTCGGCATTGCCATACCGCCAAGGACCACGACCACATCGGCATCGGGGCCGGTGGCCTTCCCCAGCTCCAGGCCATGCTCTGTGAGGACCAGTTCCCTTGCCTTTTCCAGCTTCAGATTAGGGATGAAAGCGAGCTTCTTGTCCCTTACCGGATATCCGAGGAATGTTGCGAAGGGGGTGCAGAAGCCCGGAGTTCCGATGAAGGTTATGCTGCGATCATCCTTCACAAGGTCGCGGAACCCGTTCAGCATTCCGCCCAGCCCCTTTATTTCGGTTATTTTATTCACGAAAGCCACCTCGGTCTTATTATCCTTGGATGGTCTCCGGCTATAACCTTTGACTTCCAGCCATTGACGTCTATTTCTTGAGATCCCTGGCAAATGCCCTGGCGTTCTCCAGGTCTTTCTCGTCCGGATGACCCCTGTTGGCGAGCATTAACTGCCCGCGGCAGTGGAATGTCGAGACGATGGAATAGCCCCTCTCCTCCAGGGCAGCCCCTATCCGGGGGAGGCTTTTGGGGTCGGGGCCCGCAGAGGTGACAAAGATTGCCGCCCTCCCGCCCTTCGCCTGCGGGATGCCCTTCAGGAACTCCAGCAGGGCTTGGCCCGGCATGCCGCCATAGGTCCCGCTGCCAGCCACAAGCAGGTCAACCCCCGAGATGTCGGGTTGTCCCTTTGCCAAGTCGGCCGATTCGCAGCCGAGCTCCTGGGCTATCACGGCAGCCACCTTCCCCGTCTTCCCGCCCCTTGAGAAATACACAACCATGAACGGCATGGCATTACCTTGGTTTTTGGGAATAAAACGCTTACTGCTTCGAGGAAGTGCGGGATGCACTGGGATGGTATTAGCCGATCAGCACCAAGCCGTTGTAGATGATGCTGTCCTTCCTGTTCCACTCAAAACCCAGTCCTGAATTCTTGGCGGTCCTGTAGACGTCGATGCCCATTGCCTCCATACTGGGCCTCGATTCGTAGGGGTGCTTGCAGGGCTGCTTGGGGTCGCACTCGTTGCAGAGCCTGCAGCACCCCATGACCAGGCCCAGGGAAAGGTAGTAGCCATTCCTGAAGGACTCGCGCTCGATGTCCGTGATGAGGGTATGGAACTTCTTCCAGTCAGCCAAAAGCCTCTCATTTAGCTTTTCGAGGTCCCCCTCCTTCACGATATCGGCCAGCTTCATGCCATCCCCCCTAATGCGAGTCTGCACAGTTTCGGGCAAAGGGGTGTCCACCTGGACAAGCATTGCCTTCCTGTACTTTAACACCATCCCTTCGAACTCCTTTGCAGAGGGCGTGTAGGGCGGGCACATCCTGTTCTTGCCATAATTTACGCAGGGGGGATACCTGCACTTCAGCTGGACCCTCTCGTCGATGGTGATCTTCCTGGTGTCGATTATCTTGGCGCGGCTGGCACCGTGACCCATGGCAAACAGGCGAAGAGCTTCCAAACGGGCATCTGCTTTGGGCACCCTTTCCACCAAGTGAATAGTGCCTCTCTGTGGGATATAGTCATTTCCCAACAAACCGACGGTATCCTGCGCGTGGCTGCTGAGGGAATGCAGGGCCGTAGGGGCAGGATGGGTCGACCCCGAGCCAATCCCCCGTCAGCACAAATGCGGTGTACCGACATCCCCCACAGATGCTCCTGTAGGCACATCCACCGCAATTGCCCTTGAGCTCCTGCCGCCTCCTTACGTAGTTAAGGACATCACTATTGACCCAGATGTCCTCCAGCCGCTCTTGGAGGAGGTTGCCCAGTCTGATGGGCGCAGGGATGCATGGGATCAGGTCTCCCGACGCTGTTAGCCCGGCATAGGTCAGTCCAACCGAGCAGCCCCCGAATTCGGTTCCGAGGGCTCTGACGATGTCTGCCACCCTCGTGCCGAACCTTTCCTGGAACATTTTCTCATAGCCGGAGAGGGACTCGCTGACCGAAAAGAGCCTCCCGCCGGACTTTTCAAAGCCCAGGCGCGAGTAGTAGGTCATCCCCCTGGCATAGCACTGCATCCCGCCACTGGCGACCCCGTCGTAGAATTTCCTGTAGAGCGCCTCCAGCGCACCCCTCTTTGCTTCACCTCCCACGTCCAGGCGGATCGCCTCTCTGCCCCTCCCTGCGGGGATAAGGCGGTTGAGGTAGAACCTCGTCGCGCCCAGCCCCTCCGCCAGGGCCATGGTTTCCTCCAGCTCGCCCGCATTGCCCGAATGGAGCGTCATTGTCACTGCGACCTCATCGAAGCCCAGCGCTGCGCAGTTCCTTATCCCCTGCAGGGCGCCCTCGAAGCTTCCGGACTGGTTCCTGAGGAAGTCGTGGGTCTCTGCGCGAGCTCCATCCAGCCCTATCTCCACCCGCCTCACGCCAGCCCTCGCAAGCCTCTCGGCCACCTCGCGGGTGAGCAGGGTACCGTTCGAGGCAACGGTGCAGAGCATGCCGCCGTCCCTAGCCCTGCCGACTGCATCGTACACATCAGCCCGGAGGAGGGGCTCGCCCCCCGAGAAGGAAAGGATTGCCACCCCCGCATCCGACAAGTCGCGGATCACCCGGAATGCTTCGTCGGTGGTCAGCTCCCTCCCGCCCGGCTGGGGAGAGGAGTCCTGGTGGCAGTGGAGGCAGTTGAGGTTGCACCTGTTGGTGAAATTCCAGACGATGACTATCGGCGCACCTGCGGGCTGGGGATGCATCAGGCCAAAGCGGGCTATCCCCTTAACGATGCCCAGCATGCACCTTGCCACCAATGGATCCTCCAGGATGGGTCCAATGGCTGTGGCCTCAATTCCCAAGCTGCCGAAGAGAACATGTATGAGGGGTTTGACCGAGGCGGCCGCTGCGAGGCATTTTCTGCATGGAGGTCTGCCGGTGGCGTAGTATGCGAATGCCGAGAGGAGCCTCTCCGTTCCGCACCTCTCGCACCTTCCCGAGAGGTGCCCCGCCAGTGCCTTCCAAGCAGGGTTGAGAAGGTCAGCTGCGCGGCTGCTGCGTGGGGCCTTTGGGACTAACCTATTTCCAGAAAGTTCAAGCAAGCCCACGTTGTGCCACCTTATGCTACTCACGTAACTGTGGCAGCTTGCATTAACCTTGCGCAAGTCCTCACATCGGGCTGACCGAAGAGCCGCCCGTTATGTCTATGATGCCCATTGTGGGCGACCCAATGTACCGTATTGATGAACCGCCGCTAAGGTGAACATTCAGGATCCCGTCCATGTTGACCTTTGCAGAACTGCCGCCGGACATAGTGGAGCTGACGTCATTCGCCGCCATCCCCAGGAGGTCCAGCGAGCTCCCCCCGCTGGCGTCTATGGTGATGTCCCCGCCGATCCCTGAAAGGTTGACGCTGCTTCCCCCCGAGAGCAGGAAGTTGGAGGGGACACCGCCACCGCAGAC
>CAYZHK010000055.1:0-9781 GCA_964477685.1 uncultured Nitrososphaerota archaeon
CGGCATCCTCTCCCACGGCGCCGTGGTCTCCAGGGAATACGGGATACCGGCCGTAACCGCCGTGAAGGGGGCGAGGCAGATATTCCGTACCGGGCAGAGGGTTACCATCGACGGAAACGAAGGGGTCATCTACCTGATGGAGCGTCAAGCGAAATGAACACCGACATCATCCACGGTTTTGGGAACGAGCTGGACTGGAGCGAGAGCTTCTACTTCAGCCTCTACGACAGGGAGAATGACATCCTCTCCTTCATGAGGATAGGGATCAAGCCGAACAGGAGGATGAAGGAGCTCTTCTGCTTCTTCATCATGCCCGACAATTCGCTCGTTGGGAAGAAGGGGCATGAGGGTTATGCCATCTTCCCGTCTTTCACGGCGGGCGGGCTCACCTTCACCATTCTGAAGCCCGAAAAGCTGTGGCGCCTTGGCTTCAACGGGGAGCTGATGAGGATCAGCGGCGCGTCCAAGACCCCCTCTTCCGTGGCATTCGATCTCGCCTTCGAGACCCTCAACCCCGTCTTCGACTACAGGGGATGCGTCAGCGGCGAGAAGGAGGCCATCTCCAGGACCGTTGCATCCGAGCACCTGGAGCAGTTCGGCAAGGTAACAGGCATTCTCTCGATGGATGGCAAGGAATACCGCATCAACGGGCTTGGTGAGAGGGACCACTCCTGGGGGGTGAGGGACTGGAACGCCCCGAAGATGTGGGCATGGCTCAACTGCCAGTTCAACGAGAGGTGCGCCCTGAACGTCACAAAGCTCGTCATGGGAAGCGTGGAGATAGACGCCGGCTATTACTACGATGGAAGTGCCAACAGACCCATCGTCAGAGCGAAGATCGACACTACCTTCGCAGAGGACGGCAGCCCAGATTCCCTCCGTATGGAGCTAACCGACAAGGATGGGAGGAGATACTCCCTCGACACCGAGGTCCTGAAGAAGGCGGTTCTCCCATTCCAGAGCCCTGACGGGAAAACCCTCTCCCTCCTGCACGAAACCCTCGGTAAATATAGGATGCGCGACATGATGGGCTATGGCATTGTTGAATACCTGATACGGAAGAACTGAATTTAAAAAACAGGCTCAGGGCGTCTCGGTGACGATGAGCCTTTTGAACTTCTCCCCGCTGGCTCCTCTGAGGCCTTCTGAACCCGGCTCGCTGAAGAGCTCGAGGACGTCCTTGTACTTCGTCAGGAACTGCTGACCCTTGGCAGTCGTCTGGAAGCGCCCCTCCTGTATGTAATCCATGAAACCCAGTTCGATGAGGAGCTGGAGGTACTCCTCAGCCCTCACGAAGTTAAGGTTCGCCCTGTAGACAATGCGGGTCTTGTTCGCTCCGCCCTTCTCGCTGGTTATTGTGAGTATGTGGGAGAAGACCTCTATAAGGGACCTTTTTGGAGCGCGAGTCAGACCTACCACAAATAATCCACCCTACTAATGCTCCCCCGTGGGTAAACACTAGTTCGAATTGTTTAAATAGTTATGGCAAACTTGCTTTTGATAAGAAATGCCTTGGCTTTACCAGTGTAATGGGTATATATGTCTATAGTATATTCAGTTCGAACTTATAATCCTAATAAAAAAGGGAAAAAATAAGGTGTTGTTCTAACTAAGCATTTTGAACTGGTATTTTGTCTCCCCGTCCAGTATGAAGAACGTGTGTTCGTTGCCCGCCACGTAGTGCATTATCGGCCTTGCCAGGACCTCTGCGGTTCGGACAAGGTCATCGAGGCTCGTGGTCTCCACAACGGACTTCGTGACCGGAGGGATCTGGGCTGTGTCGACGATCATGTCCTTGTGGGGGGATGTCATCTGCTCGACGGACTTTCTGGGCTCGCTCGGTTTGCTGCGGAAGTAGAGCGCCAGGGCCGCCACGAGGGCTATGCCCGATATGACTAGGCCCGCCACAGCCGCCAACCTGAGCGAATCGACCCCGGCATTCCTCACCGTGACCGTGTCGGTGATTGAGCCCTGATTCACAGCGCTCAGTGGGGTGATGTCTATGAACCTCCCCTCGTCCGATCTGAATCTTATGCTCAACTGGGGAGTGAATATCTCGTACACATTCTCCCCGCTGATGGTCGCCCTCTGGAAAATGTGGGGGGTGACGGTGATGTTGTATTGCGAGGACGTGGATGCGGTCTCAACGTCTATGGTCTTGAAGATGTCATTCATGCTGGAGGCGTTGAGGAATATGGAGAAAGCCATCTCACTGGTGTTGAGCCCAAGCCAGCCCATGGCCTCATCGGGTGTGAGGGCCTTTTCCCATTTCTGGGACGAGATATCCACCTTGACATAATGGGTGACCGAGAGGTTCGACGGCGTCGGGGTTACGCTGAAGGCATAGTCGAAGGTGATGTTCACATAGGAGAGGATCGGCTCATAGAGCCTCCCCTCGCCAGGCCCCAGGGTTGTGGCGTTGTATATCGTGTTGGGGAGGAGCTCAGCGAGGTATGAATAGGTGCCAGTTTGGCTGTAGGTGGCAACGGTAGTTGTTTCCACTCTCTCCAGTGGCTGTTGGTAGGCATAGAACGTGACCAGCGCAGCCGCGACGGTGGTGATCACGAAAATTATCACGAGCGCCTGAGCCAGATTGCGATTCACCATTCATCCTTCACCTGATGGATGTTCTATTACATCTCTGCTATCATGTATTTATAGTCCAATGACTGCTCCTTATGGTTCGATGTGGTCACTCTCCCAGGGGGTCGAGAACGGGAGATTTGTTAGTATCACCGCGATGTTGGGCATGACAAAGTCACCTATCTCCAGGACTATGCCATCGGTCTGGGCTGTCAGGTTCCCCACAGGGGACACAGCCTCAACCTTCGCCCCCAGGTTGACCGTGTAATTCTTGTTCGCCGAGGTCGGCTCGTAGAACCCAACTGGGTTCTGTGTTGTTACTATCCAGAAGCAGAGCGATGCCGATTCGCCTGAAGCGAGGTCGCCGATCTCCCAGGTGAGGTAACTCTTCTTGAAGCCGCTGGGGTTTGGAACATAGACCCAGCTCACCTTATCGGTTGGATCACTCTTGTTTGCGCAGCCGTAATCGGTGAACTGATTCTCCAGCCGGTCGGTCACCACCACATCGGTCAGGTCCGTTGGACCGCAATTGGTGACATTTATGCAGATCTTGAACCTCGTCGGGAAGTTGGTCGGCGGGGTGCAGCCTATCTCCCCCATTGAGGTTATACCGGAATTGGAACCTATCCTTATCAGATTAGTCGTATTGTAGTAGTTGATTCCGGTCTTTGGGTCGGTGAAGGATCCGTAGAGGGTCTTCTGAATCTCGATGCAGGCGCCTGTCCCTCCGCCCCCGCTCCATGTGGTGATCTGGCCTGTAAAGAATACACTGTCGCACCACATCGAGTAGGCGGCACCGTTCAGTGCCAACGTGATTAATACAAAAACCGCCAATACTAGGAACATTTTCTTCATGAACTCCCACTCCCGCTATTGAGATACTTCATCTTCATAACCCTCCTTTCTTTACACGACTCCAATATGGCCGATTCCTATAGCGATAAACCCCATAGATCGCAATTGCGATCGTCATGCAAGAAATAACTATTAAACCAGTAAGAGTGATAACAAACTCCCACAGCATAAAAGCTCCCTGCTTGACATAAAGCGAAAGCCATCCAACCTTCGGCACAATGACTGCCAGCTTGCCCATGACCTGCTGTACGGAGACTGGCGAGTCTGCGATATTGTTCGCGTCTCCCTGAGTAATAAAGAATTGTTGGCTGTCGATGCTTTCTATCGCCTTCACCCTATGAATGATTGGTCCCTGCGAAGAGACATATTCGATGATATCACCTGGCCTAATGTCGGACGCAGAGACCTTCTGCAAAAGAACCAAGTCCCCTACCTCGAATGCAGGACTCATGCTGCCGCTCAGTGGGACTACGGGGTATACGCTGAATAGCCCAACCGAGAAATAAACCATCGATACTCCGACAGCCGCAACCAATGCCCACCCGAGGATGAAGGCACGATCTGCTTTCTCTCTCCTCCTGACAACAGCCCGTTCCCTAGGGTTGATCCTGATCAAGACCCCTGCTTTCCTGAAGTCCTTGGCGGTTATCACGTAGTTAATGTATATGAACCCTATCAAAGGTGGAAGGGTCCCCAACATGGCATTATAGCCCCAGGATAAGTCCGGTAGGATGGGTGAAAACCAGGTCAGCGAGTATATTGGGACCATGTAAGCCCAGGCTCCAAGGGGTCCACCAAGCAGTGCAAGGAAGCTGACGAACAAGTTGGTTGCAAAAAGGGGGATGAGAGTGCCACCCATAAATTCGATTGAAAAGGCCAAGTTGGCAAACGAGAAAGCATAAATTAGATCATAAAACGCGACGTACACAAAAGTATACAAAACGGCTGTAAAGGCAATTGTTAAGGCCGGTTTCCTCACGAACGACCTAAGAATATAGCTGCGGCTCAGCTCTATTCCCGCCAATGTCGACCCAACCAACAATGCGTTCAATAAAATGCTTGCAGGATTAGACGATAATGGGTTTTTACCAAATCCTGTTATCAGACCTATGTCTATCATCAGGAAGATCTGAATAGCAGCAATCGATAGGCCGATCAAGATGACGGACCTGCTGAATGCCTTCCTGATGAAATCGTTTCCCGCAATGAAGAGGGTGAGCCCAAAAATTGATCCCCAAACCAAGGAGGGGACGAGATATGCATAGATACCCCCGTACATTTGCCTTGTAAGCGTCAGGAATAGAGAAGCTAGAAATGCCAGCGCCGCGATCCCCGCCGCCTTCGTGTTCACCCTTTTCCCCTCTTTTTTTAATTATAAAAAAAAAGAAAAATGTTTAATCGAATATTGGTGGTGGTACATCGTTTGCGATTGCGTTGAATGCGCAGATCTTTATCACAGCATAGAAGTCAAAGTGAGCATCCTGCGGAGCCCACTCCATTATCTTGAGGTTCCAGCTAATCTCCGCAGCGTTTGGCTTGTGCACCTGAACTCCAAAGTTGTCATTCCATCTTATGTTGATGTCAGATTTCCCATCGCCGTCGAAATCAACGCTCAGTATGCCCTGTTGGTACAGAGTGCCGATGGACGTCCCGTTGGAGCAGTAAAAGTCAACCTGGGTGACATTCCATGGGAGTGTCCCGCAGTTGGTAATATCCACTCCAAAGGTAACGGTGTAGCCGGGGTAGGCATTCCATACTGCAAAGTTGACCATTTTCGGATCCTGAGGGTCAATAGCAGCAGTGGCCCAGCCGACGTTCTTGTCGAATGTTACCTCAACCCAATCGACGGCCTCTGTGCAGCTCTCAGGGTTTGTCATCGCATCGTAAGTATTGCTGTAAACCCCATCAGGTTGATATGGATCACTGTTTGTTACTTTTGTAATGACGGCACAGAAGGTGGCCGTGTTCACTTCCCCTGTGAAAAGAACAGAGTCACACCACATAGCATAGGCTACCCCAGATATCGAAACCATGAAGATCAGGAGTAGCGGAATTGCCAATAATATTTTCTTTGTCATGTTCTATCACTCTCCAGGAAGTGCAAAGAGCGTCCCTTCGTTCCAGTTGCATGCCGTGATGGTTATCTCGTATGTGGCCTTGGAATTCAAGGGCACATCCTGTAGAAAGACTATCCACAGCGAGACTTGCATTGTTTGGCATGGGTCAATCTGTACATCGTACAAAGCCCGCTCAAGCTGAGCAAGTGTCCATGGTCCTGTCTCTTGTCCGTCAGGGCCAGTTATATATCCAAAGATCATGACATGGCTTTGGATGTCGTTGGGGTCGGAGCCAGAGGTCAACTCAACATCGGTGACGAATACTGGTATGGTCCCGCAATTGACTATAGTAAAGTTCTCATAGGCCACATACCATGGGTATGCATCTGTTATGTTGAAGAATATTTCATTATAATATCCAACATCATTACAAGTGCATTTTACATCGCCAATATTGACTGAGGTTGTGCTTGCAACGTTCTTGTGGGTGCGAACAAAGTTGTATCCATCCCAGACCAGATCGTTCTGCATGCAGTCGTCACTGGTCCCGGTATTGAGGATCCCCACTTTCACTGTCCCCGTATAGATGTCATGGTACATTGTGAAACTAAGGCAGAGGTTTGCATAGACAACACCTGTGACGGAAATTGCCATCAACGCTATCACAAACAGACCTAAAGTCTTTTTATACATATTTTTCCCATTGTTTTTATAGGGCTATCATCGGGCTGGTATCAGGCTTGCCTATACCACACCCTTTAACGGGGCCTCCCCCTTAGTGCCCCGGATCGGTCGATAATCCCAACTCTAAAGTTTGAATTACCCACCAAACCACTATGTTAAAACCCCATGCACGCAATATAAACTGGAATGGTCTCACACTTCGAAGTAACGGTAAGCATCAGCGGTAAGCACCAATAGTAAGGACTATCAATAAGTACTAAAAATGAGGCTTGTTTGGCTGTGCAACAATGGTCCAGGGAGGCTTCCGATCAGGCAACCCGGACGCTCATGTAGGGCCTCTCGCAGCTCCTCATGGCGATATAGTCCTCGCCGCTGAGGGCCCTGCAGCTCACAGACTCGACCTGCTCCTGGGCCGCGGCGCGGGCTTCGGAGAGCTCCTGCGGCGTTGGCGCAGGGTACGGCACGCCCGGGACGGGCATGTAGGCCGTGATGTGGAAGCGGATCCTCCTGTCGATCCCGCCAACGAACCCTGCGACCCTCCCAACCTCCTCAGCGTCCACAACCCCCGGTATCAGCACCGTGCTTGCCGTGACCCTTATCCCCCTCCGGTATGCGTCAGCGAAGTTGCTCAGCACCTTCCCGTTGGGCGCCCCCGTGTACTGCTCATGGATCCTGTCCGTGCAGGCCTTGATGCTGAAGGCAGCCTCGTCGATGAAATCGGGGACCCTTCCCGATCCGTTGGTGTGCCCAAGCTTCGTCACCGCCCCCAGCTCCTCGTGGGCATAGCGGGCCAGCTCCGGCAGGTCGGCATTGGTAGTGGGCTCCCCGCCGAGGAAGTGGACCCTCCTGGGCTTGAGGCGCGCCAAGATGCCCATCATTTCGCCGAGTTCGATTTTTTTCAATTCGCCACCCACAGCAGGGTGGGACGCCCTCAGCTTGTAGGAGCAGCCAAGGCAGCGGAAATTGCAGCCCTGGTTGTAGACGCATGCCCTGTCCAAGCCGCCATTCGTGTTGTATGTGACCTTGTAGAAGGGCAATGGGCTCCGCCTCAGGGATAGGGATTATTTAATGCCTTCTAGGTTATATTTATTACTTTTTTGTTAAAAAGTAATACTCTCTATCCCAAAAATAGGTGGAGGTGGCGGGTGCGTGGCACCTCCGGCTGGAACAGAAGGAGCAGACACAGCCCGTTCGAAAAACTGGTATTAAAAGTGCCCCAGATTAGCCTAATCGGAAGACCGGTGGTGCGGGGGGTGGGATTTGAACCCACGAAGGCCTTCGCCACAAGGTCCTGAGCCTTGCACCTTTGACCTGACTTGGCGACCCCCGCCCGAGCCCGTATTATTTTATTAGTGCTCACATATATCTTTACCAGCTATGGCCATTAACCTCCTCGCCGGCACCTGCAGGGCGGTCTACCATGCCATATCGGGCCTTCCCTCCTGGGAAGCTGGCAGGGTCCTCAGCAGGGGCGCTGGGGGCGACTCGACAAAGGTGATTGACCGGGTGGCCGAGGACGCCGCGGTGGCATACCTCCAGTCCCAGGGCTTCCGGGGGACGCTGCTCAGCGAGGAGCTGGGGGTCCGCAGGTTCGGCGACAGCCAATACCCCACCGTCATACTGGACCCCGTTGACGGCACAACCAACGCCGTCAGGGGGATCGAATTTTACTCCATATCGCTGGCGGCCTCCATGGGCCCGCGCCTCTCGGATGTCTCCGCGGGGCTTGTCATGGAGCTCCCTACGGCTCGCATCTATCAGGCCGAACGGGGGAAGGGCTCGGCAGTCAACGGCGAAAGGATCCTGATGCCCGCCCCGCCGCGACTCTCGGAGGGCCTGATAGGCGTCGATCTCAACGTCAGGGGGGACAGGCGGAAGCTGGAGGAGATCGTCCCCCTGGTCCTAGGCTCAAAACACGTCAGGAACATGGGGTCGGCAGCCCTTGAGCTCTGCCTTGTGGCTTCGGGCGGGCTGGACCTCTACTTCGACAACCGGGGCCTGCTGAGGGTGACGGACATCGCCGCGGCTTACCTGGTGCTGCGGGAGGCCGGCGGTGCCGTACTGGACCTGGGTGGCAACCCGCTGGACTGCAGCCTTGACATCTCCTCGCGGATCTCCCTGCTGGCCGGGGGGGAAAAGATCTGCGCAGAAGCCCTGACACTGCTTAGGAGAAAGTGAGCCTTCCGCAGGGCAGGCTAATCCTTGATCTGCTCGAGGACACTCGTGGCCTTCCAGATGGCGGTCCGGGCGAAGAGCGGCATATTCGGGTCCTGGCTGCACTCCTCGAGGATGCTGATGGCGTTGGACGCCTTGACGGCGTTGGTGTACTGCTTGCCCTGGAGAACCTTCATGGCGTCCGAGGCAGACCTCCTGATGTTCCTCGGCACCCCGTTGTCCTCCGCGATCTGCTGGAGCACGGAGAGCGCCTGAGCCATTTTTTCGTCCACCATAGTCCTCAGCACCCCACTAGAGAGAATCAACCCACACATAAAACGCTTTCCGATAAATAGCTTACGGCAAGGGGATATTACCCCGCACCAACAGTGTTTCTACTATGCCAAAGAGGTTGACCAAGAGGGACGCCGACGTGAAGAGGATGGCCGAGCTGCTCAGGGCGGGTGCCACCATGATGGCCGAGTCCTGCCCGGACTGCAAGGTGCCCATCTTCAGGCTGACCAGCGGCGAGATTATCTGCCCGAGCTGCGGGAGGAGGGTCGTCTTCGCCAAGTCCTCCGAGGCCGAGAAGCTCGCGGCCCAGTCCACCGCCTCCTCGGAGCTGGAGGCCCTCCTGCAGAAGAAAATAGCCTCAATCAAGGAGCGGATGGAGGCAACCGACGACCCGAAGGAGCTGGAGTCGCTCTCTAGGTCCCTCTCTTCCCTTCTCGACTCCCTGGGGAAGGTCCGCCAGGGGAAGGGCTGACCGAGTACTCGCCCCCCACCAGCTCCCTTATCCTCCTCGCCTTCTTCTTCCCGATCCCCTCGACCTCCATGAGCTCCTCCTCGCCGGCGGAGAAGACGCCCTGGACCGTCCTGAACTGTGCAAGCAGCCTCCTGGCCATCTTCGCCTCCACGAAGGGGAGGCTGGCCACCACGTACTCCCTCTCGCCGTCGGGGGTAGTCGCCCTCCTCCGGTCCTTCAGCGACAGGTCCCTCCCCTCGCCCCGCTGCTCCCTCCTGCAGATGGTCAGCAGGAAGAGGGCCCCCTCGGCCGCCCCCTCCACCCAGAGGACCGGCACGCCCATGTCCAGCATGACGCTGGCCATGGCCCCCCGAAGTGCCTCCTGGGATATGCCGGACCTCAGGGGCCCCCTCCCCTCCAGGAGCAGGAGCGGCCTCTGGTAGGCCTGCCGGAGGGCCCTCGCCTGCTCGAAGAGCCTCCTGTCCAGTATGGAGCCGGCAAAGTCCTCCAGTGTCTTCCTCTCCACGGCCACCTCCTCGGAGATCAGGTAGTCCCCCACCTTGAGGCTCTTGAACTCCATGGAAACGCCCAGCCGGGAGAGCTCGGCGACCATAAGGGAGGACCTCTCCCGGTGGTCCACCACGAGCTTTACCGGCTCCACCCTGGCCGCCTTTGAGAGGAAGCCCACCAGTGTCCTCTGGGC
>CAYZHK010000056.1:0-9434 GCA_964477685.1 uncultured Nitrososphaerota archaeon
GTTCCAGGGTCGTCTACCTGGAGGGCGAAAGAGAGGTCCCGCTGCCTCCAAAGGGCTGGGAGCACCTGAAATGATGGCGGCGGATCGATGATTTGAGGGCCCTTATCATTGATGGATATACCGACGAGCCAGCCGGCCTCGGCGTCCCTCCGTACCTAGATGTCTACCCCCGCTACATAGCCGGGGCGATATGGGATGCCGACACGACCGCAGACATCCGCTACATCACCATTGACCAGCTCCGGCACGACCCTAAGGCCGTGGAGACCATATCCGCAACGTCGGAGCTGGCCGTCTTGGTTGCGGGAGTGACCGTCCCCGGAAAATACCTGAGCGGCTCACCCGCCACCGCAAGGGACGCGTTGGCAATCCCCAACCGGCTGAGGTCAAGGCACACCATCCTCTGCGGCCCCGCCGCCCGCTTCGGCTTCGGGCACGGGGGAGGGACCATGACCGAGATCCCCCGGGATCTCCCGTCCCTCTACGAATTCGTCATCTCGGGGGACCCAGAGTGCGTGATCCGTGAACTTCTCTCCAACGGCTTCAACCCTCGGACGGACACCGACGCCGTGAGGTCCTGCTCCAACGACGTCAATGGCTACGCGGCGAAGGGTGCCAAGATCATTGAGCAGCACCCCTGCTTCCCGGACGGCCTGATCTGCGAGCTGGAGACCTTCCGTGGCTGCCCGCGCTCCCTGAGTGGAGGCTGCTCCTTCTGCACGGAGCCGCTGCACGGTACGCCTGACTTCAGGTCCGTTGCAGGCATAGCGAAGGAGATGCGTGCGCTGGCCTCCTCAGGGGCAGTGAACTTCAGGTTCGGACGGCAGCCTGACCTGCTCATTTTCGGATCGAAGGACGAGAACGAGTGCCCGGAGCCCAACCCGTCGGCCCTGAAAAGGCTCTTCACCGCTGCCCGGAGGGCTGCCCCAGACCTGAGGGTCCTTCACATAGACAACATCAACCCCACCACCATATTCCACCACCCCAATTCGTCCGAGGAGGCGCTGAGGCACATAGTCGAGCTCCACACGCCGGGTGATGTGGCGGCCCTGGGGATCGAGTCCGCGGATGAGGACGTGGTCCGGAAGAACAACCTCAAGGTCTACCCTGACGGCGCCCTCTTCGCCATCTCTGTGATAAACGGCATAGGCAATCAGCGGGGGGAAAATGGCATGCCCCACCTCCTGCCGGGGGTCAACTTTGTCTACGGGCTTCCGGGGGAGACCAAGAGCACCTTCTCCGCCAACTACTGGTTCATGAGGAAAGTCCTCGAGATGGGCCTCCTGGTGCGCCGCATCAACCTGAGGCAGCTCATGGTAATGCCCTCCACCCGCCTGGCATCCTTCGGCGACCACTTGGCAAGGAAGCACCGGCAGCTCTTCGTCAGGCACAAGATGCAGATGAGGGCCGATGTGGACAGGCCGATGCTGGAGAGGATCATTCCCACCTGGACGGTGATGAGGGGCGTCAGAACCGAACTCGTCGAAGGGAGGATGACATGGTCAAGGCAGATCGGGTCCTACCCGCTACTGGTGGGGATCCCTGCCGTCAAGCCTCTTGGGGTTTTTCTGGATGTGGCCGTCCTCTCCCATGGGCCCCGCTCCGTGGGGGGTCTCCCGGTGCCCATGAGGATCAACAGCATGGGCCTCAGGGAGCTTCAGTCTATTCCTGGGATCGGCTCAAAGAGGGCAGCCACCCTGGTCCGGAGGAGGCCCTTCAGGAGCGAAGAGGAACTGGGGGCCGCCATCGACGACAGAACCATCTTCGAACCGATGGCAGGCCTGCTGAACTTCGCATAACATTTAACGGTCGGATTGACGTAGTTTTTACTATGGGAACAATAGACAAGATCCTTGTGCCGGTTGACGGCTCCGAGTACATGGCTGAGGAGTTGCAGGTTGCCTGCCAGTTTTCAAAGCTCCTGACCGCAGAAGTGACCATACTGCACGTCGTGGTGATGCCCGTCGCCACAGAGCCGGCGGGCATGTCCGAGGTCACCAAGCAGCTGGAGGATGCCGGGAACAAAATACTCGCCGATGCCCAGAAGATGGCTGTCGACTGCGGCGTCAAGCCCAGGTTGGAGATGGACTTCTCGGTGGGGAACCCGGGCATGCGCATAATCAAGATGGGGGATGCGATGGGGGCTGGCATGATAATCATCGGTGCCAAGGGAAAGAACCGGTTGCGCGAGATCCTCATGGGCAGCGTCGCCAACACCGTGGTCAACAACGCCCACTGCCTTGTCCTGGTGGTCCGCCTCTGTGAGAAGCCCTGAGCATCAGCCTTTCGCCATCGATAAATATCCCCTAAAACAAGCTTAGCCCATGGATTTGGCATCCGCCCTGCTCCTCGCGCTGGTACAGGGATTGACCGAGTGGCTGCCCGTATCGAGCTCAGGCCACCTGGTGGTCTTCCAGCAGCTATTGGGCTTGGACGCTCCCGTCGCCTTCGACATACTACTCCACCTCGGCACCCTGGCCTCGGTAATCGCCTACTTCTGGCGCGACATCATCGCGCTAATCAAGGGCTTCTTCACATTTGACCGCGGCAACCCAGACTTCAGGGCTGTGCTGCTTCTGGTCATCGGTTCCATTCCGGCAGCCCTCGCAGCCCTCTTCCTGCTTGACCTCTTCGAATCCTTCTTCTCCAACCTGCTGGCCGTTGGCGCAGGCTTCATCACCACTGCCGCCATCCTCGCCCTATCGAGGTTCCACCGTGGCAATGGCGAAATAGGATGGCCGACTGCCCTCACCATTGGGCTCTTCCAAGCACTGGCGCTGATCCCAGGCATCTCCCGGAGCGGATCCACAATCTCATCGGGCCTCTTCTCGGGTGCGGAGAAGCAGAAAGCCTTCAGGTTCGCCTTCCTCCTCTCTATTCCTGCCATCATCGGCGCCACAGCCGTAGAGGTGATCAAGGCACCTGCCATCGCCCTCGACCCCAACAGCGTCATTGCCATGGCGGTGGCCGCTGTTGTGGGCTATCTCGCCATTAGGGCAGTGAAGAGGTTCGTCATGTCCGACAGGTTCTACCTCTTTGCCATCTACTGCCTGGCGATCGGCCTCGCAGTAACCGCATGGGCGCTCTGACAGCATTGGGCAGGCCGCAGCCGCTTTTCGCGACTCTCTCCCGGCTGAAACTGTCCCCTGCCGCCGGAGGACCATCGGCCACGGTCATCCCGATGGTCCAGTGAAGGTTTTTGGGGGCGAAAGTGATCTATATGCCCCTGGGTGCTTCATGTGGTTGCCGTGACCTCCTCCTTCGTGAGGGCATCAGCCCTGCGGGAAAGCGGTAATGCCCTGACCACCGGCTATGGCGCCCTGGACACCCTCATCGGTCCGCTGCGCGGGGGGAGGCTGCACGCCTTCTATGGCACATCCGACTTCATTGACGAGCTCGCCCACAGGCTCGTGGTCCGCTGCTCGAGGGAGGGGCTCGTTGCCTACATGAACAACACCAACTACTACCGTGAAAAGACCCTCCTCAGGGCCGACCTGCTGGCGGCCCAGGCAAAGGCGGAGGGGCTTGAACCGTCGAGCGTCTTGGAGGGTGTCTACTTCGTCGCGGCGTACAGCGAGTTCAGGCAGCAGAAGGCCACAGCCGCCCTCGAGGCCGCGGTAAGGCAGCAGCCGTCCACCCACATGATCCTGGTCCACAACATAGCCGCCTTCGTTGAGGGGAACGAGAAGAACCGCCAGGCGGTGATGGATGGCATCCACCGCTCCGTCTCCGCCCTCTGGCGCCTGGCTGCGGAGAGGGACCTTGTGATGGTGGTCACCGCGAAGGCAGACGCCCTTCCGGCCATGGCCGCAGAGCTGGCAGCCGTCGTGGTCAGGGTGAGGGAGCGGAGCGGCGGGCTGCAGGCATTGCTCCTGAAGCACCCGGAGAAGGCCACGCCGGCGGTGGCGCAGCCCTCCTGCGGACCGGAGGCGGCGCCCGGGAAGGGATCTGACGGAGGTGAAACGCTCATGGGAAGAGTCACGCCGCCCTTCAGGCAGCTCTACCAGGAGCTCCTGGAGAGGCTGAGGAGAAACTACCTGCCGCTGCTCAGGGATCCGATCCACAGGAAGGGGTTTGATGCCCTGCTCAGCGGGGCATGGGACAGGGAGCACGCCGCCATGGGGAACTCGGAGACGCCCCTGGTCCTGGACGCACTCAACCTGACCGCCAACATCCACAACAGCGGAGCCATAGAGGAGCTGAGGGAGGCCTCCCTGGAGTGTGCGAAGAGGATGGAGGCGCTGGAGGAGCGGCTCAGGCGGCTCGAGGCCTCGCCCCTGCCCAAGGAAGGCTAGACCGCCGGGGTGGGACCCATGGAACGGCTGAGGGGCTGGCTGCTGGACGCCTACATCCATGGGTCCAAGGCGGTCCTCTGGGTCAAGGGCGAGGACGGCGCCACGCTCCGCCTCACCGACGGCTACGCACCCTTCTTCCATGTGGAGGCGGGAGAGGGTGTGGGCGAGGACAACCTCCTCTACCGCCTCTCGGAATGCCCGGAGGTGAGATCCGCTAGGGTGGAGACGCTGCTGACCTCCCTCCAGCACGGCAGGCCGCGGAGGCTGGTGCGGGTGGAGGCCCATGGCACCGACGGCTTCAGAGACCTCGTCGCCTCGGTCGGGGGGAGCGTGCTGGTCTCGAGGGTCTACAACGCCGGCATGAGGCACATCCAGCGGTACCTCTTCACCCGCCTCCCCATAGAGCCCTCCAGCAGGGTCCTGGTCTCCCACGAGGGGGGGCGCCTCCTCTCCATGGAGCGCCTCGACGATTTGGACGACCTCGCGCCGTCGCCGTTCAGCCTCCTTTGCTTCTTCCCCCTCCTCCAGCCGCAGGAGAACGGGGCCATGGCCGTGGCAGGCGTCAAGACGAAGTTCAGAGGCGAGATGCGGGAGTTCAGGTCCATGGGCGGCTTCGCGGAGTACCTCCGGGAGGCCGACCCCGACCTCCTCTTCTCCCCCAAGTGCGACAGGATGGCCTACCCAGCCCTCAGGGAAGCCTTCATGGAGAGCGGTCTCCCCTTCGACCTGGGCAGGTGCGCCGACCGTGACCAGGTCAGGGCCCAGGGCTCCCTCGCCGGCAGGGTGGTCCTGGGGGACATCTTCTACGGCTTCGACTCCGACGAGTGGGGCATAGCAGGGCTGGTGGAGAGGGCGCGGTTCTCCTTTGCCCCCATGGGCCTTTCCACGAGGTGGCTGAGCAACAAGAGCATAGACTCGCGCAACTGCTACGTCCTGCTCAGGCGGGGCTACGCCATAGCGAAAGAGGAGTTCTTCGAGGAGGCGAGGCCCCTCAGGGCCCTCCCGGAGAGGGACAGGGGAGGGATCACCATGACGCCCGAGGCCGGGCGGCTGCACGAGAACGTGGCCGCCCTGGACTTTGACTCCCAGTACCCGAACATAATCCTCAGGAGCAACCTCAGCTACGAGAGCCCCTCCGGGGGCGGCGGCGGGATGGGGATACTGCCCGAGGTTATCGGCCCCTGTCTCGAGAGGCGCCTCCGCCTCAAGAAGGTGAAGAGAATGCTGCCTGCCGGGAGCAGGGAGAGGCTCTACTGCGAGCAGAGGGTGGACGCCCTGAAGATGATACTCGTAACGGCGTATGGCATAGCGGGCTGCTGCAGGAACCGCTTCGGCAACGTGGTGGCCTTCGAGGAGATCAACAGGCGGTCCCGCGACTGCATGCTCAGGGCCAAGGCGGCGGCAGAGTCCCGGGGCTTCCATATCGTGTACTCCAACGTGGACTCCCTCTTCGTGAGGAGGAAGGGGGCCGCGGCTGCAGACTACGAGGCCCTTGCTGCCGAGATTGCCGCCGCGACCGGAATGCCCATTTCCCTGGACAAGCACTTCCGCTTCGTAGCCTTCCTTCCCCTGAAGAGCGACCCTTCGTCATCCGCCCTCAACCACTACTTTGGCCTCACCAGCGAAGGGAGGGTGGAGGCGAGGGGAATAGAGCTGAGGCGCTCCGACACGCCGGAGTTCGTAAGGTCCTTCCAGGAGGAGCTCATACGGACCGTCCTGGACCATGCCGACGCGGAGGCGGTCCTCGCGGACGGGGTGCCGAAGGGGATGGCACTGCTGGGCGCCGCCGCCGAGAGGGTGAGGCTAGGTGATGTGGCGCCAGGGGAGCTGGTGATCAGGAGGCGACTTGGGAAGAGCATCGGGGAGTACGCCGCCAGCGTCGCTCAGAGGTCGGCGGCGCTGCAGCTGCTCCACGCAGGACAGGGGCTGGAGGTGGGCGACGACGTCCCATTCATATACACCGACCAGGACAACCCCAACCCCCTCTGCAGGGTCAGGGCGCCGGACCTCTTCAGCGGGAGCTACGACAGGGAGGCGTACGTCAGGCTGCTGGAGGAGGCCGCCTCCACTGTCTGGAGGGGGATGGGCATCAACCCTGCGGGCCGCCCCTTGCCGGTCCCAACGCTGGAGAGGTGGATAGGATGCAGCTGAGCCCCACACTATGGGAAGAAGCTCTTCCTGACCTCTTCGGCCGTGAAGGGCCCCCCATGGGATCCGTAAAATACCTTCGCGCCCCGTTCGAGGAGGAGCATCACGCTCTTGGTCACCTGCTCTTTGTCTTCGGCGAAGAGGGAATGGGAGGGTTTCTTGTGGTTGATCATGCCCCCCACCACCAGGTCGCCGACCAGGGCATCGCCGGACTGCAGGAGTACTGAGACGGAGCCGGCGGTATGGCCCGGCGTCGGTATGACCGAACCGCTGATGCCGAATTCCTTGAGGTCCATCTCGCCATCGATGATTATGTCCGGCTCGACGGGCTCCCAATCCTTCGAACCACGGCTTCCGGCCAGCCTGCCCAGGAAGGATGCCTTTCTTGCCGACCTGCTCCTGCCTGTCCTGAGGGCATCCATATCATTCCTGTGGATGGCTACCCTCGCCCCAAGGCTCTTTTTGAGCTCCGGCAGGCTGCCGATATGGTCCAGATGACCGTGCGTTATGACGATCAGTGAGAGCTCCTTGAGCTTCCCTTCTTCCCTTATGGCCGATAATATCCTGTCGGCGTTGCCGGTGTAGCCAGTGTCCACCAGGATCAGCTTGCCGTTCTTTACCAGGTGCACATTGGAGTATTTCAGGAAAATCGGGATGATCTGTTGCTGGGCCATGGACTGCACGCCTCGATTAACTCTGGATGAATATAGATATACTTTATGCCCTATTCGCGGCAAGCTATCCTGCGGTAAGTGTAAAAGGGCAGAAGGGGAAAAAATACAGTGTGGTCAAGATGTCCCAGCCGATAGTCTGCTCAAACAGGCTCCTGCTCATACGCGGGTCCAGTGTGGAGGCCGTGGTGGCTGCCGTGAACACCGCCCTACAGAATATGGGGCTAAAGATCAAGAAGAGCGAGACTTTCAAGGGAGGCAAATCCTCCATATTCGCTGCAGAGGGAGCCTGGCTTCCGATAATCCTCAGAATACTCACCTTCCCGTTGGCCTTCAAGGACTATACCCAATCCGCCCAGAGGGGCGGTATCCACTTGATTGTTGCGCCTTCTGACCAAGGCGTTGGGGTCAATGTCTGCGGCTTGGCTCTGGACGAGATCACCGGCAGGCCTGAAAAGTATCCAGAGCCGTCGATGGAAGAGGTGACGGATACCCTGAAGTCCCTCGATTTTGAGGAGAAATTCATCAACAACCTCAGGATATCTTTCCCTGATCTTGAAGTGCTCTCATAGAACCAATGGCGGGCCCGAAAATATTTGCTCTGGATTAGGTGCAGGTACCCCTTTTTTACCTTTAAGGTTTATCTAAAATAACAAAGAACTAAATTTTATTTTAATAAAAGATATTATTGAAAAAGAAACTCATACAATCGATGTGGATCGGACGGAGTCGGAACCCGAAAGGAGTTGGAACGTAGATTGGTGATAGCTTTGCGCAAGGCTCTGGGCAATACCTATCAGGCATCTGCCATAACTACCGCCTTCGACAGCAAATAGCTCCATTAGCTTTGGGGAATCTACATATTTTTTTATGATAAAGAACTCGGTAGCCTCGTATGGCCACTAAAGCGCATCGCATCAATAATCATTGTGAACATCAAGAGGGCGTTAGAAAAAAAATTTATATATAATAACTTATGTATTCGCTATAGGCGATAAATAATGAAAGACGTGACCACAATACAACTTAAGAAGTCTGTGGTTAGGAAACTAAAAGCCATTAAAAAATATCCGAGAGAGACTTACGATGAAGTGATTTCAGAGTTGATAGAGACGGCGAAGGTAAACCGAAAAGAAAGTCAGTATGATGATTTTCTCTATAAAATACAACAGTTAAAAATGAGAGAACTATGGGACAACCAAGAAGACGAGGCTTGGGAAAATGCCTAAGCCAGGCGATGTTGTAATCGCGAGAGTGCAATTTACTGACACCTCAGAGATCAAGGCTAGGCCTGCTGTTGTACTATTTCAGGAGTTTGGGAATGTCGTGATAGCCGGGGTGACTAGCAACCTCAAGATGAAAGGAATACCGCTCTCCAAGAGCGAGGGCGCAGTAAAGGACAGCGTCATAAAGCTAAATTACATCTTCACAATATCCGAACAAATGATTTACAAAGTCAGTTTTCATCTGAGTCCGCAAAAGAAGACCCTTATTTTTAATGAATTGACTAAACGCCTCTGCGAACTTAAGGGATAGTTTTTTTGAAAAAGACCCTTTAAAAAATGGATGATGATGGCGGGCCTGAAGGGATTTGAACCCTTGGCCAATGGGTTAAGAGCCCACCGCTCTACCGTACTGAGCTACAGGCCCACCTGCCTTCCGTTAAAGAAACAGTAATTTAAGAGTTTCTCTCTAGTTCTGAGGGGCAAAAAATGGGATCTTTGGCGTTCATCGGCCTTGGCCTGTATGGCGAGAGAGGGATAAGTATCGAGGGCCTCGAGGGCGCAAAGGCATGCGACCATGTGCTGCTGGAGGGCTATACCAACACCCTCCCGGGCCTCAACCTGGATTCGCTGAAAACCCTCCTGAGCAAGGAGGTGACGGTCGTGAACAGGAAGTATGTTGAGGATGGCCGGGAGCTGCTGTCCATGGCCGACTCGGGCAGCGTGGCCCTCCTGGTGGCCGGCGACCCATTCATTGCCACGACCCATGTGGACCTGAGGATAAGGGCAGCCAAGCGTGGCATCCAGGTCAAGGTCCACCACGCTCCCTCCATAGTCTCCGTGGCGGCAGGGGAGGCCGGCCTCCAGAACTATAAGTTCGGCAGATCAGCCACCATCACCTTCCCGCCCCCCATTTCGGATGTCCCCTACGATACCCTGAAGCAGAACAGAGCGCTGGACCTCCACACCCTCTTCTTCTTGGACCTGAGGGCCGAAGAGGAAAGGTTCATGACGGTAGGCGAGGGGATCGCGTCCCTGCAGAGGACGGAGGAGCGGAGGAGGGAGGGCGTCATGGGCCAGCACACAATGGTGATAGG
>CAYZHK010000057.1:0-9327 GCA_964477685.1 uncultured Nitrososphaerota archaeon
CGGGGATGATTGTCTTCTGGAGCGGCTAGCGCGGGGAAACCCGCATATCGAGGGTTCAAGTCCCTCCAGCCCCACTACCACCTTCCAGCCACTTGCATTGTAACATATTGCAACAAATCTAACAAAGAGGTTATAAGATAATTTCACTATTGTTTTATTTGGTGCTGATATGCCTCTCGCCTTTGTATTGGTGAACGTCGAGGCTGGAACCGACCGTGAGGTATTGGAGAACATAAAGAAGATACCAGAAGTCAGGACCTGTTACATGGTCTATGGGGTCTATGACATAATCGTCATGCTGGAATCCGATACCCAGGAAAGGCTTCGCGAGATGGTCACCAAGAAAATACGCCAGTTGGATGAAGTAAGGTCCACCATGACAATGATCGTTATGGAGAACTGAAGGGCAAACTTTAAAAACCCTTACTTTTTCTAGTAATGCGGTACGCCGGCCAGAGTTGGTGGGAACCACCCGTTCCCATACCGAACACGGAAGTTAAACCACCAAACGTCTTTGGTTGTACTGGACGCCGAGAGGGTCTGGGAAGCCTTGGAAGCTGGCGGCCACTTCATTTAAGAAAGAAATATATCTATCTCCACATTCTTCATGAATGCTATTTGGTGAACGCTGTGATCCCTGTTGGTCAGATCTTTGGCACCGGCAACGACCTTAATTCCATACTCTTCAATGTTCTCTACTTGGTTGCCTTCTTCATCATCATACTCTTCTTCAACCAGCGGATGCAGATCTGGACCTACCAGAGGAACGTGGAAAAGGCAACGCAGAGGCTTCAGGAGCTTGCAGATAAAAGCAAGGAACAGGCCCTAAACAGCATCAAGCCTTTCACCGAAGCAAACGCTGACATAAGGGCAAAAGTCACAGGGTTCCTGGACTTCTTCACCATTGAACCGGTTGACAGGGACCCGTACGGCGTGCTGACGAGGCTCGACCACATCCTCGATACAAGGCATGACCGGCTGAGGGAGTTCGTCAGGCAGATCGCCCCCAAGGCCGGCTCATCCGACACTGCCAACACCGAGGATGTCCTCGAAGTGGCAATGGCCCTCAATTATGTTTTCAAGATTGTGCGCCACTACCTCATACTGGGTAAAAAGACCAAGAGTCTGATGATCTTCGTCCAGCTGGACATGCAGCTTCCTCTCCTAATGAAGACCGCCGAGGCCTATTTCACAGCCCAGAAGGGGATGTCCGAGGGCAAGCCTTGGGGCGATGGCTTAGGGCCGCTTGTGGCTTCAAAGCTGATGTACGGAGGCGCAGTTAAGCCCATCTCACAGGAAGTGGTTTATGCCGAGGTCGACATCTCCAACCGGAAGGCCATAATTCTGAAGGCCGAGGGACCGGGCGGAGTGGTTGGAAAACCCGGCGAGGCGGTAAAGGAGCTCGTCGAGGGAAGGAAGGGCAAGATTGCCAGGATCATAATGATCGATGCTGCGGGGAAACTGGAAGGTGAGACGACCGGTGAGGTCGTTGAAGGCATAGGCGCGGCTATCGGTGATCCTGGACCGGAGAAGTATAAGATTGAGGAAGCTGCAACCAAGTACAACATCCCCATAGATGCAATCATCTGCAAAATGGACATCGACGAGGCCCTGACCACCATGAAAAAAGAGGTCGCCGAGGCATCGGACAAGATCGTCGAGAGGATAAGGACCTCAATTGTTGAGAGGACCAAAGAAGGCGATGTGGTCATCGTCGCCGGCATAGGCAATACCATGGGTGTAGCCCAATAGGTGATAACTGATGTCAAAAATACCTGGAAAAAGCAGGCAACCCACCCTTGCAATAATATCGATCGCCCTAACAATCGTCGCTTTCATTCTATTCATACTGGCCACATTCATGGAGAGCTTGGCCGACTACACTACCCTGCTCCTGACAGCCGGTCTGGGGCTACTTGCCGTCTCCTGGATAATCTACTTCTTCGGAGGCAGAATGGCACCAAAGAAGGAACCAACCCCGGAGAAAGTGGTCACTGTAATCGGTTGCAGGAATTGTGACGTGCGGGAAGAGCGCGACTTCCAGCAGGGAGACTTCATCCCCAAGGAGCTCGGTCCCTGCAAGAAATGCAGTGGCAAATCCTACATTAAGGCCATCTATGTCGTCACTGAAAAGAAACCCAATGCTGATGGAAAATGAGAGAAGGGGCAACCGCCGTCGGCGGAACCTTTGACAGGCTCCACGATGGCCACAAGGCACTTCTCCATGAGGCCTTCCGAAGAGGCAAAAAGGTCATCGTGGGTCTTACCTCAGATTCCTATGTCCAGAAGGAAGGAAAAGTGGGCGTCGCCCCCTACGCCCGGCGGCGTAGGGAGCTGCTCAGCTTCTTGGAGGCTGAGGGGCTCGTCGGGAGGGCAAAGATCGTGGAGATCACTGACCGCTTCGGGCCCATCCTAGAAGACGCCGGCATCACTGACATAGTGGTGACCGGGGAGACCTGCGAGACTGCCCTTGAGGCGAACCGGCTCAGGGAGAAAAAAGGGATGGCCCCAATGAAAATCCACATGGTCGAAATGGTTCTCGCCAAGGACAAATGCCCTATATCCTCTTCAAGAATAAGGCAAGGCGAGCTTGACCGACAGGGGAAGCAGGTAGGCAAAGGAATAGAATGATACGGCCACCGCACGTCATGCATGGCCATGCCTCGGATCCAGGCACAGTGCAAGCCCGTCCCAGATAAACATACTAATCACTTAAAAGCAAAGGCAAGTTGAGTGATTGACAAGGAGGACTCCTGGGTGTCGGTCAGCCAATCCGAGGCACGTCTTATCGATTCGCTCAAGAAGCTTGGAGGAAAGGCAGATGGCGCATCCTTAGCATCAGACCTGCAGGTGCCTGAGAGCTCCATTTTCCCACTGGCGAACCTTCTGGAGGGGAAAGGCTACATCAAGACCCGGGAGGAGACAGGCGAAGTTTACTCGATCACCGAGGAGGGGCACTACTGCCTAGAGAGGGGCCTGCCCGAGGCCCGGATGTTCAAATTCCTTTCATCGGGTGGAGGGACAGCCCCGCTCAAGGACCTGAGCCAGGTGCTCAAGCCCCAAGAGATCTCGGCAGCGCTGGGCTGGGGGAGGCGGAGTGGCGTCATTGCGGTCGAGAAGAGGGGAGGAGCCATCCTTGCTGTGCTCAAGGGTGAGTACGACGCTGCCCTTGGCGAAGCGCTCCGCAGGCTGTCATCGGCAGAGGGGCCCAGGGGCAAGGGAGGTGCCGCAAGCCCAGACCAGATCAAGCAGCTCATAGAGAGGGGCCTCCTCACATCCAGATCCGTCAAGACCATCAACATTGAGCTGGTCAAGGAACCCCCTACCGCCACGGAATCGGCTAAACTGACCTCTGATATGCTGAAGAACGGGAGCTGGAAGAGCATCCGGCTAAGGCCCTACGACGTCACTGCGTCACCGCCGGTTCTCTCGGTGGGCAAAAAGCACCCTTACCTTGAATTCCTAGAGGAGGTGAAGGAGATTCTCTTCAGCATGGGCTTTGAGGAGACCAGCGGCCCCTATGTGGAGAGCGAGTTCTGGAACTTCGACGCCCTCTACCAGGCTCAAGACCATCCTGCCAGGGCAGTCCACGACAACTTCAGGATAATCGGACCAGATCCGCGGATAGACGCCCCAGCCAGCCTCATCCGTGCCGTCAAGAGGACCCACGAGACCGGCGGCGACACCGGCTCAAAGGGCTGGAGGTACAGTTGGAGCCTGGACATCGCCAAGCAGCCCGTCCTCCGAACCCAGACGACCGCCGTCTCCGTGAGGACCCTCTTCCAGAAGCGCAAGCCCCCCGTGAAGACCTTCTGCTTGTCCAAGGTCTTCAGGCCCGATGCCATAGACTCTAGGCACATGATCGAATTCGACCAGCTGGACGGCATCATCGGGGACAGGGGCATCAATGTGAGGCATTTGATTGGAACCCTCTCCGAGTTCGCCCGGCAGCTAGGCTTCAAGGACATAAAATTCACGCCGGGATATTTTCCCTTCACGGAGCCGAGCATAGAGGCCTACGTGAAGCACCCCAAGCTCGGTTGGATCGAATGCCTGGGATCCGGTCTCTTCAGGCCCGAGGTGCTGGCCCCCCTGGGCATTGACTTCCCGGTCATCGCCTGGGGCATCGGGATAGGCCGCCTCGCCATGATCCGCTTGGGGGTGGACGACATAAGGGAGCTGCACACCATGGATCTGGGGCGGCTAAGGGAGTGGGGGTGGCTCTAGATGCCCACAGTCACCGTAGACAGAAACGACCTCCTTTCACTGATAGGTTCTAGGCTGAGCGAAAAGAGGCTGAACGAAGTCCTCTCGTCGCTCAAATGCGAGACCGAATTGGTCACAGACGGGGAGCTGACCTATGAGGTGACCTCCGATCGGCCCGACCTCTTCAGCGTGGAAGGCTTGGCAAGGGCCGCCCGGACCCTCCTGGGGAAGCGGCAGCCAGAGGCGCTCCCTGCTAAGCCTATGCTCGCCCTCAAAGTGGGCAAGTCGGTGGACGGTATCCGCCCCTTCATCGTAGCCGCTGCGGTCTACGGGGTATCCCTGACCGAAAAGGCGCTGATACAGCTGATGCAGCTGCAGGAGCGGCTCCATGGCACATACGCCGCAGGAAGGAAGAAAGCCTCCATAGGGATCTATGACCTGGACACCGTCCAGCCCCCCTTCTCATACGGGGCGCTCCCACCTGAGAGGATATCCTTCACGCCGCTGGAGGAAGACGTCAAGATGAACGGGAAGGAAATCCTCGAGAAGACGCCCAAAGGCAGGGAGTATGCGGCAATACTTGAGGGGCTCCCCCGCTATCCGCTCCTCTCGGACTGCCGCGGGACAGTCCTATCAATGCCGCCCATAATCAACAGCAACGAAACCCGGCTCCGCCCGACCACCAGGGACCTCTTCATCGACGTCACCGGAACGAGCGAGCAGTCCATCAACCTCTGCCTGAACATCGTTGTGACCTCTCTCCTCGAGAGGGGAGGCAGATACGGCAGGGTTGCGGTGGATTACCCGCAGAGGCACCTGGAAACACCCAAAATGGACTGGGCGCCCTTTACCCTTCATCTGGAGATGGTTCAGCGGGTATCCGGACTCGACCTAGACTTGGACTCAGCCCGCACACTGCTGAACCGAATGGGCATGAAAGCATCCAGCAGGAAAAAGGGCCTCCTCGAGGTCCTGGTCCCGCCCTTCCGCTTCGATGTGATGCACGAGGTGGACCTGGTGGAGGACATCATCATGGCCTACGGCCTGAACAGGATCCCTCCCCAGTACTCGCCCACCACGGCAATCGGGAGGCGGCTCAGCAGCAGCAGGCTGAGGTCAAGGGCGAGAGACCTGATGATCGGCATGGGCTTTCAGGAGATCACCACCTATATGCTGACCAACGAAGAAACCTCTGCCAAATCCTTGGCTGACCGTGGTCCCCACGCGGCGATCGGGAAGCCCGTATCCAACGAGTATTCCATGGTCAGGGGCTCCCTCATACCCGAGCAGCTGGCCTTTTTGGGATCCAACGCCCACCAACCCTGCCCCCAGAAGATATTCGAGAACGGGGACGCCGTCAATATACGAGGCGGGCGGGCAGCCACCTCCACACTCCTTTCGGCCGCCATCAGCGACCACAGCATTAGCTTTGAGGAAATCCAGGCTGTCTCCTCCTCCTTCTTCAAGAATCTCTCGATGGAGGTTACCTACCGGGCCGCAGACAAAGAGGCCTTCATAGCCGGGAGATGCGCCCAGGCAGTGGTGGGGGGCAGAACCATCGGTACCTTGGGCGAGGTGAAGCCTTCGGTGCTGACCGCCTTCGGCATAGGGAATCCGACTGCCATAATGGAGCTGGAGATCAGCGCCCTGTACGGCATGGAAAGCTTATTTCTAGGCTGACCTCAATCCTAAATTGCGATGAAGTGGGAGCCGAGCATGCGGGGCGCCATTGCGGGTCGATAGGAGTCAAGAGAGTCGAGCGCAGCTCAGCGATGAACGCGACCTAACCCACACCCGCAACAGCCCCGCAGTTCAAATAATTAAATAAGGAAGGCGGACCCCATTTTCTCTGGCAGGCTGCTGGATACGCCCCGTTGTAGAGAGCCCGTCCAAGCAGGATGGAACGTCCTTCCATGAGGCCGGGTGTTAGCATCGGGCTACACGGTGGTCTGCCAAACACAGCGAGGCGTTAGCCATGGATACGGAAACGAAGCTCGAACTCATCACCAGGGATGCTGCCGAAGTCATCACCAGGGAGGATGCCCTCTCCTTGGTCCAGTCAAATGCTGCGCCCGAGGGCTACATAGGAGTGGAGCCATCGGGACTCTTCCACGTCGGCTGGATGATCTGGACCAACAAGTTCGTCGACCTGATGAATGCAGGGATCAAGATGACGCTCCTTGAGGCAACCTGGCACGCCTGGATCAACGACAAGTTCAACGGCGACATGACCAAGATCCAGCTCTGCGCCAGCTACATTGAGCACTGCTTCAGGGCACTGGGGGTGGATCTGGACAGGGTGAAGGTTCTGAAGGCCGACGACCTCGTCAAGGACCGTTCCTACTGGGAGGGCCTGGTGAGGGTGGCCAAATCGCTCTCCCTGGCCAGGGTAAAGCGGGGGGTCACGATAATGGGACGGAAGGAGGACGAGACCATGACCGACTTCTCGAAGCTCATATACCCCTGCATGCAGGTCGAGGACATTTTCTACATGGACCTGGACATCTGCCTGGGGGGGATGGACCAGAGGCGGGCCCATGTGCTGGCAAGGGAGGTGGCCGAGTCGACATCCAGGAAGAAGCCCGTCGCCGTCCACACCCCTCTCCTCTCGAGCCTTCAGGGGTCCGGCAGGATGGACTGCCAGGGGGACGCCGAGGAGGGCCTGATGGAGGCCAAGATGAGCAAGTCCAAGCCCGAGACCTGCCTCTTCATACACGACGCCCCGGACAGAATCAGGTCCAAGATCAACGCCGGATTCTGCCCGCCAAAGACCGTGGAGGGCAACCCCGTGCTGGACATCGCCCGCCTGATCCTCATGCGGGACTCCGGCTTCACCATACCGAGGCCGCAGAAGTACGGTGGGGACCTGGCATTCGCCTCCTCTACAGAGCTGTTGGCTGCCTACGACGAGGGGAAAATCCATCCGCTGGACCTCAAGAATGCGGTTGCTGAGGGTCTCGTTGCCCGGCTGAAGCCAGTGCGGGAGTACTTCGAAAGGGTAGGGGAGGCTAAATCTGCCTTGGAAATCCTCTCCTCTGCGACCTGCTCAAGATAGGAAGGTATTTAAGCTGTAATTTCCAATTTCACCCCAGCAACAATAATGGTAGATTAACAAAAGGTGTTATGTTCACATGATTCTTAAAATGTGGAAAAACGCATTGGCGAAAGTCGCCCCGGACCTTTCGGAGGTCTAGCAGAGAACAATAAGGTGATACACATGGGCGGCACGCCAACAACAGCAAAGTATACTATATACAGCTCGATCGAGATCGAGGGTGTAGTTGACAAGCCCGACGTCATCGGAGCAATCTTCGGACAGACGGAGGGTCTGCTCGGGGAGGAACTGGACCTCCGGGAACTTCAAAAAAGCGGCCGTATCGGAAGGATCCAAGTCGACCTTGAGTCAAAGTCCGGCAAGTCCTTCGGCGAGGTGGTCATCCCGTCCAGCCTCGACAGGGTCGAGACAGCCATAGTGGCGGCGGCAGTGGAGACCATAGACAAGGTCGGCCCATGCACCGCCAGGGTTGCGGTGAAGAAGATCGAGGACGTCCGCGAGGAGAAGCGGCGGAAGATAATCGACCGCGCCAGGGACATCTTGGTTCACTGGGAGACCGAAGGGGCGTTCGAGATCAAGGAGCTCTCCGACGAGATAATGAAATCCGTGAGGGTCCACGAGATATCCAAATACGGCCACGACAACCTGCCCGCAGGGCCGGATGTGGACAAATCCGACACGGTCATCCTCACCGAGGGAAGGGCCGACGTTGTCAACATGCTGAGGCACGGCTACAAGAATGTAGTGGGCATGGAGGGGGCCTCGGTGCCGGACTCGGTCAAGGACCTCGCAAAGAAGAAGACCGTCATAGCCTTCGTCGACGGAGACAGGGGCGGTGAACTCATCCTCAGGGAGCTGCTCCAGATTGCCGACATAGACTACATTGCAAGGGCCCCACATGGGAAGGAGGTCGAGGACCTGACGGGCAAGGAACTCGCAAAGTCTCTGCGGAGCAAAATCCCAATCGAGCAGTACCAGGTCTCCGGTGAGAAGAGGCACGAGCCATCTAAGAAGCCAGAGCGCGAGGAGGAGCCCCTGCAGGTTGAGCCTGAGGTGCTACCGCCACCGGAGAAGGCCCAGGAGAGGGTGGAGCAGGAGGAGCCAGCTCCGGCACCCGAAGAGGTCGCCCTCCCGGGGGTCGACATGGCAAAGCTAAAGGTCCTCATTGAGCAGCTTCAGGGGAGCCTGGAGGCTGCCCTGCTGGACGAGTCCTGGGAGCAGAAGCAGAAGGTTGCCGTGAGAGAGCTTGCGGATACACTGCAGGGCACCAGCGAGAAGGTCCAGGCGGTCGTCTTCGACGGCGTTATCACCCAGAGGCTTCTGGACACCTCCAGCAGCAAGGGCGTGGCCTACCTGATTGGCGCGCGGATAGGGAACATCGCCAAGCGCCCGCAGGGGATAACGGTGCTCACGTTCGAGGACGTCGGCTCCAAGTAAGCCACATCACCAATGCAGACTCGCCGTCTGCATAATAATTTTTTATCCTCTCCTCCTCCACAAAGCCGGCGGCTCGGTACAGCCCTATGGCTCGGCTGTTGGACCCCCTCACCTCAAGCCTCATCCTCCGGGCTCCCAGGGTCGCCAGCCCCTCCATCAGCCTCCCCAGCAGCCTGCTCCCTATCCCCTTCCCCCGGCAGCCCGGCAGGACTGCAATGGAGATGATGTGGCCGATTGATCCATACCTGATAATGCCGACAGCATAGCCCACCAGCTCTCCTTTGGATGTTGCCACGAGGTAGGCATTCGGCATGAAGAAGAATGCCTTGAGGAGCCCCTTTGGGTAAGGGTCTGGGAAGGACTCCTTCTCTAGCGAATAAATGCCCTCAAGGTCACCCATCCTCGCCCCCCGGATGACCAGATCATTGTTCGGCATAGAGATACTTATTATTCGATGCCGTCCACAAATATCTCTTGCCGGAGGCCCCCCAATGAGGATGCTAATGAGGGACGAGAAGAGCGGCTCGGTCGAGCTGGAGGTTGAGGACTCTGACGACCTCTGGCACCTCTACAACCTGATCGACAGGGGCGACAGGGTCTGCGGCAGCACCCTGAGGGAAGTCAAGGTC